>JBNPEA010000033.1:0-17270 GCA_051117315.1 Salinarimonas sp. | reverse complement strand
GGCCCTGCGCGCGCCGCTTTTCGCAGCCGCCAAGGCCATCGGCTACGCCATCGTCTGACCCCTCACGCGAACCGCGCGTCGTATTCCAGCAGCGCGTTCAAGAGCACCTGCGCCCCCGCGGCGCACTCGTCGAAGGACGTCGACTCCGCCTCGTTGTGCGAGAGGCCGCCCTCGCACGGCACGAACACCATCGTCGTGGGCGCGACGCGGGCGGTGTAGGCGGCGTCGTGGCCGGCGCCGGAGATGATGTCGCGGTGGGGGAAGCCGGCCTTCTCGGCGCCGCTGCGCACGGCGGCGATGAGGTCGGGGTCGAACTTCACGGGGGGTGAGTCCCACACCTTCGTGTGGTCGACCTCCAGCCCGATCTCGGCCGCGACCGCCTCGATGGCGGCATGGAGCTTCGTCTCCATCTGCGCGAGGACCGCATCCTCGGGATGGCGGAAGTCCACCGTGAAGAACACCTGGCCGGGGATGACGTTGCGCGAGTTCGGCGTCACCTCGAGCAGGCCGACCGTGCCGACCGCATGCGGCGCATGCTCGAGCGCGATGGCGTCGATGCGGTCGACGAGGCGGGCGGCGCCGACCAGCGCGTTCTTGCGCAGGCGCATCGGCGTCGAGCCGGTATGCGCCTCGCGGCCGGTGAGCGTCACCTCGTACCAGCGCATGCCCTGCACGCCCTGCACGAAGCCGATGGTCTTGCCCTCCGCCTCCAGGAACGGCCCCTGCTCGATGTGCAGCTCGAGCATCGCGGAGAACTTGACCGCACCGGGCTTCTCGGACCCGCGATAGCCGATCTCCTCGATCGCCTGCGCGAAGTTGACGCCCTGGCGATCCTCACGCGAATCCGCGAAGGCGGTGTCGAAGACGCCGGCGTAGACGCCCGAGCCGAGCATGGCCGGCGCGAAGCGCGAGCCCTCCTCGTTCGTCCAGTTCACCAGCATCAGGGGCGCGTTGGTCTCGTAGCCGAGCGCGTGGAGCGTGCGCATCACCTCGAGGCCGCCGAGCACGCCGAGGACGCCGTCGAACTTGCCGCCGGTCGGCTGCGTGTCGAGATGCGAGCCGATGGCGATCGGCGCGACGTCCGTGCGCTTGCCCGGGCGCGTGGCGAACATGTTGCCGACCTCGTCGACCACGACCGTGCAGCCGAGGCTCTCGCACTCGGCCTTGAACCAGTCGCGGATCTCGCGGTCGAGATCGGTCAGCGTGAGCCGCTTGATGCCGCCCTTGGCGGTGCCGCCCACCTTGGCGGTCTCCATCAGCGTGTCCCAGAGACGCTGGGCGTCGATCGTGAGGTTCTGCATCGCTTGCCTCGCTGAACCCCTCTCCCGAACGGGAGAGGGGCAGGGGTGAGGGAATACGCTCGGAGAGGAGCCGCGACGGGGAGGACGGCCGTCGAACGGCGCTCCCTCACCCCCGGCCCCTCTCCCATCCGGGAGAGGGGAGCTACGGCACCACCGTGCCGTGCTCGCGCGCGATCGGCCGCGGCGCGGTGAGCGCCTTGAAGGTCGCGAGCGCGCGGGCCGGCGCGGGGAAGGGCTTCCTGGCGACGAACGTGCCCCAGCCGCGCTCCGCCAGCACCCGCCCGTTCTGCGCGGCGAGGCGCCCGCGCAGGAACACCTTCGCCGGCAGGCCCTTCAGCTCCACGCCCTCGAAGACGTTGTAGTCGATCCGGGAGACCTGGGTCGTCGCCGAGATCGTCTTCGTCGCCTCCGGGTCCCAGATCACGATGTCCGCGTCGGCGCCCTTGCGGATCGCGCCCTTGCGCGGATAGCAGTTGAGGATCTTCGCCGAGTTGGTCGACGTCGCCGCCACGAACTCGTTGGGCGTGAGGATGCCGGTATTGACGCCGCGCGTCCACAGCACCGGCATGCGGTCCTCGAGACCGCCGGTGCCGTTGGGAATCTTGCGGAAGTCGCCTTGGCCCATGCGCTTCTGCTCGCTCGTGAACGAGCAATGGTCGGTGGCCACCACCTGCAGCGAGCCCGCCTGCAGCCCGGTCCAGAGGCTCTCCTGGTGCTTCTTCGGGCGGAACGGCGGGGACATCACGCGCCGCGCCGCATAGTCCCAGTCGGCATTGTGGTAGTCGGTCTCGTCGAGGGTGAGGTGCTGGATCAGCGGCTCGCCGTAGACGCGCTTGCCGGCGGCGCGAGCGCGAGCGATGGCGTCGTGGGCGTCCTTGCACGACACGTGCACGATGTAGAGCTGGCAGCCGGCCATGTCGGCGATCATGATCGCGCGGTTCGCCGCCTCGCCCTCCACCTCGGGCGGGCGCGAGTAGGCGTGGAACTCCGGGCCGGACATGCCGCGGCCCATGTAGTCCTCCTGCAGCTGCGCGACGACCTCGCCGTTCTCGGCGTGGACCATGGCCATGGCGCCGAGATCGGCGCAGCGCTTGAAGGAGTGGAAGAGCACGTCGTCCTCCACCATCAGCGCGCCCTTGTAGGCCATGAAGTGCTTGAAGGTGTTCACCCCGTGCTCGTTGACGATGGCGGCCATGTCGTCGAACACCTGCTCGTCCCAGTGGGTGACGGCGAGGTGGTAGGAATAGTCGCCCGCGGCCTTCTCGGACTTGGCGCGCCAGTCGCGGTAGGCCTCGGTCATGCGCTGGCCTGGGCCTGGGATGCAGAAGTCGACGATCATCGTCGTGCCGCCCGAGAGCGCGGCCTTGGTGCCCCACTCGAAATCGTCGGCGGACACCGTGCCCATGAAGCTGAATTCCATGTGCGTATGCGGGTCGAGCCCGCCGGGCATGACGTAGGCGCCGGTGGCGTCGATGACCTCGGCGCCCGCCGGGACCTCGAGGTCGGGCCCGACGGCGACGATGGTCTCCCCCTCCACGAGCACGTCGGCGCGCTCGGATATGTCGGCGTTGACGACGGTTCCGCCCTTGATGACGAAGGCCATGGCGTCCTCCCCTGCAAACTCGCTTCGTTGACGGCGTGGGGACCGGCCGCGTCGCGGCCGGTCCCGGGATCATGACCTCACAGGCCGGCCGCGTCGACGACGACGTGCGTCCAGGCGCCCTCCGGGGCCGCCGAGATCACCGGGCTGTCGCCGCCCGAGGAGAGCAGCGTCTCCACGGTCTGCTCGTAGGCCGCCGGGTCGAGACGGCCCGCGCCGTCGCCGGAGGCGAGGAGCTTGGCGATCTCGCCCATCATGCGCACCTGGTGCTCCTCGGTCTGGGCGCCGCTGGCGTCGTTCTCGAGGACGATCATGGCCGCCTCCTCGGGGTTCTCCCGAGCGTAGTCCCAGCCCCTCATCGAGGCGCGCACGAACTTGGCCATGGCCTCGACGAAGGCGGGATCCTCGAGCCGGCTCTCGTCGACGTAGAGGCCGTCCTCCAGCGTGGCCACGCCCTGGTCCGCGTAAGGGAACACGACGAGCTGCTCGGGGGTGAAGCCCGCGTCGATGACCTGCCAGTACTCGTTGTAGGTCATGGTCGAGACGCAGTCCGCCTGGCCCTGGATCAGCGGGTCGACGTTGAAGCCCTGGCGCAGCACGGTGACGCCGGCGTCGGAACCGTCGGTGGCGAGGCCGAGCCGCGACATCCAGGCGAGGAACGGGTACTCGTTGCCCGCGAACCAGACGCCGAGCGTCTTGCCCGCGAAGTCGTCCGGCGAGGTGATGCCCGTGTCCTCGCGGCAGGTCAGCATCATGCCCGAGCGCTCGAAGGGCTGGGCGATGTTGACGAGCGGCACGCCGCGCTCGCGGGCGGCGAGCGCGGCCGGCATCCACTCGACGATGACGTCGGCGCCGCCGCCGGCGATCAGCTGCGGGGGCGCGATGTCCGGGCCGCCCGGGTTGATCGTGACGTCGAGGTTCTCCTCCTCGTAGAAGCCCTTCTCCTGCGCCACGTAGTAGCCCGCGAACTGGGACTGGGTGACCCACTTCAGCTGGAGCGTGATGTCGGTCGCGTCCTGCGCCTGCGCGCCGCCGGCCATCCCTGCCAGCAGCCCGAGCCCCGCGGCGCCCGAGAGTACCGTTCTCTTCAGCATGCTTCGCTCTCCCTCATTCACGTCGCCGCTCCCCTGTTATTTGCGGATCGACGGATGCCAGAACGTCGCGGCGCGCTCGGCGAGCGCGACGAGACCGTAGAAGGTGGAGCCGGCGACCGCGGCGAGCGCGATCACGGCCCAGACCATGTCGAGGCCGAGGCGCGCCGCCTCGGCCGAGATGCGAAAGCCCATGCCCACGATCGGCGTGCCGAAGAACTCGGCCACGATGGCGCCGATCAGCGCGAGGGTGGAATTGATCTTGAGCGCATTGAAGACGAAGGGCAGCGCCGCGGGCAGCCGCAGCTTCACCAGCGTCTCCCAATAGCCCGCCGCGTAGGAGCGCATCAGGTCGCGCTCCATGCGCGAGGCCTCCTCCAGGCCCGCCACCGTGTTCACCAGCATGGGGAAGAAGGTCATCACCACGACGACCGCGGCCTTGGACTGCCAGTCGAAGCCGAACCACATCACCATGATCGGCGCGATGCCGATGATCGGCAGCGCCGCGACGAAGTTGCCGACCGGCAGCAGCCCGCGGCGCAGGAACGGCACGCGGTCGGCGAGGATCGCCACCGCGAAGCCGGACAGGCAGCCGATGGCGTAGCCGGCGAGCACGCCCTTGAGGAAGGTCTGCCGGAAGTCGGCCCAGAGCAGGTCGCCCGAGACGAGGATGCGCTCCCAGATGGCCGACGGCGGCGGCATCAGCGCGCCGGGCACGCCGAAGCCGACGACGACCACTTCCCACAGGAAGAACAGGAAGGCGCCGAACAGGAGCGGCGTGAAGAGGTCGATCGCCGCCTGCGCCGTCCGCGAGCGCGTCTTCAGCCCGGCGAGGCCGGCGACCGAGAGCGTCGCCGTGGCCCACAGCGCGAGCACCAGCGCCCAGAACCCGCCGCCGGCCGCGCCGGCGACGTCCGGCTGGTGCACGAGGCCGAGCGCGTAGACGCAGCCCACCCAGGTGAGCGCGACGAGCCAGGCGACCTTGGCGGGGCTGGCGAGACGGCGTTGGAGGAACCCGCTCACGGCCGCCCTCCCATCGCCTTCATCACCGCCTTCTCGAGGAGCCCCACCGCGACGACGAGGAGCGCTGCGCAGGCCGCCGCGACGACGAGCGCCGACCAGATCTGGATCGTCTGGCCGTAGTAGGAGCCCGCCAGCAGCCGCGCGCCGAGCCCGGCCTGCGCGCCCGTCGGCAGCTCGGCGACGATGGCCCCGACGAGGGAGATCGCGATCGCGACCTTGAGCGAGGCGAACAGGTAGGGCAGCGAGGCCGGCAGCCGCAGCTTCCAGAAGATCTCCCAGGAGGAGGCGGAATAGGTGCGCATCAGGTCGCGCTGGATGCGATCGGGAGCCTCGAGGCCCTTCACCATGCCGATCGTGACCGGGAAGAAGCACAGGTAGGCCGAGATGAGCGCCTTGGGGATCAGCCCGCGCAGGCCGATCGAGCCCAGCACCACGACGATGATCGGCGCGATGGCGAGGATCGGCACGGTCTGGGAGGAGATCACCCAGGGCATCAGGCTCTTCTGCAGCGTGCGCAGGTGCACGATGCCGACCGCGAGCAGCACGCCGAGCGCCGAGCCCATCAGGAAGCCCACCAGCGTCGCCGAGATCGTATGCGTCGCGTGGTGGACGAGGCTGCGCCGCGAGGTGGGCGCGACGTCGAGGATGGTCTTGTCGAGCTCGACCAGGATCTGGTGCGGCGCCGGCAGCATCGGCCGATCCTCGGCCATGGTCTGCCAGAAGATCGTGCTCGTCGTCGCCTCCTGCCCCATGCGGGCGAAGCGCTCGGAGACGCCGGTCCAGTTCATCAGCACGGCGGCGACGTACCAGACGACCAGGATCGCCGCGACGACGGCGAGGACGGGCCCGGTGTTGCCGCGCCAGAGCTTGCCCAGGAGACCGGGGCGCGCGGCGCCGACGAGCGGGACGGAGGTGCTCATGGAGCCCCTCCGAACGCGACTCCCCTCTCCCGAATGGGAGAGGGGTCGGGGGTGAGGGAACACGGCCGGGCGGCTCGTGAGACGTCGGCACCGCCGGCGCGCCGACCATCGGCGGCGCGACCATGCGGAATACCGCACACCCTCACCCCCGGCCCCTCTCCCATCCGGGAGAGGGGAGAAGGGCGGCACGTATGGAGCGCGCCCTCAATCATCGTACGAATGCCCCGCACGGAGCCCCTCGCGCACGCGATGCGCGATCCTCAGGAATTCCGGCGTCTCGCGGATGTCGAGCGGGCGGTTCGGGCCGAGGTCGCAGTCGATGACGTCGATGATGCGCCCGGGGCGCGGCGACATCACCACGATCCGCGTCGAGAGGAACACCGCCTCGGGGATCGAGTGGGTGACGAAGACCACCGTCTTCTTCGTCTTGGCCCAGAGCTGGAGCAGCTGCTCGTTCAAGTGATCGCGCACGATCTCGTCCAGCGCGCCGAAGGGCTCGTCCATGAGGAGGAGCTTGGGATCGAAGGAGAGCGCGCGGGCGATGGAGGCGCGTTGCTGCATGCCCCCGGAGAGCTGCCAGGGATACTTCTTCTCGAACCCGCCGAGATTGACGAGCTCGAGCATCTGCGCCACCCGCGCCCGCCGCTCCTCCCGCGACAGCCCGAAGATCTCCAGCGGAAGCTCGACGTTGCGCCCCACCGTCCGCCAGGGATAGAGCGCCGGCGCCTGGAAGACGAAGCCGTAGGCGCGCTTCAGCCGCGCCTCCTCCGGCGTCATGTCGTTGACCGTGATATGCCCGCCCGTGGCCCGCTCCAGATCGGCGATGACGCGCAGGAGCGTGGTCTTGCCGCAGCCCGACGGACCGATGAAGGAGACGAACTCGCCCTCGGCCACCTGGAGGTCCACCTCGGACAGCGCGTAGACCGGCCCGTCCGCCGTCTGGAAGGTCAGCGACAGCCCCCGGACGTCGATCACCGGCGCCTCGGGGGCGGCGTCTCGCGTCGGCTCGGCCTGTCCTGCGTCGATCCTTGCGGCGGACCCTGCCATGTACTCCTCCAGACGCATGTCGTTCGCTCGACCCCGTCAGCTTCGTCCGCCCGCGGCGGCGGCGCAAGAGCACGATCCGATCCGCGCGCGCGTCGCCATCGGCAAGACTTGTGCCGAGCGGAGCGCCGCACCGTCGACGATGCGGCGATGCAGGCCGGCATCGGCGGCGCGATCGTCCTGCACGCCCCACACCCCCAACCCCTCTCCGCGAGGGAGAGGGGAGAGCCTGAATCGCTGTCCCGCTCGTGCCTCGATCCTGGTGGCGCAATGCCGCTGCCCATCCGATCGGCATCCCGCCGCCCGCCTCGGCACCGAAACGACATAGGACGCGCGGCCTTCGGCGCTTGCCTCCCGCCGCATCGCGGCCATACGGTCGCGCCAAGCTGGGAGGACGGCATGGACGAGGCGATCCGGGTGAGCGACGAGGCAGCGACGGCGCGCAACGGCCCGCGTACGCGGGCGGGCGAAGCGAACGAGGAGCGGATCCTCGACGCGGCGCTCGACGCCTTCGCGAGCCGCGGCTACCACGGCGCCCGGATCGACGCGATCGCCGCCGCGGCAGGGCTCTCCAAGCCGAACCTGCTCTACTACTTCAAGACCAAGGACGCGCTCTACCTCGCCGTCCTGCGGCGCACGCTCGAGCTCTGGCTCGAGCCCCTGCGCGAGCTCGACGAGGCGCGCGACCCGCGCGCGGCGCTCGACGCCTACGTGGCGCGCAAGCTCGCCTATTCCCGCGACATGCCCGCCGCTTCCAAGCTGTTCGCGCTCGAGATCCTGCAGGGCGCGCCGCTGCTCGGCCGCGTCCTCGACGGGCCGCTGAAGGCGCTCGTCGACGAGAAGGTCGCCATCCTGGAGCGCTGGATCGCCGCCGGGCGGCTCGCCCCGGTCGATCCGCACACGCTCATCTTCGCGATCTGGGCGACGACGCAGCATTACGCCGATTTCTCCTCGCAGGTGGCGGCCGTCACCGGCCGCACGCTGGCGGACGAGGGGTTCTTCGAGGAGACGCGCGCGGGACTGGTGCGCCTGCTCCTCGACGGGGCGATGCCGCGGCGCGCGCCCTGAGCCCGCGCCGCGGCCGGCGGCATCACTCGGCCGGCTCGAGGGCGGCGTCGGTGTCGTAGGCCACCGGCTGCTTCGCCATCGGGTTGTTGGGGTGCTGCGTCCAGTTCCGGTAGGAGCCGTCGACCAGGCGCCCGGTGCGCTTGTCGACCGCGTTCTCCAGCGGCACCATGGTGATGCAGTTCTCCACCGGGCAGACGACTGCGCAGAGGTTGCAGCCGACGCACTCCTCCTCGATCACCTCGAACTTGCGCACCCCGTCGACCATGTTGGTGATCGCCTGGTGGGACGTGTCCTCGCAGGCGATGTGGCAGCGCCCGCACTTGATGCAGGCGTCCTGGTCGATCTGGGCCTTCACCGCGTAGTCGAGGTTCAGGTACTGCCAGTCGGTGACGTTGGGGATCGCCTTTCCGACGAAGTCGGAGACGCGGGAATAGCCCTTCTGGTCCATCCAGTCGGAGAGGCCCGACTTCATCTCCTCGACGATCTTGAAGCCGTAGACCATCGCGGCGGTGCAGACCTGCACCGTCCCGGCGCCGAGCGCCATGAACTCGGCGGCGTCCTTCCAGGTCTCGATGCCGCCGATGCCGGAGATCGGCATGCCGCGGGTGGCCTCGGAGCGGGCGATCTCGGCGGTCATGTTGAGCGCCATCGGCTTCACCGCCGGCCCGCACATGCCGCCATGAGTGCCCTTTCCGCCCGTGTGCGGCCACGGCGACATCGCGTCGAGGTCGACGTGCATGATGGAGTTGACGGTGTTGATCAGCGACACCGCGTCCGCCCCGCCGCGCTTGGCGGCTTCCGCCGGCTTGCGGATGTCGCCGACGTTGGGCGTGAGCTTCACGATCACCGGCATGCGGGTGTGCTGCTTGCACCAGCGCGCGACCATCTCGACATATTCGGGCACCTGCCCCACCGCCGAGCCCATGCCGCGCTCGGACATGCCGTGCGGGCAGCCGAAATTGAGCTCGACGCCGTCGGCCTCGGTCTCCTCGACGCGCGCCAGGATCGCCTTCCAGCTCTCCTCGGTGCAGGGCACCATCAGCGACACGACCATCGCCCGATCGGGCCACTTGCGCTTGACCTCCTTGATCTCGCGCAGGTTCACCTCGAGCGGGCGGTCGGTGATCAGCTCGATGTTGTTGAAGCCGATCACGCGCCGGTCGGGTCCGTGGATCGCGCCGTAGCGCGGGCCGGACACGTTGACGATCGGCGGGTCCTCGCCGAGCGTCTTCCAGACGACGCCGCCCCAGCCGGCGCGGAAGGCGCGCTCGACGTTGTAGGCCTTGTCGGTGGGCGGGGCGGAGGCGAGCCAGAAGGGGTTGGGCGCCTTGATGCCCACGAAGTCGACGGACAGGTCTGCCATGGTTCGTCCCTCCCTCACTCGGCCGCGACGGCCAGGCGGGCGGCGAGCGCCCGGTCGATGGAGAGCGCGGCCTGCTTGCCGTCCTCCACCGCGACGACGGTGAGATCCTTGCCGCGGGTGCAGTCGCCGCCGGCCCAGACCTTGGGCAGCGAGGTGCGGCACTCGGCGTCGACGGCGATCTTCGGCCCGTCCATCTCGATCACGGCACTCTCGTGCGCGACGTCCGTCGGCAGGAAGAGCGGGCCGAGCGCCTTGAACAGCTGGTCGGCGGGCAGCGTGAAGGTCTCGCCGGTGTCCACCAGCTTGCCGCCCTCGAGCGCGGTGCGCATGAACAGCACCGAGGCGAGCGCCCCGCCCTTACCCTCGTCCTTGCCCTGCACCGCGTAGGGCCGGGCGAAATGGCGGATGACGACGCCGTTCGTGAGCGCCACCTCCTGCTCGTAGCGCGAGGCCGGCATGGCGTCGGCGCCGCGGCGGTAGACGAGCGTGACCTCCTCCGCGCCGAGCTTCTTCGCCTGAACGGCGGCGTCGATCGCCGTCATGCCGCCACCGACGACGACCACCTTGCGGCCGATGGGCAGGCTCGCGAGATCGTCCGTCTGGCGCAGGCGCTCGATGAAGGCGACCGCGTCCTCGATGTTGGCGAGGGAGCCCTCGTCGACGCCGAGCGCGTTCACCGCCTGCAGGCCAAGCCCGAGGAACACCGCATCGTACGCGGCGGCGAGGCCGGCCAGCGTGACGTCGCGGCCGAGCCGCTTGCCGTGGTGCATGGTGATGCCACCCACCTCGAGGATGTACGCCACCTCCTTCTGGGCGAAGCCGTCGGTGGTCTTGTAGGCGGCGATGCCGTGCTCGTTGAGCCCGCCGCCCTTCTCGCGCGCCTCGTAGACGTCGACGGCGTGGCCGAGCGTCGCGAGCTTGTGGGCGCAGGACAGCCCCGCCGGCCCGGCGCCGACGACCGCGACCCGCGCGCCGGTGGCGGCGCCCTGGCGGTAGAGCTGGCGGCCCGCCGAGAACAGCGCGTCGGTGGCGTAGCGCTGGAGCCGCCCGATCTCGACGGGCTTGCCCTCGGCCATGCGCACGCAGGCCTCCTCGCAGAGCGTCTCCGTGGGGCAGACGCGGGCGCACATGCCGCCGAAGACGTTCGCGTCCAGGATCGTCTTGGCCGCGCCCTGCGGGTTCTCCGCCATGATCTGGCGGATGAACAGCGGGATGTCGATGCCCGTCGGGCAGGCCTGGATGCAGGGCGCGTCGTAGCAGAACAGGCAGCGCTCGGAGGCGACGCGCGCCTCGTTGCGGTCGAGCGCGGGATGCAGGTCCCCGAACCCGGCCTCGATCGCCTCCGCCGGGATGCGCCCGGCGCCGATGTCAGGATGCGTGCTCACGGCATGAGCCTCCCTCGAGGCCGCGCGGATACGCACGCGGGCCTCGCTCGCGAAGTGGTCGGACACGTTCACCCTCGGCCGGTCTCTTCTGGACCGGCTCTAGTTTTGACCATGTGATCAAAAGCGGGGGGCGCTGTCAATTTGGAGGCAGGGTGAAAAGGGAGGCAGGGTGGTGAGGGGATGGGCAGAGCGTGCAGGGATCGAAAGCGCGGGCGGCGGTCACGGGTGCCGTCGTCCCGATGCCCGAAGGCTGGGCGTGCCAGCCGGCGTGACGCTCGCTGCGCGGCGCAGACCTCGTGTCGTGAAGCCGCGGACTCAGGCGCGGGGATGCGCCTCCCGATGCGCCCCGACGGTGCGAAGACGAGCGTCCGAGCGTCGGTGTCACCGGCCGCGTCGCAACACGGACCGACGAACCCAGCGCCTCCCCCGCCCCTCACATCCGCCGCGCCGCCCACCACAGGGCGACCTGCCGGCGCCATTGGGGGATCTCGATCAGGCTGCGATAGGGGTCGTAGCCCGGCCGCTCCATGGCCTTGAGGGCGGGCTCGACCAGCGCCAGCGGCAGGAAGGCGGGCTTGATCGCCGGCGGCGCGCCGGCGAGCGCGGCCCTCGCCTGCACCAGGTGGCGGCGGGCGAGCGCCCGCACGTCCTGCAGCGCCGCCTGGAGCGCGAGCCCGCCCTCCCCCGCCACCACGCGATCGCGCGTCAGGCCGTGGCGGGCCAGGGTCTCGACGGGCGGCACGTAGAGCTGCCCGCGCCGGACGTGCCAGGGGAAGGCCCGCATCAGCCCCGCCAGCGCATAGGCGACGCCGCCGTGGCCGGCGGCGTCGGTGTGGCCCGGATCGGCGCCACCGGCGAGGACGAGGCTCGCGAGCCGAATCAGCACGGAGGAGGTCTCCCCGGCATAGCCCTCGAGGTCGTTCACGGTCGCGATCGGGTCCTCGTAGAGGTCGTGGATGCGGGCCTCGACCAGGGCGACGAGGGGTGCGCGCGGAAGGCGCAGGCGCTCCACGGTCTCCTCCAGCGCCGCGAAGACCGGGTTCGCGCGCGCCTCCTCCGCCCGCGTCCCCTCCAGCGCGTCGCGCCACCATTGCAGGCGGATCTCGCCGGGCAACGGCTCATGCACCCGCGCGGGGACGCGCGCGACCTCGGCCGCGAAGGCGTAGAGCGCGAACAGCGCCGGGCGGGCCGCGAGTGGGGCGAAGAGCGTGGCGAGCCAGCGGTCGCGATCGTCCCGCCAGACGATGCGCTCGCATTCGCGGACGTGCGCGGGGGCGTCGGCCGGGAGCATGCTGCCGGCGGGGGACGGCGCGGCGTCCTCGCTCATCGCCGGACCCTCGCCAACGCTTCGGCCCGCGCGCCGGTCACGCGACGGCCAGCAGCGCCGCGCCGACGCGGCGGTTCTCGCCGAGCAGGATCGTGTAGGTGCGCGCCGCCGCGCCCGTCTGCATCACCTCGACCCGCAGGCCCTTCTCGCGCAATCCCCACATCACCTCCTCCGGCAGGAGCACGAGATCCGCGCCGACGCCGACGAGCAGGAGCTCCATCGCCTCCGCCTCCCGCAGAGCTGGGGCGAAGGCGGCCGGGGTCAAATCCGAAGGCGTCCGCGCATCCCAGGCGTGGATACCCGATGGCAGCGCCAGGATCGAGCCGCGGTGCGACATGTCGGCGAAGCGGAAGCCGCCGGCGCCGTAGGCATCGATCGGCCAGCGGCCGGGGACGAAGCCGTCGTGCAGGGGCGTCAGCGAGGACCGGTCCGCCGGCATGGGATCACTCAGCCGCCTGGGCCCGGGCCGCGGCCTCCGCCTCGGCGATCTCGCTCGCCGGCCGCACGCCCAGATAGATCAGGATCGGCGCGGCGATGAAGACCGAGGAATAGGTGCCGACCACGAGGCCGAAGATCATCGCGTAGGCGAAGCCCTTGATCACCTCGCCGCCGAGTCCCGCCAGCGCGAGCAGCGCCAGGAAGGTTGTGACGCCCGTCAGGATCGTGCGCGAGAGCGTGGCGTTGATGGCGAGATCGAGCACCTGGTGCACGGTGAGGCGCTTGTACTTGCGCAGCGTCTCGCGGATGCGGTCGTAGACCACCACGGTGTCGTTCAGCGAATAGCCGAGGATGGTGAGGATCGCCGCGATCGAGGTCATGTTGAACTCGATCTGCGTGATGGCGAAGAAGCCGATCGTCAGCACCAGGTCGTGCAGCGTCGCGATCACGGCGCCCACGGCGAAGTGCCACTCGAAGCGGAACCAGAGATAGACCAGCACGCCGAAGATGGCGAACACGACGCCGAGCGTGCCCGATTGCACGAGCTCGCCCGAGACGCGCGGCCCCACCACCTCGACGCGGCGGAAGACGTAGTCGTCCTCGAAGGCGGTGCGCAGGTCGGCGACGACCTGCTGCTGCACCTCCTCCTCGCTGAGCTCGTCTCGCGCCTCCTGGAGCTGGATGCGCAGCGACACGTCCCGCGGCGTACCGAACTCCTGCACCTCGACCTGGCCGTAGCCGAGCGCGTTGGCGTCCTCGCGGATCTGCGCGATGGCGGCCGGCCCCTCGCGGGACTGCAGCTCGACCAGCGTGCCGCCGCGGAAGTCGATGCCGAAGTTCATGCCCAGGCCGAAGAAGGCGGCGACGCACAGGATCGAGAGCGCCGCCGACAACGGGAAGCTCCAGCGCCTCCAGCGCATGAAGGAATACTTCGTCTCGACGGGGATGTAACGGACGAGCCACATGGTCTCGAGCTCCTCCTCAAACCGCGAGCGACTTCGGCCGGCGGACCCTGAACCAGGTCGCGACCATCAGGCGGGTGAGGGTGTAGGCGGTGAACACGGTCGTGATGATGCCGAGCGAGAGCGTCACGGCGAAGCCGCGCACCGGCCCGGTGCCGAGGAAGAACAGCACGGCGGCGGCGATCAGCGTGGTGATGTTGGCGTCGAGGATCGTCGCCAACGCCCGGGCGAAGCCCGTGTCGAGCGCCGAGACGGCCGACCGCCCGAGCCGTTCCTCCTCGCGGATGCGCTCGAAGATCAGCACGTTCGAATCGACCGCCATGCCGATGGTGAGCACGATGCCGGCGATGCCCGGCAGCGTCAGCGTCGCGCCGAGCGCCGAGAGCAGGCCGAAGATCAGGATCACGTTCACGGTCAGCGAGACGGTCGCGAGCACGCCGAAGAAGCCGTAGGACGCGACCATGAAGGCGACGACGAGGAGCGAGCCCACGACGGCCGCGGTCGCGCCGGCGCGAATCGAATCGGCGCCGAGGCCCGGGCCGACGGTGCGCTCCTCGACGATGGTGAGCCGGGCCGGCAGGGCGCCGGCACGCAGCAGCACCGAGAGGTCGTTGGCCTCCTGGACCGAGAAGCGCCCCGAGATCTGGCCCGAGCCGCCGGTGATCGGCGACTGGATGCGCGGCGCCGAGATCACCCGGTCGTCGAGCACGATGGCGAGCTGGCGCCCGACGTTGCGGGTCGTGGCGTCGCCGAATCGCTGCGCGCCCGAGACGTTGAAGCGGAAGTTGACGATGGGCTCGTTGGTCTGCTGGTCGAAGGCCGGCTGGGCGTCGATCAGGTCCTCGCCGCCGACGATGATCTGGCGCTCGACCGCGACCGGCTCACCGCCCAGATCCTCCGAGGGCAGCATCTCGACGTCGCTGTCGCCGGGATTGGCGAGGAAGCGGAACTCGAGCTGCGCGGTCTCGCCGAGGATGGTCTTGAGGCGCTCGGGGTCCTGCAGGCCGGGCACCTGCACCAGGATGCGGTCCTCGCCCTGACGCTGGATGTTCGGCTCCGTCGTGCCCAGCGCGTCGACGCGCTGTCGCAGCACCTCGATCGCCTGCGAGATCGCCCGCGACACGCGCTCGGTGACGCCGGCCTCGGTGAAGCGCGCCGTGACGAGCCCGCCCGGCCCCTCCGCGACCTCGACGGCGGTGCCGGCCTGGCCGATGACGGCGTTCTGGAGCGGCACCTCGAGCTCGGCGAGGAGCGGCATCAGCTGGGCGCGGGCGGCGTCGTCCGGCACCCGCAGCTGCACGCCCTGCGGCGTCGTCTGGATGCCGCCTTCCAGCGGCGTGCGGGTCTCGCGCAGGGCCTGGCGGACCTCGTCGCGCAGGTTCTGCGCCTCGCGGCGCATCAGCTCGTCGACGTCGACCTCGAGCAGCACGTGCGAGCCGCCCTGCAGGTCGAGCCCGAGCACGACGCCCTGGGTCGGCACCAGGAAGGAAGGCACGAAGCTCGGCGTCGCCGCCTCGAGCGCGGCCCGCTGGCTCTGCGACAGCAGGTTCGGCATGGCGAGCAGCATGCCGAAGGCGACCGCCAGCAGGATGGCGACCGTTGTCGAGGTCTTGAAGCGCAACATTCCCGAACGAACCTTCCTCTCGCGCCCCGGCGCGCGCCGGGGCGACGGACCTCAGCGGGCCGGATCGACCCTCACTTGTCGATCTTCACCGGCTCGCTCTTCGAGCGCACGTCGGTCACCATCGCGCGCACGATGCGCACCCGCACGCCCTCGGAAATCTCCACCTCGATCTCGCCGTCGTCGATCACCTTGGAGATCTTGCCGACGATGCCGCCGGAGGTGACCACCTGGTCCCCGCGGCGCAGCGCCTTCACCATCTCCTGATGCGCCTTCACCCGCTTCTGCTGCGGGCGAATGATCAGGAACCACATGATGACGAAAATGAGGATGAAGGGGACGAGCTGCAGGAAGACGTTCGGTTCACTCATGGCACGCTGGCTCCATTCGGAAGCTCGCGGCGCGGCCCGCGCCGGCGGCGCTGGTCGGAGGGCACGCATCCGCTCGACGAGGTCGGAAAGCGGCGCGGACTATAACGGCCGAGCGCGCGAAAGCAATTCGCGAGCGCGCCGCCGCGGTGGACGGCGGGCGAACCGCGCGCGCGCGTCGCAGGCGGGGCGCGGAAGCGCGAGCGGGCGTCCCGATTTGCGCCGCGCGTCGGCGCTGCCCTGCGGGAGACTAGACGCGTCGCCGGATTGATTTCGCCGGCTGCGCATCGCACGCCGAGGCTATCCGGAGAACGCGCGAGAGATTTCGGCAAACGCTTGCGAGGTAACCGCTCGCGGCCCGTAGCGCGTCCAGCGGCGCCCGTCGATCACTCGACTTGGCTGCGTGGCGACGATCTCTCACTGACCGATCCTGATAGCACAAACAAATCTGAGATGTAAGCCTGACAATGAGGGCGAAGCGACGTACTCTCCTTTCCGTCCAGCGCGTGGATCGCGCCGCTGGCGCGGCGCCCCGTCGAGCGCGCCGTGCCTCCCTCGTTCGAGCTCGTCTCGCAAGCGGCGTTCCTGCGGCTCCGCGGCCCCGTCGCGGTCTCGTCGCCTTCATCGGGATCGGCACCGCCCGATCCGTTCCGCGCGCCCGCCGATGCGCGGCTGATGCCGCGTCCTGAGAACGGCCACCCCGCCGTGCCCGCATCCCGCGGTCGCGAACGGCGGCGGCCGCCCCTACGACGACGAGAGAAGGAAGACCTCATGACCGCGCCCACGCTCAGCACCGCCGAGCTCGTCCCGGAGGAGCAGTTCTACGGCGACGATCCGATCGCGAAGCGCGAGACCGGCCACTACACGGCCGAGTACGTGAAGACCTTCGTCGAGAAGTGGGACGAGCTGATCGACTGGGAGGCGCGCGCCGAGAGCGAAGGCGACTTCTTCATCGACGTGCTGCGCGCGCGCGGCAAGCACAAGATCCTCGACGTCGCCTGCGGCACCGGCTTCCATTCCGTGCGCCTCACCCAGGCGGGCTTCGACGTCACCTCCGTCGACGGATCGGCGGCGATGCTGGCCCAGGCCTTCGAGAACGCCAGGGCGCGCAACATGATCCCCAAGCTCGTCCAGGCCGACTGGCGCTGGCTGAACCGGGACATCCAGGGCAAGTACGACGCCATCATCTGCCTGGGCAACTCGTTCACCCACATCCACGACGAGGCCGACCGGCGCCGGGCGCTGGCGGAGTTCTACGCCGCGCTCAAGCACGACGGCATCCTGATCCTCGACCAGCGCAACTACGACGCCATCCTCGACCAGGGCTTCTCGACGAAGCACAAGTTCTACTATTGCGGCGACCGGGTCAGCGCCGAGCCCGAGTACATCGACGACGGCCTGGCGCGCTTCAAGTACACCTTCCCGGACAAGTCCGAGTACACGCTCAACATGTTCCCGCTGCGCAAGGCCTACACGCGCCGCCTGATGGAGGAGGCCGGCTTCCAGCGCATCCGCACCTACGGCGACTTCCAGGAGACGTTCGAGGACATCGAGCCGGACTTCTTCATCCACGTCGCCGAGAAGGCCTTCCTGCGCGCCGACGGGCCGACCACGCCCTCCGTGGTCACCGAGAAGTCCGTCAGCCGCATCACCGAGGATTATTACGACAGCCCCGAGGCGGACAATTTCTACTTCAACATCTGGGGCGGCGAGGACATCCACGTCGGCATGTACGAGGAGACGCCGGACATCCGCCTCG
>JBNPEA010000047.1:0-3164 GCA_051117315.1 Salinarimonas sp. | reverse complement strand
AACACGCCAGACGCTGTCGCCGCGCTCGCCGGGATGGTGGGCGTCCCGGGCGTCGCGGCGATCGAGGTCAGCATCTGCTGCCCGAACCTCGAGGACTACGGCACGGCCTTCGCCATGCGCCCGGAGAGCACGCGCGAGCTCGTGCGCCGCCTGCGCGACGCGACCGCCCTGCCGCTCTGGGCGAAGCTGACGCCGAACGCCGGCGACGTCGGCGCGGTGGCGCAGGCCGCCGAGGCGGGCGGCGCGGACGCCCTCGTCGTCGCCAACACCATCCTCGCCATGAGCGTCGACGTCGCCACCCGCCGCCCGAGCCTCGGCAACGTCATGGGCGGGCTGTCGGGGCCGGCGGTGAAGCCGATCATCCTGCGCATGGCCTATCAGTGTGCACGCGCGACGACGATCCCGGTCATCGGCTGCGGCGGCATCGCCACGGCGAAGGACGCGCTCGAGTTCCTCATCGTCGGCTGCCGCGCGGTGCAGGTGGGCACGGCCTCGTTCATCCATCCCGCCGCGCTGATCGACGTCCTCGAAGGGCTCGAGGCCCATTGCCGGGCGCACGGCATCGCGCGCATCGAGGACGTGATCGGCTCCCTCGACCTCACCGTCGCCGAGCGCGACATGATGGGCGACGCCGCCCTGGAGGCGCGGGCATGAACCTGCGCCCAGACCCGGACACCGCGCGGGACGTCGACCTGCGCGCGCTCGCCGAGCGGATCTTCGCCGATGCGGTCGCGATGTCTCCCGACCGCGTCGGCGTCTCGCGCCCGGCCTACGGCGCCGTCGAGAGCCGGATGCTCACCTATCTGGAGGAGACCGCCCAGGGCCTCGGCCTCGTCACCTGGCGCGACGCCGGCGACAACCTCGTCATCGCCGCACCGGGCGACACCGACCCCGCGGCGCGGGCGGGCTATCTGGGCTCGCACGTCGACACCGTGCCCGAGGGCGGCAACTACGACGGCCTCGCCGGCGTGGTGGCGGGCCTCCTGACGCTCGTCGCCAACGTGCGCGACGGGTCGAGCGCCGGGCGCGTCCCCCTGCGGGTGCTGGCCCTGCGCGGCGAGGAGAGCGCCTGGTTCGGGCGCGCCTACATGGGCTCGCTCGCCCTGTTCGGCCGCCTCGGCGGCGCGGCGCTGGAGGCCAAGCGCCGCGACGGCGTGGGCACGCTCGCCGACGCCATGCGCGAGACGGGGCTTCCCGTGGAGCGCATCGCCGCGGGCGAGCCGCTCGTGGACCCGAAGGCCTTCGCCTTCTTCGTCGAGCTGCATATCGAGCAGGGCCCCGTCCTGGTCGAGCGCAAGTGGCCCGTCGCCGGCGTCACCGGCATCCGCGGCAACATCCGCCACCGCGAGATCCGCTGCCTCGGCGAGGCCGGCCATTCCGGCGCGGTGCCGCGCTGGCTGAGGCGCGACGCCGTCTTCGCCATGTGCGAGCTCGTCATGCGCATGGACGAGCACTGGGCCACCATCCAGCAGCACGGCGGCGACCTCGTCCTGACCACGGGCATCGTCCAGACCGACCCGGCGCACCACGCGATGTCGCGCATCCCGGGCGAGGTGAGCTTCAGCCTCGAGGCCCGCAGCCTCGACGCCGGCACGCTGGAAGCCGTGGAGCGGCTCGCGCATGCGGAAGCGCGCGCCATCGAGCGCGACCGCGGCGTGCGCTTCGCGTTCGACGAGCCGGTGCGCTCCGCGCCCGCGAGCCTCGACCCTGCGATCCTGCAGGCGATTCTCGCCGAGGCCGAGGCGGAGGGCCTGCCGGCGGAGACGATCCCCAGCGGCGCCGGCCACGATGCCGCGGTGTTCGCGCAGGCGGGCGTGCCGAGCGGCATGATCTTCGTGCGCAATACCAGGGGATCGCACAATCCTGACGAGCACATGGAGATCGACGACCTGATGGCCGCCGTCGGCGTCATGACGCGGCTCGGCAAGACGCTCGTGGATCGCGCGAAATGAAGGGCCTGCGCCGGCAAACCTCCGTTGGACGTCCCCGACCCGAGGGGCTAAATGAGGCGCCGCGCGCCGATGGAGGGACGATCCCGTGACCAATTTCACCGACAAGGCTCTGATCGCAGAGCTCACCGCCAAGATGCTGCTCGAGGTGCAGGCGGTCCATTTCCGGGCCGACGAGCCCTTCCGCTTCACCTCCGGCTGGGCGAGCCCGGTCTACATCGATTGCCGCAAGCTGATCTCGTATCCGCGCATCCGCACGACGCTGATGGACTTCGCGGCCTCCGTGATCCTGCGCGACATCGGCTTCGAGTCCCTCGACGCCATCGCCGGCGGCGAGACCGCGGGCATCCCCTTCGCCGCCTGGATCGCCGACCGCCTGTCGATGCCGATGCAGTACGTCCGCAAGAAGCCCAAGGGCTTCGGCCGGGACGCTCAGATCGAGGGCGATTTCCGCGAGGGCGCGCGCATCGTGCTCGTCGAGGACCTCTCGACGGACGGGCGCTCCAAGATCCGCTTCTGCGAGGCGCTGCGCGCCGCGGGGCTGACGGTGGAGCACACCTTCGTGATCTTCCACTACGACATCTTCCCGCAGACCAAGGAGACGCTGAGCGAGCACGGCATCCGCATGCACTCGCTCGCCACCTGGTGGGACGTGCTGGCGGTGGCGCGCCAGCAGGGCTACTTCGCCGCCGAGACCCTGAACGAGGTCGAGGCCTTCCTCAACAACCCGATGGAATGGTCGGCGGCGCACGGCGGGGCGAGCAGCTTCCCGCAGAGCTGATCCACCAGGAGCAAGAGCACATGCTGGACGATGTCGAGCGCATTCTCCTCGACGGCCCCCTCGGGGTCCGCACCGGCGAGGAGTTCATTCAGGCCTGCCTCGCCCGCGCGGCGACGCCGGACGATCCCGACGCCGTCACCCTGTTCGTGCTCGCGCGCCTGGCGCAGCCCTTCTGCGACTTCTACGCGGATCAGGCGCTGAGCGAGGCGAACGCGGTCGCCTTCCGCGACCGGATGCTGGCGACGATCGACGCCTGCCGCGCCGCAGCCACGCCGCAGGCCCGCGACGCGGCGCTGGCGGCCGCGATTCGCGAGGCGCTGGCCGCCGAGTGAGCGGGGGCGGCTCACGTCGCCTCGGTCCGCGCCCCCTCCCCCGCGACCCGCCGGGCCTGGACGCGGTACACGCGGGCCAGGCCGCCTCGCTCCGCGCCGAGC
>JBNPEA010000035.1:0-17488 GCA_051117315.1 Salinarimonas sp. | reverse complement strand
GCTGGTTAAGGATCGGGCCGATCGCCGTCTCGTGGACGGGGATCTGGCGCGAGGAGAACGCCACGCGGTCGCGGGCGGCGGGCGCGATGGCGGGATGATCGCCGCGGGCGATGCGCGCCAGCGCCGCGCGCGGCTCGCCCTGCGAGCCGGTCAGCAGCACGACCACCTTGTCGCGCTGGAGCCGGTCGTAGGCGTCCGCGGAGCGGAAGGGCTTGACGCCGTCCAGGTAGCCGAGCTCGCGCGCCACGATGGCGACCCGCTCCATGGCGCGGCCAACGAGCACGACCTCGCGCCCGCACTCCTCCGCCGCGATCGCGACCGCGCGCAGGCGCGCCACGTTCGAGGCGAAGGTGGTCACGGCGACGCGGTAGGGCGAGGCCTTGATCACCTCGGCGAGCCCTTCCGCCACCGCGCTCTCGCTCGGGCTGACGCCCTCGCGCAGCACGTTGGTGGAATCGGAGATCGCGGCCAGCACGCCTTCCTCGCCGAGCCGGCGGAAGTCCGCCTCGTCGGTGATGTCGCCCGCGGTGGGGGTGGCGTCGATCTTCCAGTCGCCGGTGTGCACGACGAGGCCGGCCGGCGAGCGGATGGCGAGCGCGTGCGATTCCGGGATCGAGTGCGCCACGGGGATGTACTCGACCGAGAGCGGCCCCGCCTCGATGCGCCGGCGCGGCTCGATCACGCGGATGTCGATCTTGGGCGCGCCCGGCTCGCCGAGGCGCCGCGCCTCGAGCAGGTTCGCGGCGAAGCGCGTCATGTAGACCGGCACCTTGAGGCGCGGCCACAGGTCGATGAGCGCGCCGATGTGGTCCTCGTGGGCGTGGGTGATGAAGATCGCCGCGAGCTGCTTCCTGCGCTTCTCGATCCAGGCGATGTCCGGCAGGACGAGATCGATGCCCGGCGCCTCCTCGCCCGCGAAGCTCAGCCCGCAATCCACCATGACGAATCGCTGGTCGCCCCGCGGGCCGTAGCCGTAGAGCGCCGCATTCATGCCGATCTCGCCCAGCCCGCCCAGGGGCAGGAAGACGAGCTCGTTGTTCTGGTCAGCCATGTGTCCGTTACACCTTCGTCGTTGAAGTCGATGCGAACCCCGTCATTCGCGGATGTCACGGGAGAAAATCGTCATGTCGCCGGCCTCGATCGTCTCGATGCCGGCCTCGGTCTCGAGGAGGAGGCGGCCCTGGCCGTCGAGGCCGGCCACCCTCCCCCGCTTGAATCCCTCGGCGACGCGCACCCGGGCGCCGCCCTCGCGCCCCGCGGCCTGCGTCAGCCACTCCTCGCGTAGACGCGCGAGGCGCCCGCCGGGGTCCATCGCCGCGAAGGCGGCGAGGCGCTCGGCGAGCGCGTCCGTCAGCGCCAGGAACAGGCGCTCGCGCCAGATCCCCGGCGCCGCGTCGGCGAGGCGCGCCACCGGGTAGGGCGCGTCCTCCGGCGCGGCGACGACGTTGACGCCGAAGCCCATCACCAGCCCGGCGCGCCCCTGCGGCAGCGCCACCCCGTCGAGCAGGATACCCGCGGCCTTGGCGCCGTCGAGCAGGAGATCGTTCGGCCACTTCAACGCGAAGCGCCCGGCGGCCGCCTCCGGCGACACGGCACGCGCCGCGTCGAGGAGGGCGAGCCCCGCGAGGTAGCCGAGCTGCGGCGCCTCGCGCATCGGGCAGGGCGCGAGGAGCGCCAGCGACGCGTAGAGATTGCCCTCCGGCGAGGCCCAGTCCCGCCCCAGCCGCCCGCGCCCGGTCTCCTGCCGCCCCGCCACGATCCAGGTCGGGACGGGCGCCCCGGCGCGCAGGAGGGCCGCGGCGTCGTCGTTGGTCGACCCGGTGACGGCGCGGGCCTCCAGGCGGTATCCGCGCGCACGGGCGGTGGGCGAGAGCTCCACCCGCTCAGAACAGCGACTGCGCGGCGATCAGCGCCGCCGCGAACAGCGGCGCCGGCACGAGCCAGAAGATCACGTTGAAGACGCTCGACGCGACCATCACCCCGCCGATCGGCGCCGGCATCGGGTCGTAGGGCGCCACCGGCTCGTCGAAATACATGACCTTGACGATCCGCAGGTAGTAGAAGGCGCCCGGCACGCTGGCCACCACCGCGATCACGGCCAGCACCGCCAGCCCCGCCTCGACCGCGGCGAGGAAGACGTAGAGCTTGGCGAAGAAGCCCGCGAGCGGCGGGATGCCGGCGAGCGAGAGCACCACGGCGGCGAGGCAGAAGGCGAGCCCCGGGTGGTTCTTGTAGACGCCGGCGAGATCCGAGACGTTCTCGAGCACCACCCCGCCCCGGCGCATGCCCAGGATGCAGGCGAAGCCGCCGAGCGTCAGGACGAGGTAGATCGCCATGTAGATCAAGACGCCCTGCACGCCGGTCTCGGTGCCGGCGGAGAGGCCGACGAGCGCGAAGCCGATGTTGCCGATGGAGGAATAGGCCATCAGGCGCTTGAGGTTGGTCTGCCCGATCGCCGCGAAGGAGCCGAGGATCACCGAGGCGAGCGAGATGAAGATCACGATCTGGCGCCATTCGTCGACGACCGTCGGGAACGCGTCCATGAACACCCGCACCGAGAGCGCCATCGCCGCCATCTTCGGGGCCGAGGCGAAGAACGCCGTCACCGGCGTCGGTGCGCCCTCGTAGACGTCCGGCGTCCACATGTGGAAGGGCACGGCCGAGATCTTGAAGGCGAGGCCGGCGGCGACGAAGACGAGGCCGAAGATCGCGCCGGTGGAGGCGCCCCCCGCCAGCGCGAGCTGGATGCCGTCGAAGCTCACCGTTCCCGTGAAGCCGTAGACCAGCGAGGCGCCGTAGAGCAGCAGGCCCGACGAGAGCGCGCCGAGCACGAAGTACTTCAGCCCCGCCTCGGTGGAGCGCGCGTCGTCGCGGTGGATCGAGGCGATCACGTAGGCGGCGAGCGACTGCAGCTCGAGGCCCATGTAGAGCGCGATCAGGTCCCCGGCGGAGACCATCACCATCATGCCGATCGTGGCGAGCACGATCAGGATCGGGTACTCGAACCGGTCGATGCCCAGCCGCCGGAAGTGGTCGTGCGCCATCATCAGGGCGACGATCGAGCCGATCAGCACCAGAACCTTGAAGAAGCGCGCGAAGGCGTCCGAGACGAAGGCGCCGAAGAAGGTGGTCTGCGTCTCCGCCGGGGCGAGGAAGACGAGCGCCAGCGCCACCAGCATCAGCCCGATGGCGCCCGCCGAGACGAGCGCCGTCGAGCGCTCGCCGCGGATGGCGCCCACCAGGACGAGGACGAGCGCGCCCACCGCCAGCACGATCTCCGGCAGGGCCGGGCCGAGCGCGGGAATGGGGAAGACGGGGAGCGGGACGGCCGATTCGGGCAGCATGTCAGGTCCTCACTGCGCGCCGGCGAGGGCGGTGGCCGCCCCCTCGAGCGCGGGCGCCGCCGCCCGCAGCACCGCCTCCGTCGGCGCCGCGAAGGCGTCGAGGATCGGCTGCGGCTGGACGCCGTAATAGATGACGAGAAGGACGAGCGGCGCGAGCATCACGATCTCGCGGCGGTCGAGATCCTTGATCGTGGCGAGCGCCGGCTTCTCGAGCGGGCCGTTCATCACCCGCCAGTAGAGCCACAGCGCGTAGGCGGCCGACAGGATGACGCCGAAGGCGGCGAAGAAGGCGACCCAGAAGTTGGCCTGGAAGGCGCCGAGCATGGTCAGGAACTCGCCGACGAAGCCGGACGTGCCGGGCAGGCCGACATTCGCCATGGTCAGCGTCAGGAACACCACGGCGTAGACCGGCATGCGGTGCGTGAGCCCGCCGAAGGCGGCGATCTCGCGGGTGTGCATGCGGTCGTAGATCACGCCGACGCACAGGAACAGCGCGCCCGAGATCAGCCCGTGCGAGACCATCTGGAACATGGCGCCCTCGATGCCCTGCGGGGTCATCGTGAACAGGCCCATGGTGACGAAGCCCATGTGCGCCACCGACGAGTAGGCGATGAGCTTCTTCATGTCCTCCTGCATCAGCGCCACGAGCGAGGTGTAGACGATGGCGATGACCGACAGCGTGAACACGAGCGGCGCGAAGTCGACGGAGGCCTCGGGGAACATCGGCAGCGAGAAGCGCACGAAGCCGTAGCCGCCCATCTTCAGCAGGATGCCCGCCAGGATCACCGAGCCCGCCGTCGGCGCCTCGACGTGCGCGTCCGGCAGCCAGGTGTGGACCGGCCACATCGGCATCTTCACCGCGAAGGAGGCGAAGAAGGCGAGCCACAGCCAGGTCTGCAGCGAGGGATCGAAGCCGAAGGCGAGCAGCCGCTCGATGTCCGACGTGCCCGCCGCCCAGTACATCGCGATCATGGCGATGAGCATCAGGACGGAGCCGAGGAGCGTATAGAGGAAGAACTTGAACGAGGCGTAGATGCGCCGCTTTCCGCCCCAGATGCCGATGATCAGGAACATCGGGATCAGCACGGCCTCGAAGAAGATGTAGAACAGGAACAGGTCGAGCGCCACGAACACGCCGATCATCAGCGTCTCGAGCACCAGGAAGGCGACCATGTACTCCTTCACGCGGGTCTTGATCGTCTCCCACGAGGCGAGGATGCAGAACGGCATCAGGAAGGCGGTCAGCAGCACGAACGGCATCGAGAAACCGTCGACGCCGAGCTTGAAGGCGATCTCCTCGGAGATCCAGGCATGCGTCTCGACGAGCTGGAAATCCGCCGTGCCGGTGTCGAAGCGCGCCCAGGCGACGAGCGCGAGCAGGAAGGTGACCACCGTCGTCGCCAGCGCCGCCCAGCGCACGTTGCCGATCGTCGCCTCGTCCTCGCCGCGCTGGACCAGGATGAAGGCCGCGCCGACGAGCGGGAGGACGAGGAGCCCGAAGAGAATGCCGAAGCCGAACATCAACGGGCTCCCGTGACGAGGTACCAGGTGATCAGGGCGGCGACGCCGATCATCATGACGAAGGCGTAGTGGTAGATGTACCCGGTCTGCATGCGCACGACCCAGGAGGTCGCGTCGAGCACGCGCGCCGAGACGCCGTCGGGCCCGAAGCCGTCGATGACCTTGCCGTCGCCCGTGCGCCACAGGAAGCGGCCGAGGCGCTTGGCGGGACGCACGAAGATCATGTCGTAGAGCTCGTCGATGTACCACTTGTTGAGCAGGAAGCGGTAGATCACCGGGTGGCGCGCCGCCAGGCGCCCGGGCACTGTCTTGTCGCGCACGTACATCCAGAACGCGAGCAGGAAGCCGATCACCATCGCGACGAAGGGCGACCACACCACCCAGGCGGGGACGTAGTGGAAGTCCTCCATGATGGTGTTGCCCTCGCGGGTGAAGATCGCCCCTTGCCAGAAGGGCTCCCAGTCGTGGCCGACGAAGGCCTCCTTGAACAGGAAGCCCGCCGCGATCGCGCCGACGGCCAGGATGCCGAGCGGGATCGTCATCACGAGCGGGCTCTCGTGCGGCTGGTGCACATGGCCGTGGTGGCCTTGGCCATGGTGGTCTTGGCCATGGTGGTCTTGGCCGTGATGCTCGTGCGGCGCCGCGGTCGCAGGCTCGAGATCCCGGTCGTGCGCCCCGTGCGCCACGCCCTCGTGGTCGTCGTGGCCGTGGGCGGCGTGCGCCGCGTCGCCATGCCCGGCCCAGCGCGGCGCGCCGGTGAAGGCCATGAAGAACAGCCGCCAGGAGTAGAACGAGGTGAACAGCGCCGCGATCACGGTGGCCACGAAGGCGACGTCACCGGCCGTGGTCGGCGAGGCGTAGGCCGCCTCGATCACCGCGTCCTTCGAGTAGTAGCCCGCCGTGAACGGGAAGCCCGTCAGCGCCAGCGTCCCGATCGCCATCATCGCGGCGGTGAAGGGAATGTGGCGGCGAAGCCCGCCCATGTTGCGCAGGTCCTGCTCGTGATGCAGGGCGTGGATCACCGAGCCCGCACCGAGGAACAGGAGCGCCTTGAAGAAGGCGTGCGTGAACAGGTGGAAGATGCCCGCGCCGTAGGCGCCGATGCCGAGCGCGACGAACATGTAGCCGAGCTGCGAGCAGGTCGAGTAGGCGATCACGCGCTTGATGTCGTTCTGCACGAGGCCGACGGTGGCCGCGAAGAACGCGGTGAGCGCGCCGATGTAGGTGACCACCGTGAGCGCGGTCGGCGTGAACTCGTAGAGCGGCGACATCCGCGCCACCAGGAACGCGCCCGCCGTCACCATGGTGGCGGCGTGGATCAGCGCGGAGACCGGGGTCGGGCCCTCCATCGCGTCCGGCAGCCAGGTGTGCAGCAGGAACTGGGCCGACTTGCCCATGGCGCCCATGAACAGCAGCAGCGCCGCGAGCTCGAGCGCGCCGACGTTCGACAGGCCGAGCAGCGTCGGCCCCTCGCCACCCTCGGCATAGGCGGCGATCTGGGCGAAGATCTCCTCGAACTGCACCGAGCCGAACAGGAAGAACACCGCGAAGATGCCCAG
This sequence comes from Salinarimonas sp., assembly GCA_051117315.1. GTDB lineage: Bacteria > Pseudomonadota > Alphaproteobacteria > Rhizobiales > Beijerinckiaceae > Salinarimonas. The sequence continues at coordinate 11,064 of JBNPEA010000035.1, read as the reverse complement.
CGCGAAGCCGAAGTCGCCGACGCGGTTGACGACGAAGGCCTTCATCGCCGCCGCGTTGGCCGACGGCTTCTGGTACCAGAAGCCGATCAGCAGGTACGAGGCGAGGCCGACGCCCTCCCAGCCGAAGAACATCTGGACGAGGTTGTCGGACGTCACCAGCATCAGCATGGCGAAGGTGAACAGCGACAGGTAGGCGAAGAACCGCGGCCGCGACGGATCCTCGTGCATGTAGCCGATCGAGTAGAGGTGAACGAGCGCCGAGACCGTGTTGACGACGACCAGCATCACCACGGTGAGCGTGTCGATGCGGAACGCCCACTCCACCGCCAGCCCGCCCGACACCATCCAGGTCGCCACCTGGACGCGGAAGACGTCCGGCCCCTCGCCCAGCGCCACGTCGAAGAACGCCACCCACGACAGCGCCGCCGAGACGACGAGCAGCGCCGTCGTGACGATCTCGCTCGGGCGCGCGCCGATGGCACGGCCGAAGATCCCGGCGACGAGGAAGCCGACGAGCGGCAGGAAGACGATCGCTTGGTACATGACGCGGCCTTCAGCCCTTCATCGTGTTGATGTCTTCCACCGCGATGGTGCCGCGGTTGCGGAAGAAGATGACCAGGATCGCGAGGCCGATCGCCGCCTCCGCCGCCGCGACCGTCAGCACGAACAGCGCGAAGACCTGGCCGACGATGTCGTTCAGGAAGGCGGAGAAGGCGACGAGGTTGATGTTCACCGCGAGCAGGATCAGCTCGACCGACATCAGGATGACGATCACGTTGCGGCGGTTGAGGAAGATGCCCACCACGCCGAGCGTGAACAGGATCGCGGCGACGGTGAGGAAGTGGGTGAGGCCGATCATGGCGCGTTCTCCTCAGACGCCTTCGCGGGAACGGGCGGGCTCGGCCGACGGCGGGGCGCTCGCACCAGCCCCCGCACCCAGGCCCTTGCCGATCGGCGGCGTGGTCATGCCGATCGCCTCCGCCTTGGTGCGCGCCGCCTGGCGCGCCGCGTCCTGGCGCTTGACGCCGACGCGCTCGCGCAACGTCAGCACGATGGCGCCGATCATGGCGACGAGCAGGATCAGCCCGGCGAGCTGGAAGAAGTAGACGTAGCGGGTGTAGAGCACCGAGCCGATCGCGGCCGTGTTCGTCATCGCCGGCACCTCGCCGACGAGCGGCTGCGCCGCGAGCAGCGCCGGGTCGACCGCGTAGGTCGTCACCACCAGGATCAGCTCGACGAGGAAGATCACGCCCACCGTCCCGCCGATGGGCAGGTACTGGAGCACGCCCTGGCGCAGGCTCCCGAAGTCGATGTCGAGCAGCATGATCACGAACAGGAACAGCACCGCCACCGCGCCGACGTAGACGACGATGAGGATCATCGCCAGGAACTCGGCCCCGAGCAGCACGAACAGCCCCGCCGCGTTCACGAAGGCGAGGATCAGGAACAGCACCGCGTGCACGGGATTGCGTGAGGCGATCACGAGGAAGGCCGAGGCCACCGTGATGCCGGCGAAGAGATAGAAGAAGGCTGCCGTGACGCTCATGCTCGCTCGCTCGAAGCCCGTCGAGCCGGCCGCGGGCGGCGTCTCGCGCCCTGCGTCGCGGTGGGCTCTGTAGGAAGCCGCCCGGGGGTCCGGGCGGCTCGTCTATAGACCCGCGATCGAAGGCGCACAACCCGATGCGCCCGTATCTCGCGCGTCTTCAGCGGTAGGGCGCGTCGAGCGCGATGTTCTTCGCGATCGCCCGCTCGTAACGTTCCCCGTTCTCGAGCAGCTTCTGCTTGTCGTAGTAGAGCTCCTCGCGCGTCTCCACGGAGAACTCCATGCTCGGTCCCTCGACGATGGCGTCGACGGGGCAGGCCTCGGCGCAGAGGCCGCAATAGATGCACTTCACCATGTCGATGTCGTAGCGCGTGGTGCGGCGCGTGCCGTCGTTGCGCCGCGGTCCCGCCTCGATGGTGATCGCCTGGGCCGGGCACACCGCCTCGCAGAGCTTGCAGGCGATGCAGCGCTCCTCGCCGTTGGGGTAGCGACGCAGCGCGTGCTCGCCGCGGAAGCGCGGCGAGCGCGGGTTCATCTCGAACGGGTAGTTCAAGGTCGCCTTGGGCTTGAAGAAGTAGCGCAGCGACAGCGCGAACGCGGCCGCGAACTCCTTCAGGAACAGGGACTTGGCGCTCTGGTCGAGCCTCATGGCGAAACCTCCTTCCGAGGTCCTGGTGTCGACGTCCGGTCAGCCGCCGAGCGCACGCCCGGCGAAATAGCCGACGATGGGGAAGGCCACCACGGTCACGGCGAGGAGCAGCACGCGCAACAGCTTGATGCGCCGCTCGAAATCCGCCTTGTCCGCCGCCGTCTCGCTGTCGTCGAGACGGCGCAGCCGGCCTTCCACCACGCCGGCCACGATCCTGTAGTCCACCCAGCCGATGACGAGGCCGAGAAAGGCCCCGATCAGCCCGGCGAGGGAGAGCCCGCCCATCGCGTCAGGGCCGGCTCACGTGCCCAGCCCCGGGGCGAGCCCCGTGAGCTTGAGCACGAAGGCCACGATCACCACGGCCGCCAGCGACAGGGGCAGGAACACCTTCCAGCCCAGCCGCATCAGCTGGTCGTAGCGGTAGCGCGGAACGAACGCCTTCACCATCGCGAAGATGAAGAAGACGAACGACACCTTGAGGACGAACCAGACGATTCCCGGCACCCAGGTGAACGGCGCCACCGGGAACGGCGGCAGCCATCCGCCGAGGAACATGATCGTCATCAGCGCGCACATGGTCATGATGGCCACGTACTCGCCCAGCATGAACAGCAGGTACGGCGTGGAGGAATATTCCACCATGAATCCCGCGACGAGCTCCGATTCCGCCTCCGGCAGGTCGAAGGGCGGGCGGTTCGTCTCGGCCAGCGCCGAGATCAGGAAGATCACGAACATCGGGAACAGCCACAGCCAGTACCAGCCGAAGATGCCCCATTCCGAGTTCTGCGATTCGACGATCGCGGTGAGGTTCAACGAGCCGACGCAGAGCAGCACCGTGATGATCACGAAGCCGATCGAGACCTCGTAGGAGATCATCTGCGCCGCCGAGCGCAGCGCGCCGAGGAAGGCGTATTTCGAGTTCGAGGCCCAGCCGGCCATGATCACGCCGTAGACCTGCAGCGAGGACACGGCGAAGATGAACAGGATGCCGACGTTGAGGTCCGCGATCACCCAGCCCGCATCGACCGGGATCACGGCCCAGGCGGTGAGCGCCAGGAAGACGAGCACCAGCGGCGCCAGCAGGAACAGCCCCTTGTTGGCCGAGGCCGGGATCACCGGCTCCTTGAGCACGAACTTGAGGAAGTCCGCGAAGCTCTGCAGCAGGCCCCAGGGGCCGACCACGTTGGGCCCGCGGCGCAGCTGCACCGCCGCCCAGATCTTGCGGTCCGCGTAGAGCACGTAGGCGATGTAGATCATCAACCCCGACATCAGCGTGAGGCTGGCGAGCGCGATGAGCGCGATGTCGAGCGAGGCTTGCCAGAAGGTCATGGTCTCTGTTCCGTCCTCACTCGGCCGCTTCCTGCCTGGCGCCCTGTGCGAGCGCCGAGCATTCCGCCATGATCGCCGAGGCCCGGGCGATCGGGTTGGTCAGGTAGAAGTCCGCGATCGGGCTCGCGAACGGTGCCTTCTCGACGGCGCCGCCGCGGGCCGCGAGGACGCCGATCGCCGCCGGGTCGGCGGGCGCGATGCGCTCGTCCTCGGCGAGGTGCGGATGCGCCACGTAGAGCCCCTGGCGCAGCTGCGCCAGCGTGTCGAAGGGCAGCCGCGCGCCGAGCACGTCCGAGACGGCGCGCAGGATCGCCCAGTCCTCGCGGGCGTCTCCCGGCGGGAAGGCGGCGCGGAAGCCGAGCTGCGGGCGCCCCTCGGTGTTGACGTAGGTGCCGTGCTTCTCGGTATAGGCCGCCCCCGGCAGGATCACGTCGGCGCGATGCGCCCCGCGGTCACCGTGGGTGCCCTGATAGACCACGAAGGCACCCGGAGCCACCTCGATCTCGTCGGCGCCCAGCAGCCACACGACGTCCATCGCGCCGGGCGCCACCATCTCGGCCGCCGTCTTGCCGGCCTCACCCGGCACGAAGCCGATGTCGAGGCCGCCGACCCGCGCCGCCGCGGTGTGCAGCACGGCGAAGCCGTTCCAGCCCTCGGCCACGGCGCCGAACGTCTGCGCCGCCTTGGCCGCGAGCGCGAGCACCGCCGCGCCGTCCGGCCGCGTCAGCGCGCCCTGGCCGACGATGATCACCGGCCGCTCGGCCGCCTTCAGCTCGTCGGCGAACGGATGCCTGCCGGCGACGATCTCCTGGAGCGTGTCGGGGCCGGCGCCGAGATAGTCGTGGTCGTAGGTGAGGTTCGCCGGCTCGCCGACGAGGCCGATCGCCACCGGCCCCATGCGCCAGCGCTTGCGGATGCGCACGTTGACGAGCGACGCCTCGATGCGCGGGTTGGTGCCCACGATCAGGATGGCGTCCGCCTCCTCGAGGCCGGCGATGGTCGGGTTGAACACGTAGCTCGCCCGTCCGAGCGCCGGGTCGAGCGCCGCGCCGTCCTGGCGGCAGTCGAGGTTCCCCGAGCCGAGGCCCTGCATCAGGCCCTTCAGCGCCCACATGTCCTCGACCGCGCAGAGATCTCCGGCGATGGCGCCGATGCGGCTCGGGTCCTTGCCCTTCACCGCGCCCGCGATCGCCGCGAAGGCCTCGCTCCAGGAGGCGGGCTTCAGCTTGCCGTCGCCGCCGCGCACGTAGGGCCGATCGAGCCGCTGGCGACGCAGGCCGTCGACGATGTGGCGCGTCTTGTCGGTGATCCACTCCTCGTTGATCGCCTCGTTGACGCGCGGCAGGATGCGCATCACCTCGCGCCCGCGGGTGTCCACGCGGATCGCGGACCCGACCGCGTCCATGACGTCGACCGATTCGGTCTTGGTCAGCTCCCAGGGCCGGGCGTTGTAGGCGTAGGGCTTCGAGGTCAGCGCGCCGACGGGGCAGAGATCCGCCACGCAGGACTGGAGCTCCGAGCCCATCGCCTTCTCGAGATAGGTGGTGATCTCCATGTCCTCGCCGCGGCCGATGGCGCCGAGATCCGGCACGCCGGCCACCTCGGTGGCGAAGCGCACGCAGCGGGTGCAGTGGATGCAGCGGTTCATCCAAGTCTTGACGAGCGGGCCGATGTACTTGTCCTCGACCGCGCGCTTGTTCTCGTGGAAGCGCGTCGAGTCGACCCCGTAGGCCATCGCCTGGTCCTGCAGGTCGCACTCGCCGCCCTGGTCGCAGATCGGGCAGTCGAGCGGGTGGTTGATGAGGAGGAACTCCATCACCCCCTCGCGCGCCTTCTTGGTATTCGCCGACCTGGTGTAGACCGTCGGCGGCTCGCCGTTGGGGCCCGGGCGGCAGTCCTTCACGCCCCAGGCGCAGGACGCCACGGGCTTGGGCGCGCCCTTCAGCTCGACGAGGCACATGCGGCAATTGCCGGCGATGGACAGCCGCTCGTGGAAGCAGAAGCGCGGGATCTCGGCCCCCGCGGCCTCGCAGGCCTGGAGCAGCGTGTACTCGGCGGGGACGTCGATCTCGATGTCGTCGACGATGATCTTCGGCATGGTCTCGCTCGTCCTCAGCCGGCTCTCTGGTCGTCTTCAGCGGGCTCGCCGAACCGAATCAGGTTCCCGTTCGGATCCCACACGTAGAATTCGCGCATGCCCCAGTCGCGGGTGGCGACCAGGGAGATGCGTCCGCCCTCGGGAAGCGCCTCGGGCATGGTGGCCCGAAGCGCATCGACGCCCTGCACACGCAGGTAGGCGGAGGTGTTCTCCGCGATGTGACGGTCGGCGCACGGATAGAGATGGATCTCCGCCCCCTCGCGCCGCACGATCGCATAGTCCTCCCGCGAGAGCGCGATCTCGAAACCGAGCGCCCGCTCGTACCACTCCGCCGTCGCCGCGGGTAGCGGCGCCGGGAAGAGCGGGCAGGCATTCGCGAGTCGCGCGGTCATGGGATCGATCTCCTCACTCAGCCGCGACCGGGACGGGGTCGGAATGCGGGTTCGCCGCGTACTGGTCGATGCGCGCCTCGATCTCGTGGCGGTAATGCCGGATCAGGCCCTGGATCGGCCAGGCCGCCGCGTCGCCGAGCGCGCAGATCGTGTGGCCCTCGACCTGCTTCGTCACCTCGAGCAGCATGTCGATCTCGCGCTTCTGGGCACGGCCCTCCGCCATGCGCGAGACCACGCGCCACATCCAGCCGGTGCCTTCGCGGCACGGCGTGCACTGGCCGCAGGACTCGTGCTTGTAGAAGTAGGAGATGCGCGCGATCGCCCGGATGATGTCGGTGGACTGGTCCATGACGATCACCGCCGCGGTGCCGAGGCCGGAGCCGAGCCCGCGCAGGGTGTCGAAGTCCATCGGCGCATCGGCGATCTGCTCGCCCGGCACCAGCGGCACCGAGGAGCCGCCGGGGATGACGCACTTCAGGTTGTCCCAGCCGCCGCGGATGCCGCCGCAGTGCTTGTCGATGAGCTCCCGGAACGGGATGCCCATCTCCTCCTCGACGTTGCAGGGCTCGTTGACGTGCCCCGAGACGCAGAACAGCTTCGTGCCGTGGTTGTTCGGCCGGCCGAGCCCGGCGAACCAGGCGCCGCCGCGGCGCAGGATCGTGCCCGCCACCGCGATGGACTCGACGTTGTTCACCGTCGTCGGGCAGCCCCACAGGCCCATGTTGGCCGGGAACGGCGGCTTCAGCCGCGGCATGCCCTTCTTGCCCTCGAGGCTCTCGAGCAGCGCCGTCTCCTCGCCGCAGATGTAGGCGCCGGCACCGTGGGCGACGTAGCAGTCGAACGGGAAGCCGTGGACGTTGTCCGTGCCGATCAGCTTCGCCTCGTAGGCCTCGTCGATCGCACGCTGCAGCGCCTCGCGCTCGGCCACGTACTCGCCGCGGATGTAGATGTAGGCCGCGTGCGCGCCCATGGCGACGCAGGCGAGCAGGCACCCCTCGATCAGCAGATGCGGGTCGTGCCGCATGATCTCCCGATCCTTGCAGGTGCCGGGCTCGGACTCGTCGGCGTTGACGACGAGATAGTGCGGGCGGCCGTCGTTCTGCTTGGGCATGAACGACCATTTGAGGCCCGTCGGGAAGCCCGCGCCGCCGCGGCCGCGCAGGTTCGACTTCTTCATCTCGTCGATGATCCAGTCGCGGCCCTGGTCGACGAGGAACTTGGTCTCGTCCCAGGCGCCCCGCTTGCGCGCGGAGTCGAGCCCCGGCGACTGGAAGCCGTAGAGATTGGTGAAGATGCGATCCTGGTCCTGAAGCATGTCGATCGGATTCCTCTCAGGACGGCCTGGTTTCGTCGGCGAGCGCGCGCGCCTGCTCGACCCAGTTCTCCCGGTCGATGCGGCCGGGGAAGGCGAGGTAGGTGCCGACCCAGCGGATCTGGGCCCGGTCCCAGCCGGCGATCTGATCGAAATGGAATATGCCCAGCGCGTTGAGCTTCTTCTCGTTGGCCGGGCCGATGCCGAGGATGCGCTTGAGGTCGTCGGCCGCGCCCCCGCGCGGCCCCTCGAGGCCCGCCGGGCGTGCGCCGACCGCGTTCGCCTTGTCCTCGGCGGAGGCGTCCTTCGGCAGCGTGGCGAGGCGGGCTGCCACCTCCTCCTCCTCCTCGGCGGCCTTGGGGTCAATCGACCGACGCGTGTCCTCCTCGGCGGCGGTGACGCGCTTGGAGGGGTCGACCGGGCGCTCGCCGGCGGCAGCGCGCTGCGCGGGGGCGTCGGCGACGGGCGTCGCCGTGGCGCGACCGGAATCGGGCTTCGCCGGCTTCGGCTCGACGGCCGCCTGCTTCGTCGCGGCGGCGGCCTCGGCCTTGGCCGCGTCCTCCTTCTCCTTCGCCTCGGCGGCCTTCTTGACGGCCTCCTCCTCGAAGCGCTTCTTCCAGGCGCCGACCCGCGAGCCGTCGTACAGCCCCGGATCCTTGAGCGTGTTCAGGCTCTGCGTCGGCTCGGACGAGGTCCGGCCCGCCTGCGAGCCGATGTGGACCTCGCGGCCGGCGGCGAGATCGTCGAGCAGCGCCGCGAAGCTCGCCTCGGTCAGGTCCTCGTAATAGTCGTCGTTGATCTGCACCATCGGCGCATTGCAGCAGGCGCCGAGACACTCGACCTCGATCCAGGAGAACAGGCCGTCCTCGGTGACATGGTGCGGCGCGCCGACCTTGCGGGCGAGCACCTTCTTGATGGCGTCGGAGCCGCGCAGCTGGCACGGCGTCGTCCCGCACATCTGGATGTAGAACTTGCCGACCGGCTCGAGGTTGAACATCGTGTAGAAGGTCGCGACCTCGAAGACGCGGATGTAGGGCATGGCGAGCCGCTCCGCGACGGCCTCGATCGCCTTCTGCGGCAGCCAGTTGCCGCAATCCTTCTGCACGCGCCACAGGAGCGGGATCACCGCGGAGGCCTCGCGGCCCTGCGGGAACTTGCGCAGCTGGTCGACGAGCCACGCCTCGGTCTGCGGCGTGAACGCGAAGGATGTCGGTTGCACCGCATCGGGTGCGAGCCTGCGAACGGCCATCTGCCTCTACCTGCTCCTGCGAGCCGGCCGCCGAAGGCGCGTGCCGCTCGCGTTCGTGTCGTGCCGCGCGGGGCGATCCCCCGCGCCGGCTGATCTCAGCGATCGACCTCGCCGAAGACGATGTCGATCGAGCCCAGGATGGCCGAGACGTCGGCCAGCATGTGCCCGCGGCACAGGAAGTCCATCGCCTGGAGGTGGGCGAAGCCCGGCGCCCGGATCTTCACCCGGTAGGGCTTGTTGCCGCCGTCGGAGACGAGATACACGCCGAACTCGCCCTTGGGCGCCTCCACGCAGGCGTAGATCTCGCCCTCCGGCACGTGGAAGCCTTCCGTATAGAGCTTGAAGTGGTGGATGAGCGCCTCCATCGAGCGCTTCATCTCGGCGCGCGGCGGCGGCGCCACCTTGCCGTCCTTCGTCGCGATCGGCCCCCGGCCGTCGGGCTCGCGCAGCTTCCTGATGCACTGGCGCATGATGCGCACGGACTGGCGCATCTCCTCCATGCGGATGAGCTGGCGATCGTAGTTGTCGCCGTTCTTCCCAACGGGGACGTCGAACTCCATCTCGTCGTAGCACTCGTAGGGCTGCGACTTGCGCAGGTCCCACGGCGCGCCCGAGCCGCGCACCATCACGCCGGAGAAGCCCCACTTCCAGCATTCCTCCAGCGTCACGACGGCGATGTCGACGTTGCGCTGCTTGAAGATGCGGTTCTCCATGACGAGGGCGTCGAGGTCGTCGACCGTCTTCAGGAACGGGTCGCACCAGGCCTCGATGTCGTCGATCAGGTCCTCGGGCAGGTCCTGGTGCACGCCGCCGAAGCGGAAGTAGTTGGCGTGCAGCCGCGCACCCGAGGCGCGCTCGTAGAACACCATCAGCCGCTCGCGCTCCTCGAAGCCCCACAAAGGCGGGGTGAGCGCGCCCACGTCCATCGCCTGGGTGGTGACGTTGAGCAGGTGCGAGAGGATGCGGCCGATCTCGCAGTAGAGCACGCGGATGAGCTGCGCCCGGCGCGGCACGGTGATGCCGAGCAGGCGCTCGGCCGCGAGGCAGAAGGCGTGCTCCTGGTTCATCGGCGCGACGTAGTCGAGCCGGTCGAAATAGGGCGTGCCCTGCAGGTAGGTCTTGTGCTCGAGCAGCTTCTCGGTGCCGCGGTGGAGCAGGCCCACGTGCGGGTCGACGCGCTCCACCACCTCGCCGTCGAGCTCCAGCACCAGCCGCAGCACGCCGTGCGCCGCGGGATGCTGCGGCCCGAAGTTGATCGAGAAGTTGCGGATGTCGTGCTCGCCCATGGCGGCCTCCTCGATCAGCTCTTCGCCTTCTCGTCGCCCGGCAGGACGTAGTCCGTCCCCTCCCAGGGCGAGAGGAAGTCGAAGTTGCGGAATTCCTGGGTGAGCTTCACCGGCTCGTAGATCACCCGCCCCTGCGCCTCGTCGTAGCGCACCTCGACGAAGCCGGTGAGCGGGAAGTCCTTGCGCAGCGGGTGGCCCTCGAAGCCGTAATCCGTCAGCAGCCGGCGCAGGTCGGGATGGCCCGAGAACAGGATGCCGTACAGGTCGTAGGCCTCGCGCTCGAACCAGTTCGCCGCCGGGAAGTCGTCGATGATCGACGGCACCGGCGTGCGCTCGTCCGTGCGCAGCTTCAGGCGCACGCGCGTGTTGTGCTCCGGCGATAGGAAGTGGTACACGACGTCGAAACGCGTCTTGCGCTCGGGATAGTCCACGCCGCAGATGTCGACGAAGCAGATGAAGCGGCAGCGCGGGTCGTCGCGCAGGAAGGCGACGACGTCGCGGATCGCGGGCGCCTCGACGTCGAGGGTGAGGTCGCCGTGAGCGGAGACCTCGACGCGGGTCACCGCGTCGGGCAGCGCGTCCTGGACGTGGCGGCCGAGCGCCAGCAGCGCGTCGGCGTCGATGTGGGGCTGGATGGCCATGGTGCTCGCGTCCGCCCTCCTCAGCGCTCGATCGTCCCGGTGCGGCGAATCTTCTTCTGCAGGAGCAGCACGCCGTACAGCAGCGCCTCCGCCGTGGGCGGGCAGCCCGGGACGTAGACGTCGACGGGAATGATCCGGTCGCAGCCGCGCACGACCGAGTAGGAATAATGGTAGTAGCCGCCGCCGTTGGCGCACGAGCCCATGGAGATGACGTAGCGCGGCTCCGGCATCTGGTCGTAGACCTTGCGGAAGGCGGGGGCCATCTTGTTGGTCAGCGTGCCGGCGACGATGATCACGTCCGACTGGCGCGGAGACGCGCGCGGGGCGAAGCCGAAGCGCTCCGCGTCGTAGCGCGGCATCGACATCTGCATCATCTCGACGGCGCAGCAGGCGAGCCCGAACGTCATCCACATCAAGGAGCCGGTGCGTGCCCAGGTGATCAGGTCGTCCACCGACGTGACGAGGAAGCCCTTGTCGGCGAGCTCGGCCGAGACGCCGGCGAAGAACGGGTCCTCGCCGCGCGGCGCACCGTGCTTCAGCCCGAACGTATCCTCCGTCTGGGGCG
>JBNPEA010000054.1:0-17537 GCA_051117315.1 Salinarimonas sp. | reverse complement strand
CATCCTCACGCTCTACGAGAAGCGCGTGGCGGAGGCGGACCTGCCGTTCTTCCTCGGGCTGATGGAGCATCTGGCGAGCCGCGGCATCGTCTGCCCGCTGCCGGTGCGCGACCGGCGCGGGGAGGCGCTCGGGCGCCTCGCCGGGCGCCCCGCGGCCATCGCGACCTTCCTCGAGGGCCTCTCGATCCGCCGCCCGAGCCCGAAGCGCTGCGGCGCGCTGGGCGAGGCGATGGCGCGCCTGCATGCGGCGGGGCGGGGCTTCCCGATCGGGCGTGCCAACGCCCTCTCGCTCCCCGCCTGGCGCCCGCTCCTCGATCAGGCCGCGACGCAGGCGGACACGGTCTCCCCCGGGCTCGCCGCGCGCACGCGCACCGAGCTCGACCACCTGGAGCGGCATTGGCCCGCGGGCCTGCCCGAGGGGGTGATCCACGCGGATCTCTTCGTCGACAACGTCTTCTTCATCGGCGAGGCGGTGTCGGGGCTGATCGACTTCTACTTCGCCTGCAACGACCAGCTCGCCTACGACCTCGCCATCTGCCTCAACGCCTGGTGCTTCGAGCCGGACGGGTCCTTCAACGTCACGAAGAGCCGGGCGCTCATCGCGGGTTACGAGCGGGTGCGCCGGCTCGAGCCCGAGGAGGTCGCCGCCCTGCCGACGCTGTGCCGCGGCGCGGCGCTGCGTTTCCTGCTGACGCGCCTCGTCGATTGGCTGAACGTGCCGGAGGGCGCCTTCGTCAAGCCGAAGGACCCGCTCGAGTACGACCGCAAGCTCGCCTTCCACCGCCGCGCGACGAGCGCCGCCGACTACGGGCTCGACCGATGACCGCCGCCAGCTCCGCCGAGACGTCTCTCCCCGCCGGGGCGCCGCGCGTCATGATCTATACGGACGGCTCCTGCATCGGCAATCCCGGCCCCGGCGGCTGGGGCGCGCTGCTGGTCTTCGGGGAGCGCGAGAAGGCGCTCAACGGCGGCGAGCCGGCGACCACCAACAACCGCATGGAGCTGATGGCCGCCATCCAGGCGCTCGAGGCCCTCAAGCGGCCGTGCACCGTCGATCTCTACACCGACAGTCAGTACGTGCGGAACGGCATCACCTCCTGGCTCGCCGGGTGGAAGGCCAAGGGCTGGCGCACGGCGGCGAAGGCGCCCGTGAAGAACGAGGACCTCTGGCGTCGCCTCGACGAGGCGCGCAACCGCCATGTCGTGAGCTGGCACTGGGTCAAGGGCCACGCCGACGACCCGCTCAACCACCGCGTCGATGCGCTGGCCAGGGCGGGCGTGCCGGGCCGGGCCGGCTAGAGGCTCGCCGCCGCCCGCGCCGCCTGGTCGTAGTGCCCCGACAGCCCCCGCAGCATCGCGGCGAGCTCGGACAGCCGCGCCTCGTCGAGCGCCGTCGCCGCGAGCGGCTTCGTCAGCAGCGCGTCGCGGATCTCGCGATAGCGCAGGCACACGGCGCGTCCGTGCTCGGTGATCTCCACCGTCTTCTCCTTGCCCGCGCGACCGGAAGCGACGAGACCCGCGGCCTCGAGCTTCTTCACGCCGTAGGAGACGAGATGGGTGTCCTCGACGGAGAGCACGAGGCAGATGTCGGCGAGCTTCTTCGGGCGGCCACGATGATTGACCGTGTGCAGCACGAGCACGTCGAGCGGCGAGAGATCCGCCACCCCCGCCGCCGCCATGCAGCGCATCATCCAGCGATGGAAGGCGTGGCTCGCCAGGATGAGGCCGAACTCGAGCTCCGAGAGCGCCGGCAGCCCGGTCTCGGCGAGATGCGCCGAGGAGACGACGGGGCCGACGCCCCGCGCCGTCGCCGCGGCGACGGCATCGTCGCTCCCGGTCTTCGCGTCCTTGTCCGTGTCCGTGTCCGTGTCCGTGTCCATGCGGCGGCTCATCGAATCGTCTCCGCTCATTCCAGCATCGTTCGCGGCAGCCACAGCGCGATCTCGGGGAAGAGCGCGAGCAGCAGGGCGGCGAGGCACATGATCAGGAAGAAGGGCGCGGTGTAGAGGCCGAGCCGGAAGATGTCGCGCCCGGTGAGCGATTGCAGGACGTAGAGGTTGAAGCCCACCGGCGGCGTGATCTGCGCCATCTCCACCACGAGCACGATGAAGATGCCGAACCAGATCAGGTCGATCCCCGCCGCGGTGACGAGCGGCATGATGATCGAGGTGGTCAGCACCACGAGCGAGATGCCGTCGAGGAAGCAGCCCATCACGATGAAGAACAGCGTCAGGGCCAAGAGCAGCATCGCCTGCGAGAGGCCGAACGTGCCGATCCACTCCGCCAGCAGGCGCGGGATGCCGGTGAAGCCCATCGCCGTCGTCAGGAAGGCGGCGCCGGCGAGGATGAAGGCGATCATGCACGAGGTCTTCGTCGCCGACAGGAGCGCCGTGCGGAAGGTCGGCAGGTTCAGCGTGCCCGCCCGCCAGGAGATGGCGTGCGCCGGCAACAAGCCCACCGCCGCCGCCTCCGTCGCCGAGGCGAAGCCCGCGTAGATCGAGCCGATCACGCCGACGATGAGGAGCACGACCGGAGCGAGCCGCCGCAGCTTGGCGAGCCGCTGGCGCAGCGGCATCGCCGGCTCCGGCGGAGGCATGCGGTCGCGGTTGATGAGCGACCAGACGATGACGTAGCCCATGAACAGCGCAGTCAGCATCAGCCCGGGCACGACGCCGGCGATGAACAGCCGCGCCACCGACTGCTCCGTGGCCGTGGCGTAGACGATGAGGATGATGGACGGCGGGATCATCAGCCCGATCGTGCCCGAGCCCGCGAGCGTGCCGATGGCCATGACGTCCGAATAGCCGCGCTTCTTCAGCTCGCCGAGCGAGATCCGCCCGATCGTGGCGCAGGTCGCCGCCGAGGAGCCGGAGACCGCGGCGAAGATGGTGCAGCCGAGCACGTTGACGTGCAGGAGCCTCCCAGGCAGCCGGGCGAGCCAGGGGGTGAGCCCCTCGAACATGTCCTCGGACAGCTTCGTGCGGAAGAGGATGTCCCCCATCAGGATGAACATCGGCAGGGCGGTGAGGTCCCACGAGTTCAGCTGCTGCCACATCGCCGTCGCCAGGATCGCGCCCGGCGGCAGCGGCAGCGAGACGACGAGGGCGATGAAGCCGAGCGTCGCCAGCGCCACCGCGATCCAGACGCCGCAGGCGAGGATCGCGAACAGCACGGCGACGAGGAGGAGCATCAGGGTCGTCGGCTCCATCGCTTCAGCCCTCCCGGCCCAGCGCGACCGCGTCCTCGGCGGCGCGGAAGCTCGGGCGCCCGGTGCGCAGGGTGACCACGAGCTCGTCGAGGAAGGCGATGGTGAGGAGCGCGGCGCCCACCGCCATCGCCGCCTGCGGCCAGACCAGCGGCACCGGCACGAGCCCCGGCGAGACCTCGCCGAAGCGCCAGCTCTCCAGCGCGTAGCCGCCCACCGCCCGGGTCCCGAAGGCCCCCGCGGCGACGCCGAAAGCGAGCGCCCCCGCCTCGATCGCGGTACGCGCCCGCCCGGGCAGGGCGTTGACCAGCATGGTGACGCGGATGTGCGCGCCGCTCTTGAGCGTGCCGGCCAGCGCGAGGAAGCTCGCCGCGGCGAAGAGGTAGCCCGAGATCTCCGCGAGCGAGGGGATCACGAAGCCCGAGCGCGGCAGGTCCAGCGCCTGCAGCAGCGCGTCCCAGATCCGCGCCAGCACCTGCAGGCCGACGAGCGTCGCGATGGCGAGGATGCACAGCGCGGACAGCCAAAGGCCGGCCGCGTAGAGGAAATCGAGCGCGCGACGCATGCGGTCCTCCGCTGCCGGACGAGGTCCGCCGCCGTCCCGGGGACGGCGGCGGAGAGGGTCAGTTCGCCTGGTAGGCCTCGAGCACGGCGGTGCCGGCCTCGCCGGCGCTCTCGGCCCACTCGGCGGCGATCTGTGCGCCGATCTCCTGGAAGCCGGCGACGAGCGCCGGCGCGGGCTCGACCACGGCGATGCCGTTCTCGGCGAGCGTCTGCGTCGCGGCCTCGGTGTCGGCCTCCGACATCTCCCAGCCGCGGGCCTCCGCGGCGGCCGCGGCCTCGAGAAGCGCCGCGCGCACGCCCGGATCGAGCGCCTCGAAGGCGGCGGTGTTCGCCACCACCATGTTGCGCGGCAGCCAGGCGCGGGTGTCGTGATAGTGCGAGACGAAGTCCCAGAACTTGGAGTTCACGCCGGTCGAGGGCGAGGTGATCGTCGCCTCGACACGGCCGGTGGCGAAGGCGGTCGAGAGGTCGGCGACCTCGACCTGGACGGGCGTCGCGCCGGAGAGCTCGGCGATGCGCGCGGTGCCCGGGTTGTAGGTGCGGAAGCGCAGGCCACGCAGGTCGTCGATGGCCTGGATCTCCTGCGAGGCGTAGATGCCCTGCGGCGGCCACGGCACGGAGAACAGGAGCGTGAGCCCCTCCTCGGCCAGCGTCGCCTCGAGCGCCGGGCGCTGCGCGGCGTAGAGGTCGCGGGCGGTCTCGTAGGAATTCGCCAGGAAGGGCACGGAGTCGAGGCCGTAGATCGGGTTCTCGTTGGCGTGCAGCGAGATCAGGACCTCGCCGATCGGCACGACGCCGGAGCGGATGGTGCGCTTGATCTCGGGATGCTTGATCAGCGAGCCGGCGGAATGCACGGTGATGTCGAGCCCGCCGCCGGTGGCCTCGCGCACCTCGTCGGCGAACTGGGCGATGTTGACCGTGTGGAAGGTCGTGTCCGGATAGGGTGTGGGCATGTCCCAGCTCTGGGCCGCGGCCCCGCTCGTCAGGACGGCCGCGAGGCCCGCGCCGGCCATGGCGCGTACGAAGACGTTCATGTGTATTCTCCCCTTGTCGCGCCCGGCGTGAGCGGCACGGGCGGGCTCCCTGCGCACCCCCAAGACTCATGCGCGTGATGCAAGCGTGATATGTGCGGGACACCATGTCAATATCCTTACGTCAACTCATCGGAAAAACGTTGACGTTTTGTCGGTATTCGAGATGATGATCGGAGGGAGCGACCCGCGGAGGGGGCGGGTCGCCTGGCCGAGGAGACGAGCGATGAGCGGCGTGTGGGACTTCTGGATCGATCGCGGCGGCACCTTCACGGACGTGATCGCGCGCGACCCGGACGGGCGCCTGCACGCCCGCAAGCTGCTCTCCGAGAATGCCGACGCCTACCGCGACGCCGCCGTGCAGGGCATCCGCGACCATCTCGGCCTCTCCCGCGGCGAGCCGATCCCGACGGGCACGATCGGCGAGGTGCGCATGGGCACCACGGTGGCGACCAACGCGCTGCTCGAGCGCAAGGGCGAGCGGACCCTGCTCCTCACCACGAAGGGCTTCCGGGACGCGCTGCGCATCGGCTACCAGGCCCGCGCCGACATCTTCGCCAAGGCCATCGTCAAGCCCGACGAGCTCTACGAGGACGTGGTCGAGCTCGACGAGCGCGTCCTCGCCGACGGCACCGTCGAGACGCCCCTCGACGAGGCGGGTGCCCGCGCCGCCCTGGAGCGGGCGAAGGCGGCCGGGCACCGGGCGCTGGCGATCGTGCTGATGCACGCCTACAAGTATCCCGACCACGAGCGCCGGGTGGCGGAGCTGGCCCGGGAGATGGGCTTCCCGCAGGTGTCGGTCTCGCACGAGGTCTCGCCGCTGGTGAAGCTCGTCGGCCGCGGGGACACCACCGTCGTCGACGCGTACCTCTCCCCGATTCTCTCCCGCTACGTCGCCCAGGTCTCCGAGGAGCTCGACATCGCGCGCACCGGCGCGCGGGTGATGTTCATGATGTCCTCGGGCGGGCTGACCGCCGCGGAGCTGTTCCAGGGCAAGGACGCGATCCTGTCGGGTCCCGCCGGCGGCGTGGTCGGCCTCGCCGAGACCGGGCGCTCGGCCGGGTTCGAGAAGGTGATCGGCTTCGACATGGGCGGGACCTCCACCGACGTCGCGCATTTCGACGGCGCCTACGAGCGCGCCTTCGAGACCGAGGTGGCGGGCGTGCGCATGCGCGCGCCGATGATGCTGATCCACACGGTGGCCGCCGGCGGCGGCTCGATGCTGAAGTGGGACGGCACGCGCTTTCGCGTCGGGCCCGACTCCGCCGGCGCCCATCCCGGCCCGGCCTGCTACCGCCGCGGCGGGCCGCTCGCGGTCACGGACGCGAACGTGATGGTCGGCAAGCTCCTGCCGGACTGCTTCCCCCGGATCTTCGGGCCGAACGGCGACGAGCCGCTGGACGCCGGCGCGGTGCGCGCGGCCTTCGAGACCCTCGCCGCCGAGATCGGCGACGGGCGCACGCCCGAGGAGGTGGCCGACGGCTTCCTCGAGATCGCGGTCGCGAACATGGCCGAGGCGATCAAGAAGATCTCGGTCCAGCGCGGCTACGACGTCACCCGCTACGCGCTCAACTGCTTCGGCGGCGCCGGCGGGCAGCACGCCTGCAGGGTGGCCGACGCGCTCGGCATGAAGACGGTGCTCGTGCATCCGCTCTCGGGCCTCCTCTCGGCCTACGGCATGGGCCTCGCCGACATCCGCGCCACGCGCCAGGGCGCGGTCGATGCGCCCCTCGACGACGATGCGCCCGCCGCCCTCGCCGCCGCGGGCAAGCCCCTCGTCGATGAGGCGGTCGCCGAGCTCGCGGGACAGGGCGTGCCGCGGGCCGACATCGAGGTCGTCGTCCGGGCCCACGTGCGCTACGCGGGCACCGACACGCCGCTCCAGGTCGACGCCGCGACGCTCGCGGGCGCGGCGATCGACGGCGCCGTCGCGCCCGCCTCGGCGGACGTCC
Source organism: Salinarimonas sp. (assembly GCA_051117315.1). GTDB lineage: Bacteria > Pseudomonadota > Alphaproteobacteria > Rhizobiales > Beijerinckiaceae > Salinarimonas. The sequence continues at coordinate 10,785 of JBNPEA010000054.1, read as the reverse complement.
TGCGCGCCGGCTTCGAGGAGCGGCACAAGCGCCGCTTCGGCTTCGTCCACGAGGGCAAGGCGCTCGTCGTCGAGGCGGTGGAGATCGAGGCGGTGGGTGGCGGCGCTGAGTTCGCCGAGAGCGACGGTGTCGAGACGATCGAGGGCAGCCCCGAGCCGGCGCGCACGACGCGCGTCTTCTCCAGGGGCTGGCACCAGGCGGGCGTCTACCTGCGCGAGGCGATCCGCCCGGGCCACCGCATCCCCGGCCCCGCCATCGTGGTCGAGCCGAACCAGACCATCGTCGTCGAGGACGGCTGGGAGGCGCGGCTCACGGCGAAGGATCACCTCGTGCTCGCCCGCGTGAAGGCGCTGCCGAGCCGTCATGCGGTGGGGACCGAGGCCGATCCCGTGATGCTGGAGATCTTCAACAACCTGTTCATGTCGATCGCCGAGCAGATGGGCGTCACGCTGCAGAACACGGCCTACTCGGTCAACATCAAGGAGCGGCTCGACTTCTCCTGCGCGGTGTTCGACGCGGAAGGAAACCTCGTCGCCAACGCGCCGCACATGCCGGTGCATCTGGGCTCGATGGACCGCTCGGTCGAGACCGTGATCCGGCTCAACCCGGAGATCCACCCGGGCGACGTGTTCGTGCTCAACGCCCCCTACAACGGCGGCACGCACCTGCCGGACATCACCGTGTGCACGCCGGTGTTCGACGCCGACAAGAAGACGATCCTGTTCTGGGTCGCCTCGCGCGGCCACCACGCCGACGTCGGCGGCGTGGCGCCCGGCTCGATGTCGCCGCGCGCGACGCATATCGAGGAGGAAGGCGTCTACATCGACAACTTCAAGCTCGTCGACCGCGGCCGCTTCCGCGAGGCGGAGCTCGTGGCGCTGCTGACCGGCGCACGCTATCCGGTGCGCAACGTCGTCCAGAACGTCAACGACCTGAAGGCGCAGATCGCGGCCAACGAGAAGGGCGTCGCCGAGCTCGAGAAGATGGTCGCGAGCTTCGGGCTCGACGTGGTGCGCGCCTACATGGGGCACGTGCAGGACAACGCGGCGGAGAGCGTGCGCCGCCTGCTCGACCGGCTGACGGACTGTTCCTTCGACTATCCGATGGACCAGGGCTGCGCCATCCGCGTCTCGATCAGCGTCGATCGGGCGCGGCGCACGGCGCGGGTCGACTTCGCCGGCACCTCCCCGCAGCAGCCCGACAACTTCAACGCCCCGGCCCCGGTGACCCGGGCCGCGGTGCTCTACGTCTTCCGGGTCATGGTGGACGACGCCATTCCGATGAACGCCGGCTGCCTGCGCCCGATCGAGATCGTCGTGCCCGACGGCTCGATGCTCTCGCCGCGCTATCCGGCGGCGGTGGTCGCCGGCAACGTCGAGGTGAGCCAGGCGGTGACGAACTGCCTGTTCGGCGCGCTCGGGGCGATGGGCTCGTCGCAGGGCGGCATGAACAATCTCACCTTCGGCAACGACGCCTACCAGTACTACGAGACGATCTGCTCGGGCGCCCCCGCCGGCCCCGGCTGGAACGGCGCGTCGGGCGTGCACACGCACATGACGAACTCGCGGCTCACCGACCCGGAGATCCTGGAGGCGCGCTTCCCCGTGGTGCTGGAGGATTTCCACATCCGCCGCGGCTCCGGCGGGCGGGGCCGCTGGTCGGCGGGGGACGGGACGTCGCGCACGATCCGCTTCCGCGAGCGGATGGACTGCGCCATCCTCGCCTCGCACCGCAAGGTCCGCCCCTTCGGCGTCGACGGCGGCGAGCCCGGCGCGCTCGGCCGCACGCTGGTGCGCCGCCTCGACGGCCGCATCGAGGAGCTCGCCGGGAGCGACCAGACCGTGCTCGAGGCCGGCGAGGCGGTGACGGTGATCACGCCGACGGGCGGGGGGTACGGCGCGCCGGAGTGAGCCGGGGCCGCGCGCCGACACCGCCCCTCGGGGCGGTCGACGAGCGCAGCGAGGCGGGTGGGGGCGAATGGTCGGGCGCCTTCGCGCCCACCGGTCCGCTTTCGCTACCCACCTACCCTACGGCGTGGTCGCGGTGCGGCGCGCCTCGAGCCGGCGGGCGATCTCCCAGGCCAGCGCGCCGGCGATGGTGATCGCGATCATGACCAGCGCCAGCGCGTTCACCGCCGGCGTGAGCCCAGTGCGGACCTTGGTGGCGATGTAGACGGTCAGAGGCGTCTCGAAGCCGCGCACGAACAGCGTCGTGTTGTAGTTCTCCACGCTCTGGAGCGTCGCGAGCAGCGCTGCGGCGAGCAGCGCGGGCTTGAGGAATGGCAGCAGCACGCGGCGGAAGACCATGAGCTTCGTGGCGCCGAGCCCGAGCGCCGCCTCCTCCAGCGTCCGGTCGAAGCGCTGCAGGCGCGCGGCCACCATCAGCATGACGTAGGCGGAGATGAAGCTCGCCTGGGCGAGCACGATGAGCAGGAGCCCGCCGCCGACGCCGATCTGGCGCCAGAGCACCAGCGTCGCGATGCCGATGACGACGCCCGGCGTCAGCAGCGGCGAGACCATCAGCGCGTAGAGCACCGAGCGAGCCCGTGCATGCAGGCTCGTCAGCACCAGCGCCGCGGCGGTGCCCACGGGCACGGCGATGGCGACGACGCCGAGCGCGACGATCGCCGACGTCCCGAGCGCCCGCCACATGGCGGCGTCGTCCGCCATCTGCGCGAACCAGTCGGTCGTGGTGCCGAGCCAGGGCGTCACGGTGGGGAAGCGGCTCGTGTTGAAGGCGGCCGCGCTCATCACGACGAGGGGCGCGAACAGGTAGACGAAGAAGGCGCCGACATAGATCCAGAACAGGATCGTCGGGATCGCCGCGACTGCCCGTGACGAGAGCGGCGCACGTGCCGGTGCGGCGGGCGGAGGAAGGGCGACGGCCCCGGTCATTGCGGGCGCCCCTTCATTTGGCGACGTCCGTCAGCGAGACGCGGAACAGGCGCAGCGTCAGCAGCACCACGGCGAGGCACAGCACCAGCAGGACGAGGGCGTAGGCCGCGCCGCGGTTCCAGTCCCCGCCCTCGAAGAACCAGTTGTAGATGATCTGCGTGAACCAGCGGCTGCCCGGCGCGCCGAGCAGCGCGGGGGCGACGTAGCTCCCCGCCGCCAGCATGAAGGTGAAGACGCAGCCCGTGGCGATGCCCGCCTTGGCGTGCGGGATGACGATGCGCGTGTGGATCCGCCAGGTCGAGGCGCCGAGATCCCGCGCCGCCTCGATCTGCGCCTTCTCCAGGCTCTCGATCGAGTTGGTGATCGGGAAGAGCATGAACAGGATGTAGGCGTAGACCATCCCCGCCAGCACGCCGCCGTCGCCGTACCAGCGCATCGGCTCGTCCAGGATGCCGAGGTTCATCAGGAGCGCGTTCAAGGGTCCGCGGAAGGCGAGCAGGATGTACCAGGCGAGCGTGCGCAGGACCTCGTTGATCCAGAACGGGACGATCAGCGCCAGCACCACGAGGGAGGCGGCCGAGGGCGAAGCCGTCTGCGCCAGCCAGTAGGCCAGCGGGTAGCAGACGAGGAAGGTCGCGAGCATCACCAGCGCGCTCGCCCAGATCGTCTTGAGGAAGATATCCCGATGGACCGGCTCGCCCGCGAGATAGGCGAGGTTGTCGAGGGAGTAGACGTCCGACGGGCCGCCCACCTCCGCCGGCAGCAGGTTGGGACGCAGCGCGAAGTCGATCATCATCAGGTTCGGCGCGAGCACGAGGCCCGCGAGCCAGAACCCGACGACGAGAACGAAGAAGCCCGTCAGCCCCGGACCGAAGCGGGCGGTCAGCGCGCCCATCTCACGCCTCTCCCCGCGTCGCACCGAGCGCGATCGCATCGCGCGTCGCGAAGCGGAAGGCGACATCCTCGCCGGGCGACGGCGCGTCGGCGAGCGCCGTCGAGGGCAGGGCCGCGAGGAGCGGGGCGCCGGACGGCGTCGTCGCGTGCAGGAGGCCGAAGGCGCCCTCGAAGTCGAGCCGCTCGACCCGCGCGTGGATCCGGTTGCCCGCGGGAGCGCCGTCGGTCGCGTCGCCCGCGAGGCTCAGCGCCTCGGGGCGCACGTAGAGCGTCGCCGGCCCGCCCGCTGCGAGCCCGGCGCCGGCGCGCGCGGCGAGGCGGCCGTAGGGCGTGTCGAGCGCGGCCTCGCGCCCGTCGAGCGCCGCGACTTCGGCGGGAATGGCGTTGGTCTCGCCGACGAAGCCCGCCACGAACGGCGTCGCCGGCTCGTCGTAGAGCGTGCGTGGCGCGGCCACCTGCTGGAGCACGCCCGCGCTCATCACCGCCACGCGGTCCGACATGGCGAGCGCCTCGGACTGGTCGTGCGTGATGTAGAGGAAGGTGACGCCGGTGCGCTTCTGGATGGCGCGCAGCTCGGCGCGCATGTGCTGGCGCAGCTTCAGGTCGAGCGCCGAGAGCGGCTCGTCGAGGAGCAGCACCTGCGGCTCCACCGCCAGCGCCCGGGCGATGGCGACGCGCTGCTTCTGCCCGCCGGAGAGCTCGGCGATGGCGCGGTCTCCGTAGCCGGAGAGCGCGATCAGGTCGAGCAGCTCCTCGGCGCGGGCCCGGCGCTTCGCCTTGGCGACGCCCCGCGCCTCGAGCCCGAAGGCGATGTTCTCCCACACCGGCATCAGCGGGAAGAGCGCGAGCGACTGGAAGATCATCGCGGTCGGGCGCTGGTTGGGTCCGAGCCCGGCCATGTCGCGCCCGCCGATGGTGACGCGCCCGGCCGTGGGCGCCAGGAAGCCCGCCACCATGCGCAGGATCGTCGTCTTGCCGCAGCCCGACGGCCCGAGGATCGAGAAGAACTCGCCGGGCTCGACGGTGAAGGACACGTCGTCGACGGCCTTCGTCGCGCCGAAGGACATGGTGATGCGCTCGAGCGCGACGGAGTGGGACATCGCAGGTCCTGGTCTCGTGGCCCTCCCCTCTCCCGGACGGGAGAGGGGAGAACGGCGCTCACGCCGAGAGGAAGCGGTCCTGGTACTCGTTGCGCTTGGCGACGAACCAGCTGTCCTGGATCGGCCACCACCAGAGCTTGTCCAGCGCGTCGCCCGGATAGGCGGCCGCGAAGAACGCCTTGGCCTCGTCCGAGAGCAGCGCGTCGGCACCCGCCGCCGTCGAGTTGATCGAGGTGGCGTTGGCGTACATGGCGCCGGCCTCGGGGGTGAGCATCCAGTTGATGAAGGCGTAGGCCTCGTCGAGGTTGGCGGCCTGCGAGGGGATCGAGAGGCCCTCCATCCAGGCGAGCGCGCCCTCCTTGGGGGCGATGTAGCCGATCGGCAGGCCCTCGCGGGCGAGGCCGGCGGCGGTCGAGTCCCAGGTCTGGCCGATGGCCGCGCCGTTGACGCGGAAGGCACCCTGGGCCTCGTTCTCGTTCGACCAGAACTGGGCGACGTTGCCCTTGCGGGCGATCGCCTCGGCCAGGATGGCGTCGTAGACCGCGACCATGGCCTCCTCGGAGGCGAAGGCCTCGCGCATCGGGCGCGGCAGCTTGCCCTCGCCCTCGAGCCACAGGCCGATGCCGACGAGCGCGGAATGGCCGCGCACCGTGGCCTTGCCTTCCATCTCCGGCTTCCAGATGTCGCCGTAGCCGGCGGAGCCGTACTCGAGCGGCGCCTGCGTGCGGTCGAAGGAGAGCGCCTCGGTGCCCCAGTCGGACGGAACCTGGTAGCGCATGCCGTCGACGACCGCGCCCATGTTCTCCGAGCCCGACACCGCCGAGGCGATGACGCGGTCCCACATCACCTTGTTCTCGTCGATCGGCTGCACGAGCCCGAACTCGACGTAGTTCGGCACGCGGTCGACCGTCGGCCAGATCACGTCGAAGCCGGCGCCGTTGGAGGCGCGCATCTGGTTGAGCAGCTCGTCGTTCGTGCCGTAGGGCGTGAACACGGGCCGGATGCCGGTGTCGGCCTCGAACTTGGCCAGCATCTCGTCGGTGATGTAGCCGGCCCAGGCGAAGATGTTGACCGTGCCGGACTGGGCGAAGGCGCGGCGCGAGACGAAGGGCGCGGCGACGCCGAGCGCGGCGGCGCCGGTCAGCAGCGTGCGCCGGGTGAGGCCCGTGGTAGCGAACGTCATGGTGATTGCCTCCCGAAAGGGTTGGACCCGGACGGGTCCCGCAGAGAGGAAACCGGCTAAGGTTCTTTTGCAACAGCCACGTGACCGTTTCCACCGAATCGATCCGTTTTCCCCTGCACTCGGGGATCGTGCAGGCGCACCCGAACGGACGGCCTCCTCGCGCGTTCACGCGCCACGGCGGAAGGCCGCATCAACGGGAGCCGTCACCCCATGCAGGATACGATCGAGTGCGCCGTCGTCGGCGGGGGAATCGGCGGCCTGACGGCCGCGATCTACCTCGCGCGCTTCCGCCGCCGGGTCGCGCTCCTCGACGGCGCGGATTCGCGGGCGCGCTGGATCCCGCGCTCGCGCAATCATCCGGCCTTCCCGGACGGGGTGACCGGCGAGGAGCTGCTGAGCCGGCTCCGGACCCAGCTCGCGGCCTACGACGTCGCGCCGGTCGTCGATCGGGTCGAGCGCGTGGAGCGCGAAGCGGGCGGCTTCCGGCTAGTGCGGGCCTCCGGGGCGGAGACCCGCGCCCGTCTCGTCATCCTCGCCACCGGCATCTCCGACGTCGCGCCGCCGATCGCGGACGCGTTCGACGCGGTGAAGAGCGGTCTCGTGCGCCAATGCCCGATCTGCGACGCCTACGAGATGATCGACAGGAGCCTCGCGGTGCTCGGCCGCGGCGACCATTGCCTGGGCGAGGCGCTGTTCCTGCGCACCTACACGCCGCGGATCGTGGCGCTCACCAACGGCGCGCCGCTGGGCTGCGCGCAGGAGGGCCGCGCGCGGATGGAGGCGGCCGGCATCCGCCTGGTCGAGGCGCCGATCGCCGCGGTGGTGCGCGACGCGGATGCGTCGGGCATCGTCGTGCGGCTCGCGGACGGCGACGAGATCCGCGTCGACGCGCTCTACTCCGCCATGGGGATGCGCCCGCATTCCGGCCTCGCCGCCGATCTCGGCATCCCCCTCGCAGACGACGGGCGCATCCCCGCCGATCCGCACCAGCGCACGGCGGCGGACGGGGTCTGGGCCGTGGGGGACGTGGTGACGGGGCTGAACCAGCTCGGCGTCGCCATGGCCCAGGGCGAGATCGCCGCGACCGACGTGCACAATCGGCGGCGGCGGGAGGAAGGGCGCACGCTCCCCGCCGCGTGACGGCCGCGACCCGAAGGCTGTGACGCGACGCCCGTACGGCTCCGCTTGCGCGCCCGGTCGATCTCGTCGAAACAGGGCGCGCGGAGCGGTGCGCGGGTGCCCCGGCGGCCGCCAGCGAGAGGGGACGTGCCGATGCATGCGGACAGGATCGAGGACGCGCCGGCACGCCGCATTGCCTGGACGCTCGGCATCCGCCGCGGCCTCGCCTGCCGCTGCCCGGCCTGCGGCGAGGGGCGCGCCTTCCGCGGCTTCCTGAAGGTCGCCGACGGCTGCGGCGCCTGCGGGCAGGCGTTGCATCATCACCGCGCCGACGACCTGCCGCCCTACGTCACGATCTTCATCGTCGGCCACATCGTCGGCTACGGGATCCTGCTCACGGAGACCAATCTCGACTGGCCGCTGTGGCTCACGCTCGCGGTCTGGCCGGCCTTGACGCTGGGGCTGACGCTCGCCTTGATGCAGCCGGTCAAGGGTGCTGTCGTCGGCCTGCAATACGCGCTCGGCATGCATGGATTCGGCCAGGATGCGAGAACGAGGTCGGACGCGGAAAGGACGGGGTGAGGTGCGAGAGACGGGTGGCGAGAGCGGGGACGAGACCGGGACGGCGCTGGCCGAGCGCCTGACGAAGGCCGAGCGCGAGCAGAAGTGGGCGAACCAGCGCCCGCGCGACGCCGCGACGCTGATCGTGATCGACGCCGCGGGGCGCGTGCCGAAGCTGCTGATGGGGCGTCGGCACGATGGCCACAAGTTCATGCCGGGCAAGTTCGTCTTCCCCGGCGGGCGCATCGACGCGACCGACCGCCGCATGGTCGCCGCCGGCATGCTCGACGACCGCACCGACGCCGCCCTCTCGGCGCGGGTGACGCGGCCCTCCTCCTCGCGGAACCGCGCGCTCGCGCTCGCCGCCATCCGCGAGACCTGGGAGGAGACCGGGCTGATGCTCGGCTCGAAGGACTACGGAGCGCCGGAGCTCGAGATCGAGGGGCCGTGGGCCGACTTCGTGCGCGAGGGCGTGTTTCCCGAGCTCGACGTGCTCCAGCTCATCGCCCGCGCCGTCACCCCGCCGCGGCGGCCCAAGCGTTTCGACACGCGCTTCTTCGCCGTAGACCGCGCCGCGATCGCCCACGAGGTGGAGGGCGTCGTCGGCGAGAGTTCCGAGCTCGTGGAGCTCAAGTGGGTCTCCCTCGACGAGGCGCGGGCGCTCGACCTGCCGACCATCACCCACGTCGTGCTCGACGAGCTCGCCGCCCGCGTCGCGGCCGGCTTCTCGCCGATCCTCCCGGTTCCGTACTACCACATGGTCCGCGGCGTCTTCGTGCGCGAGGTCGTATGAGCCGAGCGGCGTTGCCGAGGGGCGGGATCGAGCGGCAGCGAGCCGCCTCGATCGCAGCCGCGATCGGCTGCATCACCGCCGTGGGCGTCGGGCTCTCGCTGTCGATCCCGCTGCTCTCCCTCGAGATGGAGCGCATGGGCGTCTCCGGCGCGGGCATCGGCGCCAACACGGCGGTGGCGGGGCTCGCGGCGGTGGTGGTCGTGCCCTTCGCGCCGCGGCTCGCCGCGCGCTTCGGCGTCGTGCGCCTGCTCTGGACGGCGGTCCTCGTCGCCGCGACGAGCCTCGTCGGCTTCAAGCTGTTCTTCTCCTATGCCGCCTGGTTCCCGCTGCGCTTCGTCTTCTCCGCCGCGATCGGCGTGATGTTCCTGCTGTCGGAGTACTGGATCAACGCCGTCGCGCCGCCGGCCCGGCGCGGGCTGGTGATGGGGGTCTACGCCACCGTGCTCTCGCTCGGCTTCGCGGCGGGGCCCGCGGTGCTGGCGGTCGTCGGCACCAGCGGCTGGCCGCCCTACCTCGCCGGTGCGGTGATGATCTGCGTCGCGGCGCTGCCGCTGCTCATCGCCCGCGGCCTGTCGCCGACGATCGGCCACGGCGGCGGCCGCTCGGTGCGCTCGATGATCGTCATCGCCCCGGTCGCGACCCTCGCCGCGCTCGTGTTCGGCGCGGTGGAGACCGGCGGCTTCGCCATCCTCCCGATCTACGGCGTCGCCATCGGGCTCACCGCGGAAGGCGCGGCCTTCCTGGTCTCGCTCGTGGCGCTCGGAAACGTGGCGCTGCAGATCCCCATCGGCATGCTCTCCGACAAGGTGGACCGGCGCATGCTCCTGCTTCTGGCGGCCCTCGTCGGCGTCGCCGGCTCGCTGGCGATGCCGGCGGTCGCGGGGGCGCCGATCCTGTTCCCGGCGCTGCTCTTCGTCTGGGGCGGCGTCGTCGGCGCGCTCTACACCGTCGGGCTCGCGCATCTGGGCGCGCGCTTCTCGGGGCCGGACCTCGCCTCCGCCAACGCCGCCTTCGTCATCCTCTACAATGTCGGCATGATGGTCGGCCCGCCGGTGATCGGCGGCGGGCTCGATCTCGTGCGCCCGCACGGCTTCGCCTATGCGACCGCGCTCCTGTTCGCCGCCTATCTCGCCGTCGTCGCGGCGCGCCTGCGCACCGCCGAACGCTGACGGGCGCCCTCAGGCCACCCGCCCGCGGGCGGCGACGGGGATCTCGCCGACGATCTCCTCTCCCCGCACGACGACGAGCCGGTCGTGCATGTTGACGACGACGCAGACGTGGTTGGGCACGATGCGTACCACCTCGCCGACCTGCGGCCGCGGCGCCGCGGCCGAGAGGTCGAGGAAGCCGTGCTCCTCCGAGAAGGACGCGATCCGCGCCTGCGGGTACTCGCGGATCAGGCCGAAGCCATCGAGACCGCCGCCGGTGTCGCTGGTCAGCGTCTTCGACCCCGCGTCGAGGATGCCGCGCTCGGGCGCGGCGCGGCTCACGACGGTGGCGACCACGTGCAGCGCGCAGTCCTCGAGGCTCGCCGCGCCGCAGGCCATCATCATGCGATCGTTGAAGATCGAGGTGCCCGAGCGGTGCTCCGTGAGGCCGGAGAGGCGGCCGAGATCGCGCAGGTTTGGCGTGCCGCCGTTCGAGACGATGCCGGCCGTGAGCCCGTGTGCGGAGAGCCCTGCGCGCGCCGCGTCGAGGAAGGCCTGCGTGCGGGAGACCCCGCCCTCCGGCGCGTAGAGCACGAGGCCCTCGAAGGCGAGGCCCGGGCGCGAGGCGATGTCGCGGGCGAGCGCGACCGCCTCCTCCGGCGTCGTCACGCCGGCGCGGCCGCGGCCGGTGTCGCACTCGACGAGGACACCGAGCGGCCGCCCGGCGATCGCCCCCGCCTCGGGCAGGCCGGCGACGACGGTGGGATTGTCGGCGCAGACCATCACCCGCGTCGTGCGCAGGAGCGCGCCGAGCCGGCCGATCTTGTCGGCGCCGAGGATGTTGTAGGTGATCAGGATGTCGTCGAGGCCGCCCTGCGCCATCACCTCCGCCTCGCCGAGCTTCTGGCAGGTGATGCCGCGCGCCCCGGCTTCCACCTGCATGCGCGCGAGGACGGGGCTCTTGTGGGTCTTCACGTGCGGGCGGTTGGCGAGGCCACGGGCGTCGCAGGGCGCCCAGCGGCGGGCGTTGTTGCGGGCGCCGACGACGAGTGCGCTCTCGGCGGCGGGCGCTGCGACGCGGCGCGTGATCCGG
>JBNPEA010000110.1:0-17575 GCA_051117315.1 Salinarimonas sp. | reverse complement strand
CGTGCGCGTAGTGACGGTTCGCCGTCTCGTACTCGACGTGCGCCGTCGAGATCGTGATCCCGCGCGCCTTCTCCTCCGGAGCCTTGTCGATCGCGTCGTACGCCGTGTACGTCGCGCCGCCCGTCTCCGCCAGGACCTTCGTGATCGCCGCCGTCAGGGACGTCTTGCCGTGGTCGACGTGACCGATCGTCCCGATGTTGCAGTGCGGCTTCGTACGCTCGAATTTTGCCTTGGCCATCGCTCGTTATCCTGACGTCGTGCGCTCGTGATGCCCGGCGCGCGCTCGCGCGACCTCGGGCGACGTGGCCGCCCGCTTAGCCGCGTTCGCCTCGGGTTTCAAGGGGGTTTGTCGCTGCACCGCCGCGGCGCGGGCGCACGCGGCTCAATTGCCCGTCGCCTCCGGGAGCGAAGTCCCGAGCGCATCCTGCAGCGCGTCGTAGCCGTCTCCGGCGCGCAGCTCCTCGAGCGGCTGCCCCAGCGCCGCCCGCGCCGTCGCGCCCTTGTCGGCGAGCTTGATCGCGGCGAAGGGCACCGGCACGCGCGTGCCGTCCGGCGTCTCGACGAGCGCCGCCACGAGCCGCCCGCCGGGGACGACGACGAAGTCGCGCACGGTGCCGGCGGTCTCCCCCGAGGGGTTCGCCAGCTCCATGCCGAGAAGGTCGCGCACCAGCAGCGCATCCTCGCCGGCCTCGGCCAGGGCGGAAGTGGCGTCGGACAGCGCGCCGGTCACGTCCTCGGGCGACGTCACGTCCTGGGCGAGGGCGGGGCCGGCCGCGAGGACGAGGGCGGCGGCGAGGCGGGCGGCGAGGCAGGGGGAGAGGATCGGGCTGCGGTTTCGCATCGGGCGCTCCGGAAGGGCATCGGGATGGAGGTGGGCGTCAGGCCCGGCAAGGCGCGCCGGCCCCGGGAGTTCCACCGCCCCTCGTCAGCCCGAACGCGCGAGCGTCCCCTCCCCCGCCCGCAGCGCCGCGACGAAAGCCTCGCCGTCGGCGCGTCCGAGCGCGTAGGTCGCCTCGATGGCGTCGGGTCGCGTCACGTCGAACTGGCCGACCGCGATCGGCCGCGACGGCTGGACGTAGGTCCGCCCGGGCACCGCGGGGAACCGCGGGTAGCGCCGCGTCACCAGCACGAGCGTGCGCCCGCCCCGCGCCTCGACCGCGGTCAGCGGCTCCACCGGCACGTTGTCGACGAGCCCGCCGTCGAGGGCCGGCGCGCCGGCGACGAGGCCGACCGGCATGATCGGCGGCACGCTCGCGCTCGCGAGCAGCGCGGCGACGAGCGCCTCGGGGCTGTCGAGATCGCGCACCCGCACGAGCTCCGACCTGAAGCCGAGGATGCGCCCGCCCCGCGGATGGACCGGCTTCGCGATCACCTTCTCGAGCTGGTAGACCAGCATCCCGAGCGGCACGGCGACGGAGAGCGGCAGCCGCCGCGGCGGCCGCGCGACGGCGATCAGCACGTCGGGCGCGCCCTCGTCATGCAGGCGCGCCAAGGCGTTCGTGTCGAGGATCTCGGTAAGCAATTCGCGGTACATGGCGCGCACGGGGAAGGCCGGCTCGCCCCGGCGAAGGGCCGCGAAGTCGAGGTTCGGCACGCCCTGCGAGCAGCCGCCGACCACCATCGTGCGCACGCTCTCGCCGAAGCCGAGCATCGAGTAGCAGGCGGCCCAGGCGCCGGCGCTGACGCCGACGGCGAGCGACGGCGGGCCGAGCACCGGCCCGGCCGCGTCCCAGAACCCGCCCTGCCAATAGCACCGGTTGCCCCCGCCGGCGAAGGCGATCGCATCGAACATCTCGGCTCGGCTCCCGTAGGGTCAGGCCGTCTCGCGGGCGACGTCGCGCCAGGACCGCAGGATGCGGTCGAGCGCGGCCACGTCCTCGGGCGGCAGGCGCCCCAACGTGCGCGCCACGAAGGAGCGCTGGGCGGCGATGCCCTCCTGCGCCCGCGCCCGCCCGGCCGGCGTCAGGTGCAGCGCATGCGAGCGCCGGTCCCCTGGAATCGGGCGGCGCTCCACCAGCCCGGCCTCGACCAGCCGGTCGACCAGCCCCGAGACGTTGCCCTTGGTGACGTAGAGGCGCTGGGCCAGCTCGCCCTGCGTGATTCCCTCCCGCTCGGACAGCGTCGAGACCAGGTCGAACTGCGGGATCGACAGGCCGATCGCGCGCAGCTCCCCGGCGATGCCGTTCGCGAGTCGCTGCTGGAGGCGCACGAAACGCAGCCAGACACGGACGGTCTCGGGCGTCTCACCGGCGGCGGACACGGGGGGCTCGATCTTTGGCATGGCGGTCATGCGCTTACTTTAGGCCGCGAGGTAGTTCACGTCAAAACAGACGAGCCGCGCGAATACGGGCCCGACGGCCACCGGAGGCCCTTGCCAGCGGCGCGCGCTTGGCGTATGTCCGCCGCCTCGCGTTCGCTCCGGCCGGGGGCTGAACGGACGGTCGCTCGCGCCTTCACGGCGCTGCGGCAGGGGCGCGTCGCCCCGTCGTCCCGTGTCTCCGCCTTCGAACAAACGCTTTGGGCCTCGGCAGGCTCGGAGGGCTTGGCGCCGATCGGACGCGCGAGACGAAGAGAGAAAGGCCACAGATGGCATTGTACGAGCACGTCTTCCTGGCGCGTCCCGATGTGACGAGCCAGCAGGTCGAGTCGATGGTCGAGACCTACAAGGGGATCATCGAAAGCAACGGCGGCAAGGTGGAGAAGGTCGAGCCCTGGGGGCTCAAGACGCTCGCCTACCGCATCAAGAAGAGCCGCAAGGCCCACTTCACGCTCCTCAACATCGACGCCCCGCATCCGGCGCTGGCGGAGATGGAGCGCCAGATGCGCCTCTCCGGGGACGTCCGCGTCTGCATGACCTACAAGGGCGAGGCCCGCGAGCCCGGGCCCGCGGCCAGGAGGCGGACGGGCGACCGCGACGACCGTCTGGACGACGGCGGCGGCGACGACCGCGGCCCGCGCGGCGTGCGCGATCGCGGCGATCGGGACCGCGATCGCGGCGAGCGCGGCGGCGGCGAGCGTCGTCGGCGCGAGGAGGAGACGACGAGCCAGGGCGAGGAGAGCTGATCATGGCCGGTGGTGCTGCCGGGGGCCGTCGCCCCTTCTTCCGCCGTCGCAAAACCTGCCCGTTCTCGGGGGTCAATGCGCCGAAGATCGACTACAAGGACGTCAAGCTGCTCTCGCGCTACGTGTCGGAGCGCGGCAAGATCGTCCCCTCCCGCATCACGGCGGTGTCGGCCAAGAAGCAGCGCGAGCTCGCCCAGGCGATCAAGCGCGCGCGCATCCTCGGGCTGATCCCCTTCGTGATCAAGTGAGCGATCACGTGAGCGCCTGAGGCGCTCACCAACCCCTCGCCCGGCGCACGCGCCGGGCGCGCTGGGGCGGACGGGCCGCGATCGCGCGCCTTCGAGCCGTCCCTAACCTCGCGACACCGCGACGGGACAGCGACGTGCAGCATTTCATCCCCATCGGCATCGGCGCCGGCCTCGTGTCCGCGCTGCTCACCGCCACGGTGACCCAGGGCAGCGCCTTCGCGCTTCTGCTCTACCTGCTCGCGCCGATTCCGATCCTCGTCGCCGCGCTCGGCTGGGACCATCGCGCCGGCCTCGTCGGCGCCGTCGTCGGCGGCCTCGCCCTGGCGGTGGCGCTGGAGCCGATCTCCGGGCTCGGCTTCGCGCTGGCGAGCGGGCTGCCCGCCTGGTGGCTCGCCTATCTCGCGCTGCTCGGCCGGGGCATGCCGGACGGCGGGATCGAGTGGTACCCGCTCGGCCGCCTCCTCGCCTGGATCGCCGCCGTCGCCGCGCTCACCTTCGTCGCCGCCGCCGCCGTTCCGGACTTCGACTACGCGACCTACCAGGAGCGCGTACGCGAGGCGACGGCCGCCCTGTTCGCGGCGGAGCCGTCCCTGTCGGGCGCCGAGGGCGTCGATCCGGACACGCTGGCGGCGACCATCGCCGATCTCGCCCCGGTCTTCGCCGCGCAGGGCTTCACCCTCATCCTCGTGCTCTACGTCTGGCTCGGTGCCAAGATCGTGCAGATCTCCGGGCGGCTCGCCCGGCCCTGGCCCGACATCCCGGCGACGCTGATGCCGCGCGGGGCGGTCTTCGCCCTGCTGGGCGCGATCCTCGCGGCGAACCTGCTCGGCGGCTTCCCCGGCGTGTTCGCGGCGGCGCTCACCGGCGCCTTCGTCATGGCCTTCGCGCTGCAGGGCCTCGCCGCGCTCCACGACGTCAGCCGCGGGCGGCCGGGCCGGGGCTTCCTCCTGTTCGGCACCTACCTGCTGATCCTGTTCAGCCAGGGGCTGATCCTCGTCGCGATGCTCTTGTTCGGCATCGCCGATTCCGCGTTCCGGCTTCGCCGGCGCTACTTCTCGGGCCGCCCGCCCACGATCACCAGAAAACCTCCCAAGGAGTGAGACCGATGGAAGTCATCCTTCTCGAGCGCGTGCCCAAGCTCGGCCAGATGGGCCAGACCGTTCGCGTGCGTGACGGCTATGCCCGCAACTACCTGCTCCCGCTCGGCAAGGCGCTGCGCGCCACCTCGGACAACAAGTCCCGGTTCGAGCAGCAGCGCGCCCAGCTCGAGGCGCGCAACCTGGAGCGCAAGCAGGAGGCCGAGGAGGTCAACACCAAGCTCAACGGCGAGAGCTTCGTGCTGATCCGTTCGGCCGGCGAATCCGGCGTGCTCTACGGCTCGGTCGCGACCCGCGATCTCGCCGAGGTGATCACCGAGGCGGGCTTCACCGTCGGCCGCCAGCAGATCCAGCTGTCGCAGCCGATCAAGACGCTCGGCATGCACAAGGTCGCGATCCTGCTCCATCCGGAGGTGGAGGCGGTCGTCACCGTCAACGTCGCCCGTTCCGCGGACGAGGCCGAGCGCCAGGCCCGCGGCGAGGACGTCTTCGCCCGCGAGGCGTTCGACCTCGACGAGCTCGGCCTCGAGGTCGGCGCGGCGCTCGAGGAGTACGAGCGCCCGGAGCGCGGCGGCTCCGAGGACGAAGCGCCGCAGACGGGCGAGGAAGCCTGATCTCCGCGGCGCGATCTGCTGGACACGACCTGGAAAGGGCGGCCCTCGGGCCGCCCTCTTCGCATGCGGCGTCAGTCCTTCGACGCCTTCTCGGGTAGCGTCTTGCGATCCGTGTGGGCCATCTTCTCGAGCTCCGTCTCGCTCATGGACTCCACCATCGAGCGCGACGCGCCCTCGAGCTCCGACGTCTTCTTCTCGCCGCGCTTGGCGGCGAGCGCCGCTCCGGCGGCCATCTGCTGCTTCTTCGACTTGGCGGGCATCGCGAGCCTCCATTCGCTCCCGGCCGTCCAATGGGCGCGGCCGTAGCGAGAACGCGCCGTGTGGGATACCGGTTCGCGCAGGCGGAACCGGGCGGCGCGGGGGCGCGTGTCCGGGCGAGACCCTCGGACGCCGATGATCCCGCGACCGGAGCGCGCCATGCCAAGCCCCGAGCCAAGCCCCTAACCAAGCCCCTAACCAAGCCCGGACCCGAGCCCCGACGCGCTCAGCGCCCGCATCCTGGAGGAGAGCGAGCCCCTCCCGCCCGTGACCGACGCCGACGCCGGCCGGGCGCGAACGGCGTGGTCTGGGCGCACAATTTCCATATCGACGATGCCCGCGGCGCCGACATGGGGCGGGCCGAGGGCGAGATTAGCCTCGCCGTCCGCTCACGGACGGCGACGGCGCCCCTCCTCCCGCCAGGACCGGCCGTTGCGGACCGCCTGGTGGATATCCCCGCGCGAGAGGCCGATGTCCGCGAGGATGTGATCGGGCATCTCCTCCAGCGTCCGGGCGGCACGACGAAGGCGGATCTCGCTGCGGAGCCGCGCCGGCAGGGTCGCGATCCGCAGGCCGGCGAGGCCGCCGAGAACGCCGCCGAGAACGCCGCCGAGAACGCCGCCGATCCTGGCACCGAGGCCGGTCGGCTCGGCATTCCTGCGTGGGACGACGGGAACGCTGGTGGGAGCGCAGTCGAGGCAGGTGGTGGTGGACATCGCGAGTTCCTCTCGTCGTGTGGCTTCGTGATGAGGAGAGGCTAGCGTCGGGGCTTGCATCATGGAAACGAATGGTCATGATGCACGGGATAACGACCCCTTATCCCGGAGGCCCTCATGGCCCGCAACCTCGACACCGCCCTGCTGCGCGCCTTCGTGGCCGTGGCCGAGACCGGCGGGATGACCGCGGCGGCCGGCGTGCTCAACCTCACGCAGGCGGCGGTGAGCCAGCAGATCAAGCGGCTGGAGGAGAGCCTCGGCGGTCAGCTGTTCGAGCGCGACCGCCGCGGCCTCGCGCTCACGCCGCAGGGCGAGCGCCTGCTCGGGCTGGCCAAGCGCCTGCTCACGCTCAACGACCAGATCTGGGCGGAGATGACGGCGCCCGTCGAGACCGGCGAGGTCCGGCTCGGCATCCCGCACGACCTGGTTCCCGGGTTCATGGCCAACGTGCTCAAGCGCTTCGCCCGCTGCTGCCCGAGGGTTCGCATCCGGCTCCTCAGCCATTCCTCGGGGGACATCCGCACCGCGGTAGAGCGCGGCGATGTCGATCTCGGCGTGGTCGAGGAATTGGCCACGGCCCCGCACGGCGAGACGCTGATGATCGACCGGCTGGTCTGGGTCGGCGCGCAGGGGGGCGACGCCTACCTGCAGCGACCGGTCCCGATCTCCATCGGCTCCGAAGCCTGCTCGATCCGCCAGCCCACCCTCGCCGCCCTGCGCGCGGCGGACGTCGACTGGCGCCCGGTGATGGAGATCGCCAACGTCGATGCGCTGAACGCCACCGTGCAGAGCGACCTCGCCGTCACGACCATGCTCGCCTCGGCGGTGCCGTCGAACCTCGAGGTCCTCCCCCCCGACAGCGGCCTGCCGCCCGTCCCCCCGCTCGCGGTCAGCCTCTACCTGCGCCGCGACCACGGCTCGCGCGCCGTGGAGGACCTCGCCCGCATCGTCCGCGAAGCCTTCTGCCGCCGCGCCGCCGCCGTCGCGGCTTGAGCCGATCCAAGGTGAAGCCGCGAGGTGCACGCAATGCGGCTATGCAGGCCGCCGACGGTCTCCCCTCTCACGCGATCGTAGGGACCGGTGCGAGGACGCGGCTCGCGCGCGTGTCGAAGACGACCGCCGACTCGATCTGCTCGACGCCCTCCCGGCTGGTGCAGGCGTCGAGCGCCAGGTCGCGCAGGTGCGCCACGTCGCTGACCACCACGTCGCTGACCACCACGTCGCTGACCACCACGTCGCTGACCACCACGTCGCTGACCACCACGTCGCTGACCACCACGTGGGCGACGACATCGTAGCGACCCGAGATCAGGAACAGCGCACGAACCTCTTTCCCGGCAGCGACATCGTTCATGAAACGGTCGACGAGCCCGCGATCGTGCTTGGCGAGGGTGACCATCAGGATCGCCATCCTCGACGCCATCATCCGGGACAGCACGCCATGGCGCACCCAATACGCTCGGCGCGAAAGACAGTCGCTCACTCAGCCGCGTCCCGCGCCTCCTCGAACGGTGGCACGATCGTCATCTGGGGCACCAGCACCAGCCCCTTGTCGGTGATGCGGATCTCCGGGATCACCGAGAGGGGGATCAGGTTGAAGCCCATGTAGGGGATGGTGCAGCCGGCCTTCGACCAGACCTCCTTGAGCACCCGCGTCTCCTCGGCCACCTCGGTCACGCGCTTGTCGGAGAGGAGGCCCGCGATCGGCAGGGCGACGAAGGCGGTCACCTCCCCGCCGTCGACCACGCACACGCCCCCTTGCGCCTCGCGCAGGGTGTCGAGGGCGAGGCGCATGTCGGCCTCGTTGGTGCCGGCGACGATGAGGTTGTGCGAGTCGTGGCCCACCGAGGAGGCGACGGCGCCGGATTTCAGGCCGAAGTCCTTGAGGAGCCCGTGCGCCACCCGGCTCTCGCCGCCCGACAGCCCGTGGCGCTCGATCACGGCGACGTGGCAGAGATCGGCGCCGCTGTCGCGGATGATCTCCTCCCAGCTCCCGCCGGAGGGCAGCGTCACGCGCTCGTGCAGGACGACGATGCCCGGCAGCGCCGTGCGCAGCGTGTTGGCGATCGCCGGCGTGCGCGGCGGGGCCGGGACGAGGGGCGGGTCGCCGGCGATCTTGACGGTGGCATAGGCCGCCTTCGGGTAGACCCAGCGGTCGGAGAGCGCGGCGTCCAGCACCGGGGTGATCTTGGCGTCCTCGACGACGAGCGTGCCGCCGTACCAGGTGTTGCGCACCTCGAGCGCGTCGTTGAGCAGCACGACGTCGGCGCGGCGCCCGCCGCCGAGCGCGCCGATCTCGCCGTCCTGGTGGTAGCGCGTCGCCGGGTGGAGCGAGCCCATGGCCCAGGCCTGCTCGCGCGACAGCCCCGCCTTCCAGGCCTGGCGGGTCACCCAGTCCATGCCGAACAGCATCAGGTCGTCGGCGTCGCGGTCGTCCGTGCAGACGCACACGCGCTTGTTGGAGGCGCCGAGCTCGGTGATGGTCCGGATCGCCTCGGGCAGCGAGTGCCAGGGCGTCGTCGGCGGGCCGCCGCGCAGGAAGATCCAGACGCCGGCGTCGAGCAGGTCGTCGGCGATGTCGCGGTCGATCGCCTCGTGCGTGTCGGTGACGCCGGAGGCGGCGTAGGCGGCGACGAACTCCCGGCCGTAGATGTGCCCCGACACCGGCCGCCCGCGCGACAGGGCGGCGGCGAGGATGGCGTGCGAGCGCGGATCGCCGTGGGCCACCTGCACGAAGTCCATCTTCTCGCCGAGCGCCACCGCCTCGGGCCAGCGGTCGAACAAGGCGCCGATCTTCTCCGCGGTGAGGTCGCCGCCGGCGGTCTCGAGCGCGGGCGAGGTGGCGGGCACGGTCGAGGGGACGGTGAGGAAGATCGACAGCGGCGCCTGGCGCGCGTCCTCCAGCATGGCCTCGACGCCGGCGACGTCCATGACGTTGCCGATCTCGTGGCTGTCGCAGAAGATCGTAGTCGTGCCGTTGAGAAGCGCGGCCTCGGCATAGGCGCAGGCCGTGACCATGGAGGATTCGATGTGCAGGTGCGGGTCGACGAGCCCCGGCGCCAGGATGCCGCCGTTCGCGTCGTAGACCTCGCCCGGCGCGTGCGCCAGCGCCTTGTGCGCGCCGTTGGGCTTCACGGCCGCCACGCGGCCGGCGGCGATCCAGACCTCGCGCTCGGGCAGGATGCGGTCGGTGTAGGTCGACAGCACCCGCGCGCCGCGAATCACGAGATCGGGCGCCGCCCGCCCGGCGGCGACATCCGCCAGCCGGCGGGTGCTCTGCGCCAGCGGCGGGACGGAAAAGCGGGTGAGGCGGGGGGTAGTGGCGGGCATCGCGGGGCTCCTGCGCGGGACCGCCCGACGGTAGCCGAGGGGACCTGGGGTGGGAAGCCCGGGGGTGGAGGAGGCTCGCCCGCTTCGAGATGCAGCTATGCGACCGCGAGACGCTATCCGGGTCCGTCCCTGCCGGCATAGCGCACCCCCGCTCCCTTCCCGTTCGGCTCGACGAACTCGACCCCCGCCCGCGCGAACGCCCCCACGATCGCCTCAACCGTCGCCCCATAGGCGGCCAGCGGCCCCGGCTTCGTCTCCAATCGCTTGATCGACGGCAGCGAGACGCCGGAGTGCTTCGCCAGGTCCTTCTGCTCCCAGCGCAGCAGGGCGCGGGCGGCGCGGACCTGCTCGCTCGTGATCCGGGGCGAATTCTCGCTCATGATAGTACCTGGGGTATTGACGCGCACGGCTTCACCTGATAATACCTGAGGCACCATCACCGAGCAACGAGGACTCCCAATGGCGGAGCACGATCCCCCGTGCCCGCTCGCGGCGCTGTGCGCCGAGGCGGGCGAGCTGATCGCGCGCAAGGAGCATGTCGAGGCGCGCGCGCTCTCGGCGACGGACCCGTCCGAGCGGCACGCCGCGGATCGGGCGCTCGACGAGCTGTCGTTGAGCCTCGACACCCTGGCGCAGCGCGCTTCCGACTTCCGGCCGCGCTCGCGGCAGGGGAGCTGGAGGCGCTCGACGTCGCGGAGGAGCCCTCCCCCGACGCGCGGCGGCGGCTGCGGCGGCATCTGTATGGGCTGATGTCGCACCTTGCGTGCGAGGCGCCGCTGCCGGCGGCGGTGCTGGCGTTCTGGATGCCGCCCGGGCTCGACCCGCACCGGGCGCGCGAGGCACCCGCCCCGACGCCCTGATGCCCGAGCCCGTCGGCGCCTCTCACTCCATATCCGGCTCCGAGACGTGCCGCCCCGTGCCGTCGCCGCTCGGCGCCCAGGTGCGGGCGCGGTTGCGGGCCATTTTCGCGTCGACGGCCTCCGCGAGGTCGCCGGCCCGCAGGGAGGCGAGCCGGTGCAGCAGGATCGCGACGTCCGCGGCTTCCGAGAGGACGGCTTGCGCGTCGCCCGATGCGAGGCTCTCGCGCAGCTCCTCGAGCTCGAGCCAAGCGCGCGCGACGAGCGCTGCCTCCTCGGCGGGGCCGAACGTCTCGTGCGCCCATGCGGCGATGCTGCGGCTCGTTTCCCGGGTCATGACCGGCGATCTCCGATCGTACCGCTCCTCGCATGCGTACCGTCGCGCGGCAACCCCTGTGTCGTGCCGGACAGAGGTGAGACGGAGGAGACTCGAACGAGATCGGGGATCCCTGAAGTTCGAGTGTTCGACAACACGAGCTTCAGGAGATCCCCGATGCAGGTTTACCACCTGCCGGTCACGTCATCGGAAACGGTCAGGCCGCCCGCACCGTGTCCAGGAAGGAATCCACCTCGCGGCGCAGGTCGCTCGCGGTCCGCGACAGCTCGTTCGCCGACGAGAGGACCTGCGTGGCGGCTGCGCCGGTCGTCCCCGCCGTCGTGCGGACGCTGTCGATGCTCCGCGTCACCTCACCGCTGCCGGACGCGGCCTCCGCCACCGAACGGGCGATCTCCTGCGTGGCCGATTGCTGTTCCTCGGCGGCGGACGCGACGGTGGTCGCGATCTCGTTCACCTCGCGGATGACGGCCGCGATCTTCTCGATCGCTCCCACGGCGCCGCGCGTCTCCGACTGGACCCCGGCGATCTGCCCGCTGATCTCCTCGGTGGCCTTCGACGTCTGGTCCGCGAGCGCCTTCACCTCCGCCGCGACGACCGCGAAGCCCTTGCCCGCCTCGCCGGCGCGCGCGGCCTCGATCGTCGCGTTCAGGGCCAGGAGGTTCGTCTGGGAGGCGATGTCCCCGATGAGCTGCACGACCTGGGAGATCCGGTCCGTGGTGGCCGCGAGCGCCTCCACCGCGCGCTGCGCGCTCTCGGAATCCTGCGAGGCACGGCCGGCGATCCCCGCCGAGTGCTGGACCTGGCCCTGGATCTCGCGTGCGGTCGAGGCGAGCTCCTCCGTCGCGGCGGCGACCGTCTGGACGTTCGCGGCGGTCTGCTCCGCGGCGGAGGCGACAGCGCCGGACTGCGTCGTCGTGAGCGAGGCGGCGTCGGACATCGACGAAGCCGTCGCCTCGAGCTCGGCCGAGGCGGACGACAACGCGGTGACGAGATGACCGACCTTCGCCTCGAACCGATCGGCCAGCTCGATGGTCATGCGCCGGCGCTCGGCCGTCGCCTCTTCCTCGCGGCGACGCGCCTCGTCCTCGAGCCGGCGATTGGAGAGGAGCGCATCCTTGAAGACGGCGAGTGCGCCGCTCATCGTGCCGATCTCGTCGCGCCGCGCACGATGGGGGACCTCCGTCTCCAGCCGCCCGTCGGCCAGGCCGCGCATGGCCTGGGTCACGTCCGCGATCGGGCGCAGCATGCCGCGTACGACGATCCACGACACCGCGCCGAAGCCGGCGACGCTGGCGAGCGCGGCCGCGAGGAAGATGAGCTTGGCGGTGTCGAAGGCGGCGAGAGACTGGACGAAGGACCCCTCCGCCTCGGAGACCTGGAGGTCGATCAAGGCCGAGATCTGCTCCGTCACGGGATCGATCGACGGATAGAGGCGCGAGGCGATGAAGGTGTCGAGCGCCGCCTGGTCGCGGGCGCGCAGGATGTCGGAGAGCGCTGCCACGGCGGCGTCCGCGGCACCCGTTCGGTCCCGCACGAGGCCGACGAGCCGCTCCTCCTCGCCCGTCATGCGCGTGCTCGCGAAGGCCGACCAGCGCTCGTCGATGGTCGTCCGCGCCGCGTCGACCGCTGTCAGCCCCTGCTCCCAGCCGAAGGACCCGTCGCGGACCTTGTGAGCGGCATCGACGACGTTGACCGCATACATGTCCGAGACGGCCTTCAGATCGGCCAGCGGAACGACGCGATCGGCATAGACGGTCTCGAGGCCGGCCAAGGCGATGCCGGACGAGCGCCATCCCGCGAAAGCGACAGCGGCAACACAAGCGAGCAATAGAGCGAGGCCTGCGAGTATCTGCGTGCGAAGGGACATGTTCATGGGTCGGCTCCGGCGTGTCTGGAGCTCGAGGAAGCCCGGTCGGCATGAACAAAATCTGAAGTATCCCCTGATCGAACAGTGAAATTCGATCCAAACCCGAAGCGGCGATCGCCTTCACGTGCATTCGGGAACGAACGACATCCCAGGAGGTGCGGTTCGCGGGCCCGCCGCATGTATGGATGATCGCACGTCGCATCCTCTTGACCCCCGCCGCGCGATCCCCCACAAGACCTCGCAAGGTATGTCACCCGCCCCGGCCTTGCGCCGGGGCTTTTCGTTTGCGGCCCAATGATCGGCTTCGAGACGCGTGGCCGCGAGCGTCCGAGGGGGCCCCGTCGAGGGGAGCGAAAGAGCGATGTCGAACGTGGTCGTCGTGGGCGCCCAGTGGGGCGACGAGGGCAAGGGCAAGATCGTCGACTGGCTGTCGAGCCAGGCGGACGTGGTGGTGCGCTTCCAGGGCGGGCACAATGCCGGCCACACGCTCGTCGTCGGCGAGACGGTCTACAAGCTGTCGCTCCTGCCGTCCGGCGTGGTGCGCGAGGGCACGCTGTCGGTGATCGGCAACGGCGTCGTCGTCGATCCGCACGCGCTGGCCTCCGAGATCGAGCGGCTGCAGGGCCAGGGCGTCGCGATCTCGCGCGACAACCTGCGCATCGCCGACAACGCGACGCTGATTCTCTCCATCCACCGCGAGCTCGACGCGCTGCGCGAATCGGGCGGGCACGGCACCAAGATCGGCACGACCAAGCGCGGCATCGGCCCCGCCTACGAGGACAAGGCCGGGCGGCGCGCCATCCGCGTCAACGACCTCGCCGATCTCGAGGCGCTCAAGCCCAAGATCGAGCGGCTTCTCACCCACCACAACGCGCTGCGCCGCGGCTTCGGGCTCGAGGAGTTCGGCGTCGAGGCGATCTACGAGGAGCTCGCCAGCGTCGCGCCCAAGGTGCTGCCCTACATCGACGCCACCTGGCGGCTGCTCGACGAGCAGCGCCGCGCCGGCAAACGCATCCTGTTCGAGGGCGCCCAGGGCGCGCTGCTCGACGTCGACCACGGCACCTACCCGTTCGTGACCTCCTCGAACACGGTGGCCGGCCAGGCGGCGACGGGATCCGGGCTCGGCCCGAGCGCGGTGGGCTACGTGCTCGGCATCGCCAAGGCCTACACGACCCGCGTCGGCGAGGGCCCCTTCCCCACCGAGCTCCACGACGCGGTCGGCGAGCGGATCGGCGAGCGCGGGCGCGAGTTCGGCACGGTGACCGGCCGCAAGCGCCGCTGCGGCTGGTTCGATGCCATGCTGGTGCGCCAGACGGTGCGCACGTCCGGCATCGACGGCATCGCGCTCACCAAGCTCGACGTGCTCGACGGTTTCGAGACGATCAAGGTCTGCGTGGGCTACCGCCTTGATGGCGACACGATCGACCACTTCCCTGCCGCGCAGGATGCGCAGGCGCGAATCGAGCCGATCTACCAGGAATTCGAAGGCTGGTCGGGCTCCACCGCCGGTGCCCGCTCCTGGGCGGACCTCCCCGCCCAGGCGGTCAAGTACGTGCGCTTCATCGAGGAGCTGATCGGCGCGCCGGTCGCGCTCCTCTCGACGAGCCCCGAGCGCGACGACACCATCCTGGTGACGAACCCGTTCGAGGCTTGACGGCGCGCTTTTCTTCAGGACAGTCAATCGCCCGATGGCCGACTATTACCCGCTGATCGCCCGCGCCGTGCAGGGCCTCGCCGACGCCTCCCCGCCGATGCGCAAGGCGGTGTACGAGCGCGCGCGCGCGGCGCTGATGGACCAGCTGCGCTCGCTGGACCCGCCGCTGTCGGAGGACGACATCGCCTACGAGGGCGCCTCGCTCGACGACGCGATCGCGCGGGTCGAGGCCGACTACGCGCCCGCCCCGCAGGCGCCGACGCCCGTCGCCCAGGCGGCACCGGCGGCACCGGCTCCTGTCGCGCGCGAGCCGGCGCCGACCGCTCCCCCGGAGCCGGAGGCGTATCCCGAGCCCGAGCCGTATCCGGAGCCGGAGCCCTGGCCCGAGGCCGAGGCGTACCCAGAGGCCGAGGCCTATCCCGAACGCGAGTCCTTTCCCGAGCCGGAGGCGCCCGCGGGCCACACGGCGCAGCGCTTCAACCTGCCGGAAGCGCGGCGGCGCCCCGCCTGGGGCGAGGGCGCCGATGCACTGGTCGATGCACGATCCGATGCCGAGGACGACGGCGGCGTACCCCTGCCCTCGCCGCAGCCCGCGGCAGCGGCTCCCGAGGCCCGCCGGCGGCCCCGCATCGATGCCCGTGCCGGCAAAGGTGGGGCGAGCGGCGGGCGGGCGCGTATCGCCATCATCGCCGGCGCCGTCGCCGCCGTGATCGGCGCCATCGCGGCCACCGCCCTGTCGCTGAACGACGAGCCTCCGACGACCGTCGTGGCCGAGGCGTCGATCCCGAGCGCCGCGCCGTCGGTCGCGGACGGCAAGATCGTGGACCGGATCGGCGGCGATGCGCCGGCCGCGGCCGCGGCGCCACAGTCGGCCACCGCGCCCGCGCTCGCCACCGGCGCGGACGGCACCATCGCCGTGGCCCAGCGCGCCGTGCTCTACGAGGAGGATCCGCTGAACCCCCAGGGCGAGCCGCGCGCCGCCGCGGGGCGCGCGGTGTGGAGCGTCGAGCCGGGGGGCCAGGGCGAGCCGGTGGTGCGCGCCACGGTCGAGATCCCCGAGCCGCGGCTGCGCCTCGTCATGCTCATCCGCCGCAACCTCGATCCGACCCTGCCGGCCTCGCACACGATCGACCTTTCCTTCGAGACGGGCGAGATGGAGTCGCGTCGGGTGCGCGACATCGGGCTCCTCCAGCTCAAGGACGAGGAGACGATCCGCGGCGCGCCGGTGGCGGGCCTGCCGGTGCCCGTGCGCGACAACCTGTTCCTGATCGGCCTGTCCAACCTGCCCCGGGACATCGAGCGCAACACGGTGCTGATGACCGAGCGCAACTGGATCGATTTGCCGGTGCGCCTCGCCTCCGGCCAGCGCGCGATCCTGTCCTTCGAGAAGGGCACGTCGGGGGACCGCATCCTCGACGAGGCGTTCGCCCAGTGGGGCGAGAATACCGTGAGCGCCGGCGCGAACTGAGCCCGCGCGGATCACCCGGCCAGCGCGCGCCCGAGCACCAGCCCCGCCGCGATCGCGCCGAAGGAGAGCGCCAGCGAGGCGGCGACATAGGCCGCCGCGAGCCCCGGCGCGCCGCGCTCGACGAGCGCGGCGGTCTCGAGCGAGAAGGCCGAGAAGGTGGTGAAGCCGCCGAGCAGGCCCGTCGCCAGGAAGAGCCGCAGCGTCTCCGACGGCATCCGCGCCAGCACGACGGTCGCGACGAGTCCCATCGCGAACGCGCCGGCGACGTTCACCGCGAGCGTTCCCCAAGGGAAGGCCGGCCCGAAGGCGCGCACGGCCGCGAGGCCCACGAGCCAGCGCAGCACGCCGCCGAGGCCCGCGCCGAGGAAGACGGTGAGTGCGGACACGGGCGGGCCTCTCGCGGCTGGCGGATCGGGGGCACCCCGTCTGTCGCCGCGCGCAAACCCCGCGTCAACCGTGTTCGTGCGAGGGTCCTCGCGAGAGGAGACCCAACGTCATGTCGCTCGCGCTCCATCCCCCGCCGCCGCGCCCCGATCGCCGTGCCCTGATCGGCGCCGCGCTCGGCGGGTCGGCCCTCCTCGCCGCAGGGGGGCCGGCCTTCGCCGCGGCGCTGTCGGCGGAGAGCTTCGGCGTACGCGGGGACGGTTCCGAGCGTACGCAGGCTCTGCAGCAGGCCCTCGACGCGGCGACCGCCGCGGGCCGGCCGCTGGCCCTCGCGCCGGGCGAATATCCCGTCACCGGCCTGCGCCTGCCCGCCGGTGCGGTGCTGATCGGGCCGCGCACGGCGCGGCTGCGCCAGGCGAGCGGCGGGCCGGTGATCCGCGCGGCCGGCGCATCGACCGCGCAGCTCGCCGGGCTGGCGATCGAGGGGCTCGGCGCGGGCGTCGGCGAGGCACCGCTCGTCGCCATGGAGGACGTCGCCGCGCTGGCGATCGAGGACGTGGCGCTCGCCGGGGCGCCCGGCACCGCGATCCGGCTCGAGCGCTGCGGCGGGCGGATCTCGTCCTGCACCATCGCCGGCGCGCGCGTCGGCCTGTTCTCGCTCGACGCGACGGGCCTCGTCGTCGCGGGCAACACGGTCTCCGACTGCCTCGACAACGGCATCCAGGTCTGGCGCTCGCAGAAGGGCGAGGACGGCGCTCAGGTGCTCGGCAACCGCATCGCGCGCATCGCCGCGCGCTCCGGCGGGACCGGCGAGAACGGCAACGGCATCAACGTCTTCCGCGCCGGTGGCGTACTGGTCGCCGACAACGTCATCGCGCAGTGCGCGTTCTCCGCGGTGCGCAACAACGGCGGCGACGGCGTGCAGATCGTCTCCAACCGCGCGCGCGACTGCGGCGAGGTGGCGCTGTTCACCGAGTTCGGCTTCGAGGGCGCGGTGATCGCCTCCAACATCGTCGACGGCGCCGCCCACGGCATCGTCTCGACCAACCTGAACGAGGGCGGGCGCATGGCCGCCATCACCGGCAACGTCGTGCGCAACCTCTTCCGCCGCGAGGCGGTGGAGGGCGGGCAGGAGGCGCGCAGCTACGGCATCTTCGCGGAGGCGGAGGCGGCGATCACCGGCAACGTCGTCGACGGCGTGCCCGACGAGGGCCTGCGGCTCGGCTGGGGGCCATACCTGCGCAACGTCGCGGCCACGGGCAACGTGCTGCGCGACTGCGGCGTCGGTATCGTGGTCAGCGTGGTGGAGGGCGTCGGGCCGGTGCTGATCGCGTCCAACCTGATCACCGGCGCCCGCCGCGGCGCCATCCTCGGCCACCGCTGGGACGAGACCGCGACCGGCGACCTGGCGCGGGAGGGCGACGGCGGCTTCCCGCATCTCACCATCACGGGCAACGCGATCGGGTGAGGCTCGCCCACGGCGAACGGCGTCAGGTCCGCTCGAAGACGTAGTTCAGCTTGGTCTTGGCGACGATGCGGTACCCGGCCTCCTGGACGAGCGCCGCGAGATCGACCTGCCAACGGCCGGAACCGTCCTCGACGATCATCCGGCTCGGCCAGCGCACCCCGCGCGCCTCCCGCAGGAACGGCCCGAGGATGAAGTACTCGGCCCCCTCCCCGTC
>JBNPEA010000016.1:0-3216 GCA_051117315.1 Salinarimonas sp. | reverse complement strand
GGGCGGGGGGCACCGCGGCGAAAAGGGCGGGCTCGCGGCGGCCGGGATGGCGGGCACGATCAAGGCCGCCGGCGACGCCCGCGCGAGCGAGGACACGCTGATCATCGCGCGAACGGACGCGGTCGCGGTCGAGGGCTTCGCGCGCGCGATCGAGCGGGCGCATCTGTATGCCGAGGCGGGTGCGGACGTGCTCTTCGTCGAGGCGCCCCGCAGCGAGGCCCAGCTCACCGGCATCGTCTCGGCGCTCGGCGGCGTCGCGCCCCTCATGGCGAACATGGTCGAGGGCGGCCACACGCCGCTCACCGAGGCGGACGCGCTGCAGCGGCTCGGGTTCAAGCTCGTGATCTTCCCGGGCGCGATCGTGCGCGTGCTCGCCCGGACTGCGCAGGAGTTCTACCGGACCCTCGCCGCCCACGGCGCCTCGTCTCCGTTCGCCGACCGCATGTTCAGCTTCGACGAGCTCAACGCGCTCATCGGGACGCCGGAGATGCTGGCCCACGGCGCGCGCTACGAGGCCGGCGGGACGGGCTCGGAGGGGGACGCGTGAGCACCCTCGACCCCGTCACCTTCGCCGTGCTCGAGGGGCGCCTGTCGCAGATCGCCGACGAGATGGACGCGACGCTCTACCGCTCGGCCTTCAACCCGATCATCGCCGAGGCCCGCGACGCCTGCCACGGGCTCTATCACCGCGACACCGGCGACACGCTGGTGCAGGGGGCGAAGGGCCTGCCCATCTTCGTCGGCGCGATGGCCTTCGCCGTGCGCGCGGTGATCGACCATGTCGCCCGCTCGCGCGACCTCGCCCCCGGCGACGTCTTCCTGTTCAACGATCCATATGCCGGCGGCACGCATCTCAACGACTTCCGGCTGGTGCGACCGATCTTCCGCGACGGCGCGCTGTTCTGCTGGCTCGCCTCCGTGGGCCACTGGCTCGACATCGGCGGCAACGTGCCCGGCGGCTACAATCCGCGCGCGGTCGAGTGCTTCCAGGAGGGCGTGCTGATCCCGCCGGTGCGGCTGTTCCGGGCGGGCGTGCTGCAAGAGGACATCGTCGCCATCCTGCGCGCCAATTCCCGTGTGCCGGACTCGAACTGGGGCGACCTCAACGGCCAGCTCAACGCCCTCGACCTCGGCGAAGGGCGTCTCCACGCCCTCGTCGACGCATACGGCGAGGCGACGATCGAGGCGGCCTTCGAGGCCTTCTCGGCACGCGCGGAAGCGCTGATGCGCGAGGCGATCCGCTCGCTGCCGGACGGAACCTACGCCTACGAGGACTACCTCGACAACGACGGCATCACGGACGAGCGGCTGACCATCGCGCTGGCGGTGACCATCGCCGGCGACGAGATGCGGCTCGACTTCTCCCGTTCGTCGCCACCCTGCCGGGGCCCGGTGAACATCGCCCGCTCGACAGCCGTCGCCGCCTGCTACGTCGCCCTGAAGCACGTCTTCACCGAGGTGCCGGCCAATGCCGGCTGCCTGCGGCCGATCGCCTTCGACATTCCCGAGACGACCTTCCTCGGCGTCTCGGCGCCGCGCCCCGTCGCCGGCTACACGGAGACGATCCTGCGCATGATCGGCGTCGTCTTCGGCGCGCTCGCCGAGGCCGATCCCGCGCGGGCGACGGCGGGGCCGTTCGGCACCATCAATGCGCTGTCGCTCTCGGGCCACCGCCAGGACGGAAAGCGCTGGGTGATGTTCACCTTCTTCGGCGGCGGCCTCGGCGGCAACCCGCAGAGCGACGGGCTCAACCACGCCAACAACCCGATCTCGACGGCGACGATGCCCCCGGCCGAGATCCTGGAGGCGTCCTATCCGGTGATGTTCACGCAATGGGCGCTGCGGCCCGACTCGGCCGGGCCGGGCGAGCATCGCGGCGGCGTCGGCGCGATCTACGAGATCGAGGCCCTGGCCGAGGACGGCGCGGAGGTGTCCCTGCTCGGCGAGCGCGGCAAGTACCCGCCCGCGGGCGTCGCCGGCGGCGCACCGGCGGCTACGAACCGGTTCACCTGGGACACGGCGGACGGCCCGCGCGAGCCGCCCTTCGTCTCCAAGGTGACCGGCGTGCGCATCGAGCCGGGCGGACGCGTCCGCCTCGAGAGCCCCGGCGGCGGCGGCTGGGGCGACCCGTTCCGCCGTGCGCCGTCCGCGGTGGCGCGCGACGTCGCCAACGGGCTCGTCGGCCGGGAGGCCGCGCGGGCGGCCTACGGCGTGGCGGTGGACGCAGACGGCGTGGTGGACGCGGCCGCGACCGCGCGGCTGCGGGAGGGCGGACGATGACGGGCGCACCACCTGTTCGAGGAACACGCACATGACCGCCTCCCGCACCCTGGTCGGCGTCGACGTCGGCGGAACCTTCACCGATCTCGCCTGCTTCGACGAGGCGACCGGCACGTTCCGCACCGCGAAGGTGCCCTCGAACCGCGGCGACGAGGCGTCGGGCTTCCTCGACGGGCTGTCCGCGTTCGGCGATGTCGCCGACCTCGGCGCCATCGTCCACGGCACCACGGTCGGCACGAATGCGCTGCTCGAGCGCAAGGGCGCGACGATCGGGGTCATCACCACGGCCGGCTTCCGCGACGTGCTGGAGATGCGCCGGCGCGATCGCCAGCACACCTGGGGCCTGTGGGGCGACTTCGCGCCCATCGCCGAGCGGCGCATGCGTCTGGAGGTCGCCGAGCGGACGCTGGCCGACGGCACGGTCCGGCAGGCGATCGATCCGGCCGAGGTGTCGGCTGCGGCCCGCGCGCTGCTGGCGGAGGGCGCACAGGCGCTCGCCATCGTCTTCGTCAACGCCTACGCCAACCCCGGAAACGAGCGCGCGGCGCTCGAGGCCGCCCGCGCCGTGTGGCCGAACCCGCACGTCTGCGCCTCGTCCGAGATCCTGCCCGAGATCCGCGAGTTCGAGCGCTCCTCGACGACGGCGCTCAACGCCTACCTGATGCCGGTCGTCGCCTCCTACCTGGCCAAGCTGGAGGAGGCGCTGGGCTCCGCCGCCTTCCCCGGCTCGTTCCACATCGTCCAGTCCAACGGCGGGGTGATGTCGACGGGGACCGCCCGGCGCCTGCCGGTGCGCACCGCGCTGTCGGGCCCCGCCGCCGGCGTCATCGCCGCCGCCGCCATCGCGCGGGCGGCCGGCTACGAGAACGTCATCACGGCGGATCTCGGGGGCACCTCGTTCGACGTATCGCTGGTCGCCGGCGGCGAGGCCGCGCT
>JBNPEA010000141.1:0-17704 GCA_051117315.1 Salinarimonas sp. | reverse complement strand
AATGGTCAACCCGGAGAACGGGGGCACGGAGGTGGGGTAAGACGAGAAGCTCGAGGCTGTGGTCGTGCGCACGGAGGGGGGGACCGATTTCGAGGACAAGCTGAGGAAGCGAACCCAGACCTCCGGCTGTGCGCAGGGCACCGCCTTCGGCGACCTGATGGAGGCGCTCGACGAGATCGTGCTGCCGCAGGCCACCCTGCGCACCTCCTGGCTCTACCGGCTCACCCACGCCGTCAACACGACGCCCTCGCTCTACCTCGAGGCGGGGGCGATCCACGGCTGCGTGCTCGCGCGGGAGGACCAGCCGCTCGTCTACATGGAGGACGTCGGCCGCCACAACGCGGTGGACAAGATCGCCGGCTGGATGTTCCGCGAGGGCGAGAGCGGCGCCGACAAGATCTTCTACACGACCGGCCGGCTCACCTCGGAAATGGTGATCAAGACCGTGCGCATGGGCATCCCGATCCTGGTCTCGCGCTCGGGCTTCACCGCCTGGGGCGTCGAGCTCGCCCGGCGCACGGGGCTGACCCTGATCGGGCGCGCGCGCGGCAAGCGCTTCGTGGCGCTCGCGGGCGAGGAGCGGATCGTGTTCGACCAGGACCTGTCCTATGTCGGTGAGGAGAGCGCCAAGAACCGGCGCAAGGGTGCGGGCGGCGATGAGTGAGGCGGCACACCCCCCGACGCATCTCCCGGCCCTTGGCGTCCTCCTCGCCGGCGGGCTGGCGCGGCGCATGGGCGGCGGCGACAAGCCGCTTCGGACGATCGGCGGCAGGACGATCCTCGCTCGCGCCATCGAGCGGCTGGCGCCGCAATGCGACGGGCTCGTGCTCAACGCCAACGGTGATCCGGCACGGTTCGCCGAGACCGGCCTGATAGTGGTGGCGGATACGGTCGCGGGCTTCGCCGGCCCGCTCGCGGGCGTGCTGGCGGGGCTCGACTGGGCTGCGGCCAACCGGCCGGATATCGCCTACGTCGCGACGCTCGCCGCCGATACGCCCTTCGTCCCGCACGACTTCGTCTCGCGGCTGCATGCGGCGCGGGAGGCCGCCGGAACCCCGCTCGCCTGCGCCGAGAGCGGCGGGCGCACGCACCCGACGAACGCGCTGTGGCGCGTCGACCTGCGCGAGGACCTGCGCCACGCGCTCGTCGTCGAGGACATGCGCAAGATCGACCGCTGGACCGCCCGCCACGGCGTGGCGCACGCGGCCTGGCCCGTCGAGCCGATCGACCCGTTCTTCAACGCCAACACGCCCGAGGACATCGCCGAGGCGGAACGGCTCCTCGCCGCGACGGGCCAGGCCGGAACGGCTCCGAAAGGCGGCGCAAGCTCTTGAAAGCGAGGCCGTTTCACGGCATAGAACAGGGGCTGGACGTCTGGGAGGACAGCTCGATGAAAGCCTTCGTCGCATCGCTCGTGGTGGCCGTGGTCGTCGCCCTCGGCGCGGCCTACCTGCTGGAGAGCAACTGGCAGTCCACTGCTGCCGACGCCTATGCCACGTCCGGCGCCCGCGTCGGCGACCCGGGCCACAACCTCGTCGGCTCGGACTGGTACTCCTCGCGCAGCTGAGGCGGCTCAGACGAGCGCCGCGTAGGGCAGGAACGCCACCGTCTCGCCCTCGGCGATGCGGGTGACCTCCTCCGGCAGCTCGACCAGCCCCGCGGTCTGCGTCAGGGACGTGATGACGCCGGCGCCCTCGCGCGGGTGCTTGCGGGCGACGAGGCCGCCGGCGGCGTCCGGCGCGAGCGTGCAGCGCACGTACTCGCGCCGGCCCTCCTTCTTGCGGTAGGCGAAGCCCGCCCGCACCGGGAACGAGAGCGGCCGGCGCCAGGCCTCTCCCGCGAGCCGCGCGATCAGCGGGCGGGC
This sequence comes from Salinarimonas sp., assembly GCA_051117315.1. Lineage (GTDB taxonomy): Bacteria > Pseudomonadota > Alphaproteobacteria > Rhizobiales > Beijerinckiaceae > Salinarimonas. The sequence goes on along the minus strand of JBNPEA010000141.1, from coordinate 15,840 downwards.
CAGCATGGCGAAGGTGACGAACACCGCGGCCGGGTTCCCCGGCAGGCCGATGAAGGCCTTGCCCTTCACCACGCCCAGCGCCACCGGCCGGCCCGGCTTGATGCCCACGCGCCAGAACGTCAGCGCGCCGGCCGCCTCGACAGCCGCCTTGACGTGATCCTCCTCGCCGGTGGAGACGCCGCCCGACGTCACCAGCATGTCGACCTCCTCCGCCGCCGCGGCCAGCGCGGAGGAGACCGCCTCGCGCCGGTCGGCCAGGATGCCGAGGTCGCGCACGACGCAGCCGGCGCGGCGCGCGAGCGCCATCAGCATGAAGCGGTTGGCGTCGTAGAGCGCGGCCGGGCCGAGCGGCTCCCCGGGCGCCACGAGCTCGTCGCCCGTGGAGAATACGCCGAGCGTCAGCGGCGCGCGCACGGGCACCTGCGCGATCCCGAGCCCGGCGAGGAGGGCGAGATCGCGCGGGCCGATGCGATGGCCGGCGGCGAGCGCGAGGGCGCCCGCCTCGATGTCCTCGCCGGCGGGGCGGGCATTGGCGCCCGGCTTCAGGCCGGCCGGCAGCACCACGTCGCCCTCCTCGCGCACGGCGTCCTCCTGCATGAAGACCGTGTCGAAGCCGTCGGGCATCGCCGCACCGGTGAAGATGCGCAGCGCGGCGCGGCTCCGGCTCGCCGCATCCGGCGACGCACCCGCCGGAAGACGGCCGGAGACGGGAAGCCGCGTCTCGCCCGCGGGCGCGAGGTCGGCATGGCGCACGGCGTAGCCGTCCACCGCCGAGTTGAAGAACGGCGGCAGCGGGATCGGCGCGGAGATGTCGTCGGCGAGCACCCGCCCGTCCGCCTCGAGGAGCGGCACCCGCTCGACCCGCGCCACGGGGGCGATCCGTGCGGCGATGAGCGCGCGCGCCTCGTCGACCCGCATCAGCGTGCCGCCGAAGGCGAAGCAGTCGTTCGAGAGCTGGGCCATGGTCGGGCTCCTTCAGCCGCGCGCCGGCTTGAGCCGGGCGGGGGCGGGCGTCCGCGCGAGGGCGGCGAGGAGGGTGTCGCGGTCGACCGCCTCGCGCAAGGCGACATCGGCGATCCCCGCGACGTCGTCGAGGGGCACGACCGGCAGGGCCACGCCCGGCAGCGCGACGTCGCTCGCGACGGCGCGGACGTTGGGCGCGACGTCGTAGAGATGCGGCTTGCCGTTCGCGGCGCGGAACACCTCGATCTTGGGGTGCCCCCAGGCCTTGAAGCCCTCGACGATGACGAGGTCGACGGGCGAGAGCCGCTCGAGCAGCGCGCCGAGCGGCGGCTCCTCCTCCCCCGCCGCGTACTCGCGCATCAGCGCGAAGCGCCGGGCGGAGGCCACGAGCACCTCGCGTGCGCCGGCGGTGCGATGCGTGTGGCTGTCCTTGCCCGGCCGGTCGACGTCGAACGCGTGATGCGCGTGCTTCAGCGTCGAGACCTCGACGCCGCGGGCGACGAGGGCCGGGATGAGCCGGGCGAGAAGCGTCGTCTTGCCCGCGCCGCTCCAGCCGGCGAGCCCGATCACGCGCATGGGGCCGTTGTCCTCCGTGACGATCCGGCGACGGTTCTAGCGCGGGGCGCGGCGGATGTCGCGGGGGAACCCCTCTCCCGGATGGGAGAGGGGCAGGGGTGAGGGTGTACGGCCGGCCGATCGCGCACCGACGCTGCCGCCGCGACAGGCGTCTCGTGCAACCCCGCAGGCTGTACACCCTCACCCCTGGCCCTCCTCCCATTCCGGAGAGGGGGGACGCGCGCGCCCCACGTCTCACTCCGCCAGCCACCCCAGCGGGTCCGCATCCACCTGCATCCAACGGCTCATCACGGGGCCGGGGAGCGGCTCGTCGGCTTTGGGGAAGCCGCGCACCGAGCACGGTGGATAAGATCCGCGAGGCGCTAGAGCGGGCGGGGGGGAAGTCCCTCGACTCGAACGGAGAGGGGGCGGAGCTGCGGTTCATTCGCGGCGAGGGCGGGGAGCCTTGAGCCAAACGTCTCCCTGAGCCCGTCGTTTGTCTTTCCTGCACGAGCTGATAGCATCGAACGAGGTGCTCTCGACAGGGCTGGCGACCAGAATGGCAGAGCCGATTTCGTTCGTTCTCGGTGCATTGACCGCGGCTGCGTCCCCGATTCTGGCGCAGGCTCAGAGCATCGCGCTCGGGGTCATGCTGGGGGAGAACTATCCCGCCAAGCTCCGAGAGATGCGCCGCCTTTCGGTCAACAAGATCGCCACGTCGCTGAAGCAGCGCCCCGCGAGCCCGAGCGCCAACCACGACCTCGCGCGCGCCCTCATCCTGGCCTGGTGCGACGTCGCGCGTGCGTGGCTCGACGACTGCGAGAAGCTCGCCAAGTCGGAGCTGCGCGGAAACGATGCCGCCGAGATGGCGCGCTTTGTCCAGTCCGCGCGCAGCTATATTGCGCAGCTCGGCGGCAACGCGGCGAAGCGCAGCGAGCTGCTCGCGCACGACCCGTTTCACGGCTGCATCGACGTGGTGTCCCGCGCCACGTCCGAAGTCATGGCCGAGCCCGACTGGTTCGCGGGCGTTACCCGGCAGATCGCGGAGGCCGCACGAGACGACCTCGTGCGCGCGCAGCTCGATCCGCCACAGGCGGCGCTCGCTCGCCTGATGACCACGAAGGAGGAGGCCGACCAGACGATCGCCGTGAACGGCCGAACCATCCTCGACGCGTTCGTCGAGGTGCTCAAGTCCGGCGCGTACCCAGAAGCGACGCTCGCGTTTCACATCCATGCCGCGGGCGCGATCCGGGCCGAGCTCGACACCATCAGGGCGGACGTCGCCGCCGTGGCGCAGGACCTCGCGACACGGGTCGAGGGTCTCGCCACGCACGTCGACTGGATAGCCGAGGCCGCGGGACGGATCGAAGGCAAGCTGGCGGAGGTCACGGACGCGTTGCAGCGGATCGAGGCGCGCATGCGCCAGCGCATGCCGCTTCCCTTGACGCTGACCCTCGGCACGATCAGCGAACTCGGCTTCGATCGCTTCAGCTACATGAACCCGCGAATTCCCTTCATCGGCCGCGAGGGCGAGCTGGGAGCGCTCCACGCCTTCTTCACCGCCGAGAGCAAGGAGCTGAGGTGGTGGGCGCTGTGCGGTGACGGCGGCGTCGGCAAGAGCCGCCTCGCTCTAGAATATTGCCAGCAGCTCGTCCGTTCCGGACTGGCGGACGCCGGCTTCCTCCGCCGCGACGGTGCCATCGACTGGGTTGCGCTGAAGAGTTGGCAGCCGGAGCGGCCGACCTTCATCGTCATGGACTACGCGGCGAGCCGGGCCGACGTGGTGCGAGACGTCCTCGCCGCGCTCTCGGATCGAAGTTTCGAGCATCAGGTGCGCGTCCTGCTCATCGAGCGCATCGCGGACGAGCGCTTCGTCGCGACGGTGACCGGCGCCAGCCAGAGCGAGGGGGCAGCGCTGCGTGGCAAGATCTATCCGACGCCGGGGCGCCTAGATCCCCTATCGCTCATGACGCCTGACGACCCCGACACGCTCGTCCAGTTCGGACGGAACGGATGGGTCCTGGAAGCGCGCGAGCGGCCGCCCGTTGCGTCGCTCGAGCCGGAGCCCTTCCTGGAGTTGCTCGAGCGCGCCGATCCGGGCCGACGGCGGCCTCTCGTCGCCCTGGTGCTGGGTTGGCGGCTCGCGCTCGACGAGAACATCACCGCAAACGGCTTGATGGAGCTGCTGGACGGCTGGCTCGCGAGCGAGCTGATCCGTTGGCCGGCCGAATTGTTCGAGGCGGAACCTCAAGCGCTCTCTACCTTGCGACCGGAAGCGCGGCGTATCCTGGTCCTCGCGACGCTCCTCGACGGGCTCTCAAAAGAGGAGCTTAAAGCACAAGCACCGGCCCTAGCGCCGGACCAGGCCGCCGTGAATCGACAATGGCCCGCTATACGCAAGGTTTCCGGCGGCGATGACGGCGGGCTCCGATCCCTTGCGCCGGATTTGCTCGCGGAATATTTCGTCCTCGAGGCTCGGCTGCCCCGGTCGCCGGCCGACAACCCATTCGGCGCGGAACCGTCGGACGACGACCTGCGCCGCCTCGCCTGGACCATTCGGGACGGCGACGCGATGCGCGCCTTCTCCTTCCGGGCGGTGCGCGATCTCGGCATGCATCCTGCGGCCGAGGGGCTCGCGGGACTGGAGGAGGGCAATCCAGCCGCCTACTGGCTGCACTTCGAGTTGAGACTTGCTGCTGGACGATCGTCAGGCGTGAGCCCGGACGCGGTACTCTCCGCGACAGTCGATGACTATCTCGGCCGCGGCGATCCCGCCGCGTGGCGCGCGTCAGCCGAGATTCTGCACTTTCGCAGCTCTCTGGATCTGGATGAGACGAGCGCAGCCGCTCTGTACACCCGTCTTCTGCGCTTGAACCTGATCGGATTTCCGAGCCGCGAAAGCCGGTTAGTATGGGCGAAGAGCCTGTTCAACTACCTCCACGATCGAGCCGCCGACGAGCCCGAGCGCGCGCGAGAGATGATCGATGCACTGCACGAGGCTGGGGCCGATGATCGCGAGATCCGGCTCGAATGGGCCAGTAGCATCACAAACTTTGTCAATCAATGCGCCGCCGAGGAGCCGTTGCGCGCACGCGAGATGATCGCGGCACTGCACGACGCCAAGGCCGATGATCGCGAGATCCGGCTCGAATGGGCCAAGAGCATTACAAACTATGTCAATCGTCGCGCCGCGGAGGAGCCGGCGCGCGCGCGCGACATGATCGGCGTTCTGCACGACTCTGGGACCGAGGATCGCGAAATCCGGCTCGAATGGGCCAAGAGCGTCACAAACTACGTCGGTCATCGCGCCGCCGAGGAGCCGGAGCGCGCGCGCGACATGATTGCCGCGCTGCATGACAACGGTTTCGAGGATCGCGAGATCCAGCTCCAATGGGCAAAGAGCATCACAAACCACATTGTTGATCGCGCGGCCGACGAGCCGGATCGTGCGCTGCAGTTCGCTTGGCAACAGTTCGGCGCTGCGGCCAGACTGGAGGATCCGGAGATCGGAGAGGCTGCCTTGCGTAGCGCTGTCGTTGCCGCGTCAGCCGGCGGCTTTAATTCGGGGCGGCTCCTCGGCCTGATGACCTGCGTCGCGCCCCGCCTGCCCTTGAGTAAAGCAGGAGGCGTTTTGGCACAGCACTTCCTCGGATTAATGCTCGTGATGTACTCGGAGAGCACCGATGCGGCTTTTGACGCGGCGCTCGGCCCTGTCGTTCATGAGGTCGCGACACGGTGGGCAGCGGGCGACCCGGCATTTCCCGAAGCGTTTCTTTGGACCAGCGCACAGCCTAAACAGGCAGAGACATGGTTCGCGCTCGCGGCGACGTTTTTGCCCACGATCATCAAAGGTAAGCAGCATTCAGCACTGATGAGGCTGGCAGGCGTCCTCGCAGCAGCCGGAGTTTGGTGGCACCAACGCGGTCTGGACCCCGGCGACGCGGCGCTATTCTTCCACCGCATGCTGCTCGCGTCCTCCGCCGACGATCCAGAACTGACCAGCGTCATCGCCCCGCTCGCCGAAATACCGCCCTGGCGGCACCAGCAGCCGCTTAGCGAAGACGAAGCCGCCGAGCCGACCTGATCACCCCCGCCAAAACCGCGGCATGAACAGGATCAACACCGTGAACAGCTCGAGCCGCCCCAGCAGCATCGCGAAGGCCAGCACCCATTTCACCGGGTCCGGCAGCGAGGAGAAATTGCCGGCCGGCCCGATGATCGGGCCGAGCCCGGGGCCGACGTTCGACAGGGCGCTCACGGCCGCCGAGGCGCTGGTGAGGAAGTCGAGGTCGAAAGACATCAGCACGATGGTGATGATCGAGTAGCACACGAAGAACAGCGAGAAGAACACCACCACCGAGGCGACGACGTCGTCGGGGAGGGGGCGCTTGGCGTAGGTGCGGGGGAAGACGCCGCGGGGGTAGAGCAGGTGCAGGAAGTGGCTGTGCAGCAGCCGCGCCATCACCTCGTAGCGGAAGATCTTCACGCCGCCCGCGGTGGAGCCGGTGCAGCCGCCCACGAACATCAGGCCGAAGAACACGCCCACCGCCACGTTGCCCCAGGCGCCGTAGTCGGTCGAGGCGAAGCCCGTCGTCGTCACCACCGAGACGACGTTGAAGGATGCGTGGCGGATGGCGTCGCCGAGCGCGTAGCGCTCCGTGGAGACGAGCCACAGGCTCATCAGCGCGACGACCACGGCGAGGAAGCCGAACAGGACGCGCACCTGGCTGTTTCGCAGCGTGTCGAGCTCGCCCTGGAACAGGCGCAGATAGAGCACGAACGGCACGGCGCCCGCCAGCATGCCGAAGACGGCGATCCAATGGATGGCGGGGTTCACCCAGTTGCCGAGCGAGTTGTCGTGCGTGGAGAAGCCCGCCGTCGCGATCGTGGTCAGCGAATGCGCCAGCGCGTCGAAGGGCGTCATCCCCGCGACCCAATAGGCGACGGCGCAGATCACCGTGAAGCCGACGTAGAGCGAGACGATGGCGGTGGCGATCTCGCGCACCCGCGGCAGCACCTTCTCGGAGCGGTCCGAGCTCTCGGTGCGGAACAGCTGCATGCCGCCGACGCCCAGCGCGGGGAGGATGGCGATGGCCGTGCCGATGATGCCGATGCCGCCCATCCACTGCAGCAGCGCCCGCCAGATCAGCACCCCGGGCGGCGCGTCCTGCAGGCCGACGATGACGGTCGCGCCCGTCGTGGTGAGGCCCGACATCGACTCGAAGAAGGCGTTGGCGAAGCTCTCGCGCAGCTGCGCATAGTCGGAGAAGTAGAGCGGCAGCGCCGCGAACAGGGCGACGGTGAGCCAGGTCAGCGGGGTGAGCACGAAGGCCTGCCGCAGCGTCAGCCCGCCGGCGAGCCGGGTGCGGGCGACCAGCACGAGCGACAGGCCGCAGACGAAGGTGACGACCGAGGAGAGCGCGAAGGCGCGCCAGTCCTCGTTGCGTCCGTAGAGGTCGAAGCCGGCGGGGATCAGCATCGCCGCCGACAGCGACAGCAGCATGCCGCCGACGAGCAGCATGATCGGCCGGAAGGCCGGCGGCGCCCAGGTGTCGAGCGAGACGCGCGCCATCGGGCTCAGCGCTCGCCGATGCGGATGTCGGGTCCCGTTCCCGCCAGGAAGGCCTCGGCCTTCTTCAGCGCCTTGTAGGTCACCATGGCGATGACCGAGTCCCCCGCCTGAACCCGGAAGTCCCCATGCGGGATGACGACCTGCTCGCCGCGCACCACCGCGCCGATCAGCATGCCGTCGGGCAGGCCGATCTGGTTGATCGGGCCGGAGACGAGCTTCGACCCTCCTTGCGCCTTCGCCTCGATCACCTCGCCGAACTCCTCGCGCAGCGTGTAGAGCGCCGACACCGAACGGTGGCGCACGTGGCGCAGGATCGTCGAGATGGTGATGGCGTTGGGCGAGACCACCGCGTCGATGCCGAGCGAGGGCATGATCGGCTCGTAGCTCGTCTTGTTGACGAGCGTGATGGCGCGCTTGCAGCCCATGCGCTTGGCCAGCACCGAGGAGAAGATGTTGGTCTCGTCGTCGTTGGTGACGGCCACCACCGTCTCGGCCGAGCCGGCGTTCGCCTCCTCGAGCACGTCGGTGTCGAGCGCGTCCCCGTGCAGCACCACGGCCCGGTCGCCGAGGTCGCGCGAGACGATCTCGGCGCGCTCACGGGAATTCTCGATGATCTTGAGGCGCACGTAGGGCGCCTCGCGGGCGAGCATCTTGGCGAGGTTGAGCCCCACGTTGCCGCCGCCGACGATGACGACGCGGCGCGCGACGCGCTCCTCGTGGCCGAACACCGCCATCACCCGGTCGACCCGCGAGGGCTCGGTGACGACGTAGACGTCGTCGCCCTTCTCGATCCGGTCGGCGCCCTTGGGCACGAAGGCCTGGCCGTCGCGCACGATGGCGACGACGATCATGTGCGGATCGGGCATCACCTGCGGAACCTCGGCGAGCGTGCGCCCGGTCAGCGCGCAGCCCGGCGTGTCGGTGTGGATGCCCATCAGCTGCACACGGCCTTCCGCCAGCGGCACCGTGTCGAAGGCGCCGGGCGTGCGCAGGCGCCGCGCGACCCCGTTCGCCACCTCGAGCTCGGGCGAGATCACGACATCGATCGGCATCTGGTCGGCGGCGTAGAGCGCGCGGGAATAGGGGTCGAGATAGCCGTGGTGGCGCACGCGGGCGATGCGCCGCGGCACGCGGAAGAGCGAATAGGCGACCTGGGCGGCCACCATGTTCACCTCGTCGGAGCGGGTGACCGCGATCAGCATGTCCGCCTCGCGGCAGCCGGCGCGCTCGAGCACTTCCGGGTGCGAGGCGTGGCCGACCATGCCGCGCACCTCGTAGGATTCGTCGACGCGCCGGGCCTGGCCCGGATCGGAATCCACGACGGTGACGTCGATCCCCTCGTTGGCGAGATGGCGCGCGATGGTGGATCCCACCTGTCCGGCGCCGCAGACGACGATCTTCATGCCCTGCCCGTCGCGTGTTCAACGTCCGCCGCGCACGGGAGCCGCACGCGGTCGTGAGAGGTTCGGACCGCCCTGCGGGGCGAAGGCCGCGCCGCCGTGTGTACGACGAAGCGCGAGTGTCGGCAAGGCGGGGCCCGCGTCCGTACGAGAAACCGGCGGCAGGCGGGTGCGTGCGGTTCCGAACAGGCCCGGGTCCGGGCGAGCGGGCGCCCGATCGAACCCTCGGCGGGACCGCCCTCCCAAACGGGGCCCCGGCCGCACCGGCTCCCCTTTCGGTTCCATCGGGGGGCGCCCGAGCGGCGCCCTTGCCGCGCGGATCAGTGGCGCCCGTTGCCGCCCGGGCCCGTGCGGCGCGCGGCGTCCTCCTCGTAGGAGCGCTCGCGGCGCCACTCGTCCTCGTGCACCGGATGGCCGCCCTCCTCGGAGAAGGCGTGGTGGGCGTAGTCCCGGCCGCGATCGATCGCGTCGCGGGCGTAGCCCATGCCGCGCTCCTGCGCCTCGCGGGCGTAGTCCCGCCCGCGCCGGCGCGCCTCGTCCGCGTAGGGGCCGTAGGTGCGGTCCTCCTGGCGCGTGCGCGGCAGGAGCGCGCCCAGCGCCAGGCCGGCGGCGAGGCCGAGCACGCCGATCAGGATCGGGTTCTCGCGCAGGATGCCGCGGCTCGCGTCGTAGGCCTCGCGGCCGTACTCCATGGCGTCCTCGTAGTACTCCTCGCCGTAGTGTCGGGCCTGCTCCCAGGCGGCCCGGCCGCGACGGCTCGCTTCGTCGTAGGTGTCCTCGCCACGGCGGCGGGCTTCCTCGTAGTAGCTCTCGCCGCGGGCGCGAGCCTCCTCGAGCCGCTCGCGCGCCGCGTCGCCGGTGCCGGCGGCGCGGTTGCGGGTCTCCTCGTAGGCGCGGCTGGCACGATCGCGCACCGAGTCCGAAGACCCCGTTCCCGAAGACCCCGTGCCGCCGCTCTCCGGACGCGAGCCGGCCGGGGAGGCCGCGTAGGTCGGGTGCGGGGAATAGGTGCCCGCCCCCGGTGCCGGGTTCGGCGTGTAGGGCGGCGTGCCGGCGGCGCCGGGCGTCGCCGGCATCGGCGTCGGGCTCATGCCGGGCGTCGAGCCGGGCGCGGCGGGCGAGACCGGGCTCGCCGCCGTCGCGGGCTGGGCCGGACGCTCCGTTCGGGCGTCGCCCGCCTCGGCGATCGGCTTCTCGTCCTTCCTGATCTCGGCCATGGTGGTCTCCTTTCGCGAGGATCGCTCCTCGGTTCGCTGTGATGCGGCGCGCCCCGTCTCAGCGGCGCACGCCCGATGTCGTTCCAGTGGGCCTGCCTGTCGTGCCGGTCACGGGCTCGTAGGGCGTGGGACGCGCGGGGGAGACCGGCTCGATCGGTGGGCGGCCGTAGGGTGCGGGACCCTCGGTGCGCACCATGTCCGGCGGCACCGGACGGGCACGCGCACCCGGGTCGATGTCGGTGTCGCGGATCGTCGAGTCGCCGGCGACGTGCCGGCGCGGCGGCCGGTCCATCAGGCCACGCCGATCGAGCTCGCGCCGCGCCGTGCGGCGCCGCGCGCCATCGGTCATCGAGAGCGCCAGCCAGCCGATGCCGGCCGCGACCAGGAGGACCGGAATCGGGTTCGCGCGGATCGCCTCCGCGGCTCGGTCGAGCTGCGAGCCGTAGCCGTAGCGTCGGGCGGTGCCGAGCACGTCGTCGGCGACGCCGCTCGCGTTCATGCGGTCCTGAAGGCGGTCGATCGTCTGGTCGAGCCGCGCGCGGCTCTCCTCGATGTCGCGTTCCAGATCTGTCATCTTGGTCATCTCGTCTCCCTCCCGGTCAGTGCCGGCGGTGCGAGAGCACGTCGCCGTCGCGCTCCACCGAGCGGATCGTGTGGGTCGGCTCGAGCGTCGCGGCGGACAGCTTGGAGCGGCCGTAGAGGATCAGCGCGATCGTGATCACGAGCGTCACGCCCGCGACGATCAGCGAGGCCAGGGCCGCGGAGCCGACGAGGACGGTGATCCAGTCCACCAGCGCGTCGGTGAGCAGCACCAGCGTCGCAATGGCGAAGACGCTGGAGGCGAGGAGCGCCACGATGCCCGCAATGAGCAGCTTGACATTGTGGCTCATCTCCGCGCGGAAGAGCGCCACCTCCTTGCGCGCGAGGTCGGTCGCCTCGCGCAGGGCCTCGGCGACGAGGCCCTGGATGGATGGATTCTCCCGCGCGCTGCGGCGTGCGGCCTCGGCATCGGCCGAGGGATCACGGTGGTCCATGGCGGGTCTCCTCAGCCTTCGCCGCGCGGGCGCGCGGCCGCGTTGGCGGCGGCCTGGGCCGCGCTGGTGCTCGACGTGCCGGGCGCACCACCGGAACGATCCGACGTGCGGGTGCCGGACACGTTCGGCGTCTCCGGCGCACGGGTCCGCTCGGACGCGTTTCGCTCCGGGTCGGTCCGGCTCGGTCGCGTGCCCACCGGACCCTCGTGGCTCTCGCCCGGCGGCCGGCGCTCCGCGGCATGGCCGCCCGGGTTGAAGCCGGACTGCTCCGCGCCCGGCGCATAGCCGGCGCCGCCGTAGCGGCGGGTGTGCCGCTGCCCGCGCAGCGCATCGCCCTGGGCGCGCCGCTCCTCGACCTCCTCCGCCGAGCTCTTCAGGAAGCGCGCGAGCATGAAGCCCGCGACGCCCGCCGCGCCGGCGAACAAGGCCGGACGTCGGCGGGCAAACTGCTCGACGTCCGCATAGACCTCGATGAAGCTGCGGTCGCGGATCTCCTCGGCGAGGTTCTCCAGGCCGTCCGCGGCACTGTCGACGAAGAGCCGGAGGTTCGGTCGGTCGTCGAAGGTCTCCGAGCTCTCGCGCAGGGTGTGCGCGACGTCGTCGATGGACTGGACGGCGCTCTCCTTGCGGCGCTCCAGGTAGTCGGAGGCGCGGTCGCGGGCTCCGTGCACGAAGGCGTAGCCCGCCTCGCGCGCATCGTCTGCGGTTTCGCGGGCGGCGTCGGACGCCTCGCGCTTCAGGTCGTCCCAATCGGCGCGAGCGCGGTCGTCGCCGTTCTGAGCACTGGCGGTCATGAAATCGCACTCCTCATCGGTTCGCGCTCTCAACCTTCGAGGGGAGCGAGGGTTCCGTGCCGCGCGGCTTCCACGGCGACGCTTCGCCGCGGGGCTTCCAGCCGCCCGGCGACCGTGGCCGGCGAACGCCTGGGAGGTCGGGTGCGTTGATCCCGCGCCAGACGAGCTTGCGAGGAGCCGTGCACGAGGACGATGCCGAGAAGAGCGCCGAGGAGGCCGTGCCGCCGCGACGCCGACGCCGCCCCCCCGGGCGCGGGCGCACGCCGCTGCCCGTCTCGGAGGCGCGCGCGCAGGAAAGCGGGCGCGGGCGCGATGCGACGAGCCCCTGGCGCATGCCGCGCCGCGGCCTGCGCGACGTCTTCTGGCGCGTGCTCGACGGCTACACGCGCGATCGGATCGCGCCCAACGCCGCCGGCGCGGCCTTCTTCCTGGTCTTCGCCATCGTGCCGTCCCTCGCGGCCCTGGTCGCGCTGTTCGGGCTCGCCACGGACCCGCAGGTGCTGTCCGAGCAGCTCGACGACCTCGAAGGCTTCCTGCCGGCGGGCTTCCTCGATCTGATCGCGCGCGAGCTCGACCGCCTCATCCAGGCGCGGACCGGTACCTTGACGGCGACGCTGGCGATCACGCTGGGAATCGCCCTGTGGATCATCAATGCGGCGGTGCTGGCGCTGTTCGACGCGCTCAACGTCATCTACGGCGAGCGGGAGAAGCGCCCGCTGCTGTCGCTCTACGGCCGCTCCTTCGCCTTCACCCTGGCGACGCTCGTCTTCACCATGGTTCTCGTCAACGTGGTGGTCGGCGTGCCGGTGCTGCTCCAGGCGCTTCCGCTGGGCGCCGCCGGCCAGCTCCTCACCGCCGTCTTCCCCACCCTCGTCCTGTTCTTCGTGGCGAATGTCGGCATCGCCGCGCTCTACCGCTACGGCCCGAGCCGCGTGCCGGCGCAGTGGCGCTGGATCTCGCCGGGCTCGCTGACCGCGTCGGCGGTCTGGCTTATCGGTTCGGCAGGATTTTCGTACTATGTCTCCAACCTCACCGACTTCTCCGCGACCTACGGGTCGCTGGGCACGATCGCGGCGGTGATGATGTGGGCCTGGATCTCGACGGTCATCCTGCTCGTCGGCGCGGAGCTGGACGCGGAGATGGAGCACCAGACCGCGCGCGATACGACGCATCCGCCCGAGGCGCCGCTCGGCGCGCGCGGGGCGGTCGTCGCGGATCAGGTCGGCGCCGCGAAGGTGGATGCGCACGAGGGGGAGGGCGGTCGATGAGCACGGACGTTTCCTCGGCCGCTCTGCGAAGGAGGCCGGGTTTCCCGGCGCCCGTGGTGCCGGCGCTGCTGGCGCTCCTGGCGGGCCTCATCGGCCTCCTCGCCGGCGCCGGCGGGGCGGCGGGCCAGGCGGTGAGCGAGCCCGGACCCGAGCGCTACCGCGTCGAGACCGTCGTCGTCGCCGACATCGACGGCCCGATCGGTCCCGCCACGACGCTGCTCGTGGAGAACGCGCTCGCCCAGGCGGCGCAGGCGCGCGGCGGCATGCTGGTGCTGCGCATGGACACGCCCGGCGGCCTCGACAGCGCCACGCGCGACATCGTCCGCGCGATCCTCGCCGCGCCGGTACCGGTGGCCACCTGGGTCGCTCCGGCGGGCGCGCGGGCGGCCTCGGCGGGCACCTACATCCTCTACGCCAGCCACGTCGCCGCCATGGCGCAGAGCACCAACCTCGGCGCGGCGACGCCGGTGAGCCTGGGCGGCGGCGGGGCCGAGGGGGCGTCGGCGCGCAAGGCGATCAACGATTCGGCCGCCTTCATCCGCGGCCTGGCGGAGCTGCGCGGGCGCAACGCCGATTTCGCCGAGGCGGCGGTGCGAGAGGCGGCGACGCTCACCGCCGTCGACGCGGTGCAGGACGGCGTGGTCGAGGTCCTGGCGAACGACGTCGCGTACCTCCTGCGCGAGGCGGCGGGGCTCGTCGTGCGCCTGGGCGAGACGCGGATGCGGCTCGAGACCGACGGCGCGGAGGTCGTGCGCCACGAGGCCGGTTTCCTGGTCGAGGCGCTGGCGCTCATCACCAATCCCAACATCGCCTACATCCTGCTTCTGATCGGCATCTACGGCATCATCTTCGAGTTCGCCAACCCGGGCATGATCTTCTCGGGCGTGGTCGGCGCGATCTCGCTGCTGCTCGGCCTGTTCGCGCTCAACTTCCTGCCGATCGACGTCATGGGCGCGCTGCTGATCGTGCTCGGCATCGCGCTGATGCTCGCGGAGGTGTTCGCGCCGTCGTTCGGTGCGCTGGGCATCGGCGGGGCGGTGGCCTTCGGCTTCGGCTCGTTCATCCTGTTCGATACCGACGTGCCGGGCTTCTCGCTCTCGCCCGCCGTGGCGATCGCCGCCACGCTCGCGACCGTGCTGCTCCTCACCATCGTCATGGCCGCGGCCGTGCGGGCGCTGCGCCGACGCCCCGCCAGCGGCGACGAGGCGCTCGTCGACGAGCCGGGCCGCGTGCTGCACTGGGAGGCCTTCGCCGGCGAGGTGGAGATCCATGGCGAGCGCTGGCGCGCCACGGCAGACGAGCCGCTCGCCCCCGGCGAGCCCGTGCGCGTGCTCGCCCGGGACGGGCTCACCCTCACGGTCTCGCGCGCCGGGCGCGACAGCCACGACCCCATGCACCCCGCCGCGCTTCCGCCGGCAAAGTGAGGAGTACCCGATGATGGGTCTCGATCTCGTCGCCTACCTGGTCATCGCGCTCGTCGTGCTCGGCATCGTCGCCAGCGCGATCCGCATCATGCGCGAGTACGAGCGCGCCGTCGTGTTCACGCTCGGGCGCTATTCCGGCGTGCGCGGGCCGGGGATCATCTTCGTCATTCCCTTCCTGCAGCAGGCGGTGAAGGTGGACATGCGCACCATCACCATGGACGTGCCGTCGCAGGACGTGATCTCGAAGGACAACGTCTCGGTCAAGGTCAACGCGGTGATCTACTTCCGCGTCGTCGACGCCGACCGCTCGATCATCCAGGTCGAGGACTACATGATGGCCACGAGCCAGCTCGCTCAGACCACGCTGCGCTCCGTGCTCGGCAAGCACGACCTCGACGAGATGCTGTCGGAGCGCGACAAGCTCAATTCGGACATCCAGGAAATCCTCGACAGCCAGACGGACGCCTGGGGCATCAAGGTCGCGAACGTCGAGATCAAGCACGTCGACATCGACGAGAGCATGGTGCGCGCCATCGCCCGCCAGGCCGAGGCCGAGCGCAACCGGCGCGCCCGCATCATCGACGCCGAGGGCGAGATGCAGGCCTCGCAGAAGCTCTCCGAGGCCGCCGACATCCTGTCGCAGACGCCCGAGGCGATGCAGCTGCGCTTCCTCTCGACGCTCTACGACATCGCCGGCGACAAGAACTCGACCATCGTCTTCCCCGTGCCGATCGATCTCCTGCGCGGGTTCATGGGCGGAGGTGGCGGCGACGGCGCCCGGGCGGCGCGCGAGGGGGAGTGGCAGAAGCCGGCGGGCTGAGGGGCACCGTGGGCCTCCCTGCGCGTTCATGACCGAACGGTCATGCGCCGGCCACCTCCCCGGGAGCCGGCGCCTGCGACGATCTGTTCCGGAGCGTTCCGCCAAGACGCACGCAGGAACGACGCACGCAGGAACGAGGACAGCCATGAGACATCGATTTGCCGGCACCGCCCTTCTCACGCTCGCGGCCGTCGCGGCGCTCGCAGGCGCGCCGGCGCTCGCGCAGCAGCAACAGCAACAGCAACAGCAACAGCAGCCGTCGCCCCAGGTCGGCCAGGCCGTCGCGATCGATCTCGACGCGCTGATGGACGCGCGGCTCGCCGGCGTCCGCGCCGGCCTCGACCTGACGCCGGAGCAGGCCGCGCTGTTCGATCCGGCCGCCGAGGCCTGGCGCTCCGTGGCGCGGACCCGCGCCGAGCGCCGCGAGGCGATGCGGGCCGACCGGCAGGCGCGGATGCAGGAGCGCTTCGGCGAGGGGCGCGGGCAGGAGCGCGGGCGTGGCATGGGACCTGGCTCGGGTCCCGGCACGGGTCCCGGCATGCGTCCCGGTGACGGGACGGGCCCCGGTCAGGGCATGGGCCGCGGTGACGGGCCGATGATGATGACGCCCGGCGAGATGCAGGGCATGCGCGGCCCCGGCGCGGTCGACGGGCTCGACTTCATGGAGCGGCTCGCCCGCCGCGCCGCGACTGCCAGCGCCAACGCCGCCGAGGACGGCCGGCCCCCGCAGGCCCTGCGCCCGTTCTGGGGGAACCTCGACGCGGACCAGCAGGCACAGCTGCCCGTGCCCGTG
>JBNPEA010000116.1:0-3331 GCA_051117315.1 Salinarimonas sp. | reverse complement strand
GTGGCGATCGCCTCGTAGGCATGGCCGATATGCGGCTCGCCGTTCGGATAGGAGATCGCCGTCGTGATGTAGAACGGCTTCTTGTCGGCCATCGTCGATCCCTCGCGCAGGCGGGCGCGACACCGCGCCCCGACCCGTTCATCTCGTCGCGCGGACCGCTTCGGCGAGGTCTCCGAAGAGCGTCAGGACCAGGGGGCGCCGGTCCAGGTTGTAGGTGTCGGCGTCGGCGGCGGCGCGGGCGGATTTCTCACATACCTCGACGAGCGGCGCAAGGCGACGCGCGCCCTCCCCCGCCCGGGCCTCGATCTCGCCCGCGGCCCAACGCTCGACCGTCTCGAGCGTGATCTCGAGGTCCTGCTCCGCGCCCTTTCGAGCGAGCCGGTCGGCCAGAGCGCCGACCCGGCGCCAATCGACGATCGGCAGCGCGGCGAGCAGTACCTCGACCGTCTGGACCGTGCGGGCGCGCTCGGGATCGAGCAGCGCGACCGCGCGCCGCGCCGAGCCGTCGGCCGCGCCGATGGCGGTCGCGAGCGCCTCGTCCGGCGCGGTGCCGATCGGCTCGGGCAGCGAGCGGATCACGCGGGCGAGCGCGTCGTCCCCGAGCGGGCGCAGCTGCAGCTTGCGGCAGCGCGAGCGGATCGTCGGCAGCACCCGCTGGGGCGCGTGCGAGACGATCAGGAACAGCGAGCGCGGCGGGGGCTCCTCCACCATCTTCAGGAGCGCGTTGGCCGAGGCGGGGGTCAGGTCCTCGGCGGCGTCGACGATGCAGACGCGGTAGCCCGAATCCGCCGCCGTCGAGGCGAAGAGCTGCAGGCCGCGGCGCACCTCGTCGACGGGGATCGTGGTCGAGGCGGCCTTCTTGTCGGTCGCCGGTACGCGGCGCAGGACGAACAGGCCCGGATGCGACAGCGCCGCGACCTGCCGCGCGGCCCGCGCCTCGGGGTCGACGGCGAGGCTCGCCACGGGCTCGGGAGGGCGGCCGCCGCGGTCGAGCACGAATTTCGCGACGCGGTAGGCGAGCGTCGCCTTGCCGATCCCCTCCGGCCCGCCGATCAGCCAGGCGTGATGCATCCTGCCCGAGCCGTAGGCGTCGAGCACCGCGCGCTCGGCCTCCTCGTGGCCGAACAGGACGGCGCGCTCGCGCGGATGCGGCGCGCCCGGGAGCTGATCCGGCTCCGCGAGCGGGGTCTTCTCAGCCATGGGCGGCGTCGGGCTCCTGGAGGCGGGCGGCACCCTCGGTCGCCGGCGCGAGGCGTGGCAGGACCGCCGACGCCACCCGTTCCGCGACGGTCGCGATGTCGCCGGAGGCGTCGATCAGGATACAGCGCTCGGGCTCGCGGGCGGCGATGGCGTGGAAGGCTTCGCGCAGCGTCTCGTGGAAGGCGCGCGCCTCGCCCTCGAAGCGATCGGCCCCCTCCCCGCCGTCCCCGCCCGATACCGCCCCCCCCCGTCGGGCGGCGGCGCGGGCGAGCGCCGTGGCCACGGGCAGATCGAGGATCAGCGTCAGGTCCGGCCGGGTCTCGCCCACGGCCCAGCGCTCCAGCGCCTCGATCAGCGGCGCGGGCACGGCGCCCGCCGCGCCCTGGTAGGCGCGGGTCGAATCGCTGAAGCGGTCGCACAGCACGATCGCCCCGCGCGCGAGCGCCGGACGGATCGTCGCCGCGAGGTGGTCCTGGCGGGCGCGGGCGAAGAGCAGCGCCTCGGCGAAGGGTCCGAGCGCCTTCGCCTCGCCGGACAGGATGGCGCGGCGCAGATCCTCCGCGTGGGGGGAGCCGCCGGGCTCGCGGGTGGCGAGGACCTCGTGCCCGTCCGCGCGCAGCCGCGCCGCGAGGCGCGCGACCTGCGTCGACTTGCCGGTCCCCTCCCCGCCCTCGAACGTGATGAAGCGCGCCCCCATGCCCGCTCACGAGGCTCCCGGCGCGGCGTCGGGATCGCCGAAGATGGCGCGGCGGACCGCGCCGGCGCCGAGCTCCCAGAGCCCGTCGAGGGCGCGCCGGGAGATCGGCCCCTGCCCCACGCTCTCGGCGGTCTCGAGCGGCGCTTCCAGCGCGAGCGTGTCCCCGCGCATCACCCGCAGCACGCCCACCGGCGTGCCCGCCTCGACGGGCGGCAGCAGCGGGCCGCGATAGACGATGCGGGCGGACAGGCGCTGGTCGTCGCCGCGCGGCACCAGGAGCTCGATCGGCCGTTCGGCTGCGAGCGCGACGTAGGGCGTCTCGCCGCCGTAGACCTGCGCCTCGCCCACCGTCTCGCCGGCCTCGAACAGCCGGCGGCGGTCGAAGGCACGAAAGCCCCAGTCCAGCAGCTTGCGCGCCTCGTTGGCCCGCTGGCTAGCGGTCTCGAGACCGTTGACCACGACGACGAGCCGTTGCCCGTCCCGCACCGCCGAGCCGACGAGGCCGTAGCCGGACTGCGAGAGGAAGCCGGTCTTCACCCCGTCCGCGCCG
This sequence comes from Salinarimonas sp., assembly GCA_051117315.1. Taxonomy (GTDB): domain Bacteria; phylum Pseudomonadota; class Alphaproteobacteria; order Rhizobiales; family Beijerinckiaceae; genus Salinarimonas. Next base: position 884 of record JBNPEA010000116.1, on the reverse strand, counting down.
ATGTTCATGCCGAGCAGGTCGTTGCGGTTGCGCTGCGTGATCCCGTTCCAGGCGAAGCTCTCCTCGCCGAAGATGGCGTAGATCTCCGGGCTCTCCTCCATCAGATGGAGCGTCAGCCGGGCGAGCTCGCGCGCCGTCGTCACCTGCTCGGGATCGTGGAAGCCGGTGGCGTTGCGCCAGACCGAGGCCTCGAGCCCGATCCGGCGGGCGTGCTCGGTCATCATGCGCGCGAACGCCTCCTCCGATCCGGCGATGCCCTCCGCGGCGGCGATGGAGGCGTCGTTGCCGGACTGCACGATGATGCCGCGCAGGAGGTCCGGCAGCGCGATGCTGCTGCCGACCTCGGCGAACATGGTCGAGCCGCCGGACGGCGCGCCGCCGGTGCGCCAGGCGTTCTCGGAGATGGTGAAGACGTCCTCGTTCGAAAGGCGCCCCTGGCGCATCTCCTCCGCGATGGTCTCGACTGTCATGATCTTGGCCATGGAGGCGGGGACCATGAGCGCGTCGGCGTTCTTGGCGAAGAGCACGGTGCCGGTGCCGGCATCGACGAGGTAGGCCTGCTCGGCCGCTGTCTCGAACGCGGCGGCGGGCCGCGACGCGGCGACGAGCGCGACGACGAGCAGGGCGAGGAGGACGAGGGTCGCGCGCAGGGTGTCGCGCGCGCCACGAGACACGGTGGACAAGACGCTGCTCCGTTGCGAGGCCTCGCGCACCTTGCGCGAGGAGCAAAGAGAAATCAACGCCTTCCGGGGCGCGGCCAGGGCAATCGCTTCAGGTTAACGAGCGTGCATCTCTTGACGCCGCATGATTCCTAGAGGGCTCCTTCGATTCGGAGCCCGCCATGTCCGCGCCCTCGCCGTCCCGCTCCCTGCTCGACCATTTTT
>JBNPEA010000098.1:0-18407 GCA_051117315.1 Salinarimonas sp. | reverse complement strand
CGCTGGGCGGACGAACACCCGTCGAGGCCCATCAGGGCCCCGCTGGGACAAGAATGGCGGCATGACAATCAACCAGAACCAAGCTTAGCCCGGCCGCCAAGCTGTCCGGGATCTGGGGACCACCTCATTGTGCAGGTGGGCGATCTCGACCCGCATCTCGACGCGCAACTCCGCGTCGAGGTTGGAGAGCGGCTCGTCGAACAGGAACACGCTCGGCTCGCGCACGATGGCGCGGCCGATCGCGACGCGCTGGCGCTGGCCGCCCGAGAGCGCCTTGGGCTTGCGCGCGAGATAGGGCTCGAGCTGCAGCACCCGCGCCGCCTCCTTCACGCGCCGGGCGATCTCCTCCCGGGGATGGCCGGTCATCTTCAGGCCGAAGCCCATGTTCTCGCCGACCGTCATGTGCGGATAGAGCGCGTAGGTCTGGAACACCATGGCGACGCCGCGCTCGGCCGGGTCGGCGCGGGTGACGTCCTCGCCGGCGATGACGATGCGCCCGTCGGTCGTCTCCTCCAGGCCGGCGATCATGCGCAGCAGCGTCGACTTCCCGCAGCCCGAGGGGCCGACGAAGACGCACAGCTCGCCCTCCGCGATCTCGAGATCGACCCCGTGGATCACCTGGGTCGTGCCGTAGCGCTTGATCACGCGCTCGAGGCTCACGCCGGTCATGGGGATCGTCCTCCTGTCGGGTCGCTGCGGCTCGCGCCGGGAAAGGTGAAGGCCGCCGCCTCGCGGGCGATCGCGGCCGCGGTCTCGGCGAGCCGGGGGGCGAGCGCGGCGAGGTCGCCGAGGGCGTGGCGCAGGGTCGAGGACGTCACCGACAAGGCGCCGAGGGGGCGGCCGGCCTCGTCGAGGATCGGCACCGCGACGCAGATGATCGTCGGCTCGTGCTCCTCGCGATCGAAGGCGACGCCGGATGCGCGGATCTGCTCGAGCTCCGCGCGCAGCGTCGCCGGCGAGACGTGGGTCGCGGGCGTGTTCGGGTACCAGCTCTGCCGGGCGAGCGCCGTCTCCAGCGCCGGCGCGTCGAGATGGGCGAGCATCGCCTTGCCGACGCCGGTGCAATAGGCCGGACCGATCTTGCCCGCGTCCGAGAACATCGGGATGGGGCGGCGCGCATTGCGCTTGTCGACGTAGAGGACCTGGCCGTTGTCGAGCTTGGCCAGATGCACCGTCTCGCCGATCGCCTCGGAGAGCCGGTCGAGATGCGGGCGCGCCAGCGGCGCGAGCGTGGTCTGCTGCCAGGCGGCGTGGGCGAGGCGGATCAGCCGGGAGCCGAGCGCGTAGGTGTGGTCGCCCGCGTCGTAGGCCAGCATGCGCTGGCTCACCAGCGTCTGCAGCAGGCGGTAGAGGGTGGCCTTGGGCAGGTCCGCGCCGGCGAGGATCTCGGCGAAGCGTACCGGGCGGCCGTAGGCGGCCACCTCGTCGAGCAGCGCCAGCGCCTTCCCGACCGTGCCGTCGGCGGGCTTGTCCATGCCGAGCCTCTCCCTCCCGTCCCCATCTCGCAGTGCAGCATCGTCTTGCTGCACGCCCCTGGTTGACAAGACTAGCCGCGGGAGGCATCGTTTTCAATAATCAAAACTCGGTTCCATTATTCGAGACGAAATCGGGGCCGAGATCCAGGGAGGAGACCAGATGGCGCCCGTCACGAAGACCACGCTCGCCGCGCTCGCGGCCACGACCATGCTCGCCGGCCTGGCCGCGCCGGCCCAGGCCCAGCAGGAGCCGCTCACCGGCGAGCTGCGCATCTTCCTCGACACGTCGAACCCGGCCCCGCGGGCGGCGATGGAGGGGATGATCGCGCGCTTCCAGGAGATGCATCCCGACCTCGACATCGAGACGACGATCATCGACCGCGAGGCCTACAAGACGCAGCTGCGCAACTTCCTCACGGCGAACGCCCCCGACGTCGCGACCTGGCACGCCGGCAACCGCATGGCGCCCTACGTCGAGGCCGGCCTGTTCGAGGACGTCTCGGACCTCTGGGGCGAGGAGGTCTCCCGCGACCTCGCCTCCACCAAGGGCTCGATGACGATGGACGGAAAGCAGTGGGGCGTGCCCTACACCTATTATCAGTGGGGCGTGTACTACCGCGAGGACCTGTTCGCGGAGTACGGCGTCTCCGTCCCGGAGACCTGGGAGGAGCTGAAGGCGGGCTGCGCCACGCTGCTCGAGAACGACGTCAAGTGCTTCACCATCGGCACCAAGTTCCTGTGGACCGCCGCCGGCTGGTTCGACTACATCAACCTGCGCACCAACGGCTACGAGTTCCACATGGACCTCACCGCCGGCCGGGTGCCGTGGACCGACGAGCGCGTGCGCCAGACCTTCGCCAACTGGCGCGAGCTCATCGAGATGGACGCCTACATCGACAACCACACCTCCTATTCCTGGCAGGAGGCGCTGCCCTTCATGGTCCAGGGCGACGCGGCCATGTACCTGATGGGCAACTTCGCCGTCGCGCCGCTGCGCGAGGCGGGGCTCTCGGACGACCAGCTCGGCTTCTTCCAGTTCCCGGCGATCGACGAGGGCGTCCCGATGGCGGAGGACGCGCCGACGGACACGTTCCACATCCCGGCCCAGGCGCAGAACAAGGAAGCCGCGCGCGCCTTCCTGCGCTATGTCGTCGACGCCGAGAACCAGACGATCATCAACGCCGAGCTCGGCCAGCTGCCGATCAACTCGCGCGCGACGATCGAGGACGACGAGTTCCTGAACGCGGGCTTCGAGATGCTCTCGAACGCCTCGGGCCTCGCCCAGTTCTTCGATCGCGACGCCCCGGCGGAGATGGCCAAGGCCGGCATGGAGGGCTTCCAGGAGTTCATGGTCCGCCCGGACAACCTCGATCGCATCCTCGAGCGGCTCGAGCGCGTCCGCCAGCGCGTCTACTGAGCCGGACGCCCCGCGATCCCGGGCGCGAGCCGCCCGGGATCGCGGCACCGCATCCTCAGCGACAACCCGAGGAGGCCCGCCATGGTCGCTGTCGCGACCCCGCCGCGCGGCGCGAAGCGCAAGGCCAAGGCGCCCACCGCCTTCGGCGGCACTTGGCGCCGCAACCAGCTCGCGCTCGCGCCCTGGCTGTTCCTGGCGCCGGGCGCGGCGTTCTTCCTCCTCTACGTGATCTTTCCCATCGTCCAGTCGTTCCAGATCTCGTTCTACGAGTGGGACGGGCTCGGCGCGAAGGAGTTCGTCGGCCTGCGCAATTACGGGGAGCTGTGGTGGGACGACGCGTTCTACACCTCCCTGCGCAACAACGTGATCTGGCTCGTGCTCTACCTGCTGGCCATCCCGGCGGGGCTGTTCATCGCGCTGTTCCTGAACCAGACCGTCGCCGGCATCCGGATCTACAAGTCGCTGTTCTTCTTCCCCTTCGTGATCAGCCAGGTCGTCGTCGGCCTGGTGTTCTCGTGGTTCTACGACCCGACCTTCGGGCTCCTCAACCAGATCATCGGCGTCTTCGGGCTGGGGCCGATCGCGGTGCTGGGCGATCCCGAGACCGTGACCTACGGCATCATCGCCGCCGGCCTGTGGCCGCAGACGGCCTATTGCATGATCCTCTATCTCACCGGCCTCAACGCGGTGGACCCAGAGCAGATCGAGGCCGGGCGGCTCGACGGGGCGAAAGGCTGGAAGATGCTGTGGTACGTGGTCCTGCCGCAGCTGCGGCCCGCCACCTTCACCGCCTTCGTGGTGACGATCATCGGCGCGCTGCGCTCCTTCGACCTCGTCTCGGTGATGACCGCCGGCGGCCCCTTCGGCGAGAGCCGGGTGCTCGCCTTCTACATGTTCGAGGTGGCGCTGTCGGAATACGGCTTCCGGATGGGCTACGGCGCGGCGATCGCGGTGGTGCTGTTCGCCATCATGATGATCTACATCGCCTTCTTCCTCGCCAAGATGTACCGCGACGAGAAGGGGGCGTGATGGAGACCGATCTGCGCCAGCGCGTCGCCGCGATCTGCCGGCGCCTTCCCGGGGCCGAGGCCTCCGACCCCTGGGGCGGCGGGCACGAGGCCTGGAAGGTCGGGGAGAAGATGTTCGCCTGCCTCGGCTCCGTCATGCCCGGCGTCGCGGTCAAGTGCGCCGACGTCGAGACCGCGCAGATGCTGATCGAGGCGGGCGTCGGCGCACGGGCGCCGTACTTCCACCGCTCCTGGGTGCTGCTGCCGGAGAGCGTCGACGAGGACGAGCTCGCCCATCGGCTGGCCGTCTCCTACGACCTCGTGCGCGCCAAGCTGCCCCGCCGGCTCACCGCCGGCCTGCCCGCGCGGGAGGAGGCCTGACATGTTCCCGACCCCCGTCGCGCGCACCTCGGCGGCCTGGCGCGTCTCCTACCAGGCGCTGCTCCCCGTCGCGCTCGTCCTGTGGCTGCTGCCGCTGATCGCGGTGGCGATCTTCTCGATCCGGCCGGACGCGGACTTCGCCCGCGCCAACTACTGGGGCTGGCCGTCCTCGTTCGACTTCGCCGAGAACTACGGCGCTGTGTTCTTCCGCTCGGACATGCCGCGCTACCTGCTCAACTCGGTGCTGATCACCGTGCCGACGGTGATCGGGGCGGTCGGGCTCGCCTGCATGACCGGCTTCGCGCTCGGCGTGTACAAGTTCAAGGCGAACCTCGCCGTGTTCTTCGTCTTCGTGGCGGGCAACTTCGTGCCCTTCCAGATCCTGATGGTGCCGGTGCGCGAGCTCACCCTCGACCTCGGGCTCTACGACACCAAGACCGGGCTCGTGCTCTTCCACGTCGCCTTCCAGGCCGGATTCTGCACGCTGTTCATGCGCAACTTCATCCGGGCGCTCCCTCGTGAATTGATCGAGGCGGCGCGGGTCGAGGGCGTCTCCGAGATCCGGATCTTCTGGTACGTGGTGCTGCCGCTGATGCGCCCCGCCATCGCGGCGCTGTCGGTGCTGATCTTCACCTTCGTCTGGAACGACTATTTCTGGGCGATCGTGCTGACCCAGGGCGTCGACACCCAGCCCGTCACGGCGGGCATCACCGCCTTCAACTCGCAGTACCGTGCCGCCTATCACCTGATGAGCGCCGGCTCCATCGTCGCGGCGCTGCCGCCGGTCCTGATGTTCTTCCTGATGCAGCGCCACTTCATCGCCGGCCTCACGCTCGGGGCGGTGAAATGAGGCATCTGTGGCGCCTCGACACGCCGGCGCAGACGCTCGTGCTGGCGAGCCGCGAGGCCGGCCTGCCGGAAGTGGCGCACTGGGGCGCGCCGCTGCCGCCCGACGAGGACCTCGAAGCGCTCGCGCGGGCGCTGCTGCCGCTCGAGGTGACCGGCGGCATGGCGGACCTGCGCCCGCCCGCGACCGTGTGCCCGCTCCCCGGCGACCTCACAGGCGGCGCGCTCGGCGCGGACGTCGGTGGGGATCCGGGCGCGGCGGCGCCGCGTCTCGCGTTCGCGGAGGCCGACTACGTGCCCGGCCGGCGCCTCGTCGCCGTCTTCGTCGGCGACGGCTGCCGCTACACGCTGACGGTCGAGGCGGACGACGAGACCGATGTCCTCGTCCTCTCGGCGCGGATGTCGGCGCCCGTCGCGATCCGCCACCTCGCCGCGCCGGCGCTGCCCGGCCCGCCGTCGGGCGAGGCGGTCGCGACCTTCGCCGGGCGCTGGACCGGCGAGTTCCAGCGCCGCGACGTGCCCTGGGCCGCGGGCCCGCACGTGCGCGAGATCCGCGAAGGCCGCACCTCGCACGCGGCCTATCCGGGCGTGCTGATGCCGTCGGGGCCGCTGCGGCACGAGACGGGCGAGGTCTTCGCCCTCGTGCTCGGGCAGTCCACCGGCCATCGGCTCGTCGTCGAGGAGCTGCCCGACGGGCGCCGGCACGTGCTGATCGGCCCGATGCTGCACCCGGCGGGCGCGCGCGACGTCACCGCCGGCCCGCTCTACGTCACCCGCTCCGGCGCCGGCGCCAACGGCGTCGTCGACGCCTTCCACCGACACCTGCGGGCGCGGGTGGTGCGCTTTCCCGATCCGGCCCGGCCGCGGCCGGTGCACTACAACAGCTGGGAGGCGGTCTACTTCCGCCACGACATCGAAGAGCTGAAGGACATCGCCTGCCGCGCGGCGGCGCTGGGTGCCGAGCGCTTCGTGCTCGACGACGGCTGGTTCGAGGGCCGCGACGACGACACGACGAGCCTCGGCGACTGGACGGTCGACCCGCGCAAGTACCCCGACGGCCTGCATCCGCTCGTCGCGCACGTGCGCGCGCTCGGCATGCGCTTCGGCCTATGGGTCGAGCCGGAGATGGCGAGCCCGAACTCCGACCTCGCCCGCGCGCATCCGGGCTGGATCCTCGGTCCCGCCGACCAGAGGCGCGCCCGCAACCAGCTCGTCCTCGACCTCTCGCGGGACGATGTGCGCGAGCATCTGTTCGCCCGCCTCGACGCGCTGCTCGTCGCGTACGACATCGACTACCTGAAGTGGGACCACAACCGCGCACTTCCCGGGCCGGACCATACCCAGGCCGAGGGCTTCGCCGCGCTCGTCGCGCGGCTGCGGGCGGCGCATCCGAGCGTCGAGATCGAGAGCTGCGCATCCGGTGGCGGGCGGCTCGACTGGGGGGCGCTGGCGCTGACCCAGCGGGTCTGGCTGTCGGATTCGAACGATGCGCTCGAGCGCCTGCGCATCCAGCACGAGGCTCTGCCCTTCCTGATCCCCGAGGTCACCGGCAGCCATGTCGGCCCACGCACCTGCCACACGTCCGGCCGCATCCTGCCGATGCGGCTGCGGGCCTGGACGGCGGCGCAGCGTCATTTCGGCTTCGAGATGGACCCGCGCGAGCTGACGGCGGAGGAGGCGGAGACCCTGGCCCGGGTTTGCGCCTGGTGGAAGGCGCGGCGCGACTGGCTGATGCCGGCGCGCCGGCTGCGGCTCGACGGCGACGAGCCGGCCCGCCTCGCCGAGGTCGCCATCGCCCCCGACGGCAGCCGTTTCGCGCTGTGGCTCGCACAGCTCGCGGCGCCGGGGCGCATCCTCCCGATCCGCTTGCGCATCCCCGGGCTCGATCCGCGGGCGCGCTATCGCGTATCACTCGCCGATCCCGAGGCGGTGTCGCCGCACTCCCGCGGGGAGCATCCGCTCGTCGGGGGAGCGGTGACGCTCTCGGGCGCGGCCCTCGCCGGCGCCGGCCTCGCGCCGCCGCTGCAGGAGCCGCAGAGCGTCCTCGTCATCGAAGGAGAGCGTCTGCCATGAGCGACGAGACCATCGTCCCCGTCCATCCCGATCTCGCCGGCGCTTCCGTGTTCGTCACCGGCGGCGGCTCCGGCATCGGTGCGGCGCTCACCGAGGGCTTCCTGCGCCAGGGGGCGAAGGTCGCCTTCGTGCAGCGCTCCGACGCCGGCGCCTTCTGCGACAGGATGGAGCGCGAGGCCGGCGCGCGCCCGCTGGCCATCGCCTGCGACGTCACCGACATCGCCGCGCTGGAGCGCGCCATGGCGGACGCGGCCGCCGCGCACGGGCCGATCACGGTCCTCGTCTCGAACGCGGCGAACGACGTGCGCCACACCATCGCCGAGACCGACGCCGCGGCGTGGGACGCCAGCATGGCGATCAACCTCAAGCCCTACTTCTTCGCGGCCCGCGCCGCCGCGCCGGGCATGCGTGCGGCGGGCGGCGGCGCGATCGTCAACATGTCCTCGATCAGCTACATGATGGGCAATGCCGGCTACCCGGCCTACGTCACGGCGAATGCCGGCATCACAGGCCTCACCCGGGCGCTCGCCCGCGAGCTCGGGCCGGACGGCATCCGCGCCAACGCGCTGATGCCGGGCTGGGTGCTCACGGAGAAGCAGATCTCGCAGTGGGCGACGCCGGAGGATCTCGCCGCCCATCTCGATCGGCAATGCCTGAAGCGCCATCTCGCGCCCGCCGACATGGTCGGCGGCTGCCTGTTCCTGGCCTCGGCGGCGAGCCGGATGATGACGGGGCAGGCCCTCGTGATAGACGGCGGGGTGGTGGTGACCGGATGACGACGAAGAGCAAGACCAGGACGAAACCGACGACGCGGGCGAAGGCCGAGGCCAAGGCCGAGGCCGAGATCAAGGCCGCGACGGCGACGCCGCAGCCGGCGCCGGTGCCACGTATCGAGGCCGAGTGGATCGCGGTGGACTGGGGCACCACGAACCTGCGTGCCTATGCCATGGCCGGCGAGACCTGTCTCGCAGAGGCCCGCGCCCGCAAGGGCATGAACACGCTCGCGACCCGCGACGACTTCGAGCGGGCCCTGTTCGAGACGGTGGACGCGTGGCTTCCCGCCGATCCCGAGGTGCCCGTGCGGGTGATCGCCTGCGGCATGGTCGGCGCCCGCCAGGGCTGGCGCGAGGCGCCCTACCTGCGCGCGCCGACGATCCCGATCGGCGAGCCGCGCTCGGTGCCGACCTCGCGCGCGGCGGTCACGGTCGAGATCCTGCCGGGAATCGCCCAGGACGACCCGCCGGAGGTGATGCGCGGGGAGGAGACGCAGATCGCCGGCCTGCTCGCGGCCGAGCCGGGCTTCGAGGGGGTGGTCTGCCTGCCGGGCACGCATACGAAGTGGTTGCGGGTGGCCGAGGGCGCCATCGTCGGCTTCCGCACGGCGATGACGGGGGAGATCTTCGCGCTGCTCTCCGAGCGCTCGGTCCTGCGCCATTCCATGGACGAGGAGTGGGACGAGGGCATCTTCGCGGCCGCCGTGGTCGAGGCCGCCGCCGATCCGGCGCAGGCGCCGCTCGCCTTCTTCCGCATCCGTGCGCAGGACCTGCTCCAGGGCGCCATTCCCGGCGAGAGCCGCGCCCGGCTCTCGGGCCTCCTGATCGGCGCCGAGCTCGCCGCGCTCGGCCCGTTCCGCGAGGCGGCCGCCGTGCGTGTCGTGGGCTCGGCGACGCTGGCGGGCCACTACGCCAAGGCGCTCGGCGCGCTCGGCCAGGGCGCGATCCTGCACGACGGCGCCGCCATGACCCGCGCCGGCCTCGCCGCCGCCTATCGGAGGCTCGGGGCATGAGCCGGGCGCTGATCGCGATCCTGCGCGGCATCGCCCCGCCCGAGGCCGTGCCCGTCGCCCGGGCGCTGGTGGAGGCGGGGATCGGCATGATCGAGGTGCCGCTGAACTCGCCCGATCCGCTCGCCTCCATCGCCGCGATGGTCGACGCGCTCGGCGACCGCGCCGAGTTCGGCGCCGGCACCGTGCTGACGCCCGAGGAGGCGGGCGCCGTGGCGCGGGCCGGCGCGCGCTTCGTGGTCTCTCCCAACACCGACGCCGCGGTGATCCGCGAGACGAAGCGGCTCGGCCTTCGCTCCTATCCCGGCGCCTTCACGCCCTCGGAGTGCCTCGCCGCGCTCGCCGCGGGCGCCGACGCGCTCAAGCTCTTCCCCGCCTCGATGGCGGGACCCTCCGGCCTGAAGGCGATCCGCGCGGTCCTGCCGGCCGGCACCCGCGTCTACGCGGTGGGCGGCGCGGAGGCCGACAGCTTCCCCGCCTGGCTCGCCGCCGGCGCCGACGGCTTCGGCATCGGCTCGGCACTCTACGTGCCGGGGCTCGACGCGGAGGAGGTCGGGCGGCGGGCGCGGGCGATCGTGGCGGCGTATGACGGGGCGATCGCATCCCCCGTCGGAGGAGCCCCATGATTCGCGTCCGTTCTCGGAAGTTCCTTGCTCATGCTGCGCGCTATCTTTCACGCGCGCGTTGCGCGCCGCTCATGATCACCAGGGAGGGCAAGGACGACGTCGTGCTGCTCTCGATCCGCGAGTACCGCCGCCTGTCGTCGCTCGATACGAGACGGCACCATACCGCGGTAGACCTTCCCGACGACCTCGTCGCAGCTCTGGAGGTCGTGAAGGCGCCGGCGTGGTCCGCCCGCTACAATCACGAGCTGGAGAGCTGACGGACCCCTCTCCCGCACACGAGACCAACCCCATGCCCATCCCCGAGCTCGGCGTCTGCTACTACCCGGAGCACTGGCCGGAGGCCCGTTGGGCCGAGGACGCGCGAATGATGCGCGCGGCCGGGCTCTCGCTCGTGCGCATCGGCGAGTTCGCCTGGAGCCGGCTCGAGCCGCGGCCCGGCGCGCTCGACCTCGCCTGGCTCGACCGGGCGATCGAGACGCTCGGTGCGGCCGGGCTCGGCGTGGTGCTCGGCACGCCGACGGCGACGCCGCCGCGCTGGATGCTCGACCGGCACCCGGACATGCTCGCCGTCGATGCCGAGGGCCGCCCGCGCACGTTCGGCTCGCGCCGGCACTATTGCTTCGCCCACGAGGGCTACCGCGCCGAGGCCGTGCGCATCGCCGACCTGCTCGGCGCGCGTTACGGCGCGAACCCGCACGTCGTCGCCTGGCAGATCGACAACGAGTACGGTTGCCACGACACGGTCGTGAGCTATTCGGACGCGGCCCGCGACGGCTTTCGCCGCTGGCTCGCCGCGCGATACGGAGATGTCGACGCCCTCAACCAGGCCTGGGGCAACGTCTTCTGGTCGATGGAGTATGCCGCCGTCGACGAGATCGACCCGCCGAACCTCACGGTGACGCAGGCGAACCCCGCGCACGTGCTCGACTACCGGCGCTTCCTCTCCGACCAGGTCGTCGCCTTCAACGCGGCGCAGGCGGCGGCGCTGAGGCGGCACACGGCGGCGCCGCTGTCGCACAACTACATGGGCCGCATCCTCTCCTTCGATCACTTCGCGGTGGGGCGCGACCTCGAGATCGCGACCTGGGACAGCTATCCGCTGGGCTTCCTGGAGGACCGCTCGGATCAGGGCGAGGACTGGCGCCGCCGCTTCGCCCGCCAGGGCGACCCGGACTTCCAGGCCTTCCATCACGACCTCTACCGCGCCGTCGGGCGCGGGCGCTGGTGGGTGATGGAGCAGCAGCCGGGTCCCGTGAACTGGGCGCCGCACAACCCGGTGCCGCTCGACGGCATGGTGCGGCTGTGGACCTGGGAGGCGATCGCCCACGGTGCCGAGGCGGTCTGCTACTTCCGCTGGCGCCAGGCGCCCTTCGCGCAGGAGCAGATGCACGCCGGCCTGCTGCGCCCGGACGGCGCCCCCGCGCCGGGCCTCGCCGAGGCGCGCGCCGTGGCCGACGAGCTCGCCGACCTGCCCGAGACCGGCGTCTCGCCGGTTGGCCTCGTCCTCGACTACGAGGCGGCCTGGCTCTGGGAGACCGAGCGCCAGGGGGCGGAGTGCGACTATTTCCGGCTCGTCTTCGACGTCTACCGGGCGCTGCGCCGCGCCGGGCTCTCCGTCGACGTCGTGCCGCCGACGACCGCCGACCTCACCCCGTGGGCGCTCGTGCTGGCGCCCGGCCTCGCCGTCTGGCCGCCGGCCCTGCGGGCGGCGCTCGCCGCCCATCCGGGCGTCGCCCTCGTCGGCCCGCGCACGGGGGCGAAGACGGCGCGGTTCCGCATCCCCGACGCGCTGCCGCCGCAGGTGCCGGGCCTCGACGACCTGCGTGTGGCCCGCATCGAGACCCTGCGGGCCGATTGCCCGGTGCCGCTGGCCGAGGGCGGCGCCTTCCGCTTCTGGCGGGAATGGCTCGAGGGCGACGTCCCCGTGATCGAGCGCTGCGCCGACGGGACGCCGGCCCTCGTCGGCACGGCGCGCCGCGCCTACCTCGCCGGCTGGCCCGACGACGGCGCCCTCGACCGCATCGTCTGCCGCGCCGCGGCGGCGGCCGGCCTGGAGACGCTCGTCCTGCCCGACGGCCTGCGCGTGCGCGACCGCGGGGGCTGGCGCTTCGTGACGAACTATTCCGCCGAGAGCGTCACGCTGGACGGGGTGGTGCCGGGCGCGAGCGGCGCGCTCCCGCCGGCGGGCGTGACGCGGCTCGCGCGCACCTGACCCTCCCGCCCCATTGGGGCGGGGGTGGCGAGCGCAGCGAGCCAGGGGCGGGGTCCCGCGGCTCTAGGTGGGTGGCTTCGGCTTCGCCGAACGCGCCTTCGGCGCGCCCCCTCCGGTCTCGTCGCCTCCGGCGCCGATCCACTTCCTCCGAGAGGGGAGGAGCGCGCCCTCACTCGAGGGCGCCGATCGCGTCCTCCACCGCCTGCACCACGGCGCCCGAGCGGACCAGCTCCAGCGCCTGCGCCATCTCGGCGGCGTACCAGCGGTCGCCGTCCAGCGCGGGGGGGATCACGGCGCGGATGGCGTCGAGCGCGGCCTGCGTGCCGCGGCCGATCGGATGGTCCCGGGCGATCGGCTCCACCAGGCTGAGCGCCTGCGCCGCCATCAGCAGCTCACAGGCCACCACCTGCTCGGCGTTCTCGACCACGGTGCGGGCCTTGCGACCGGCCCAGGTCGAGTTCGAGACGTGGTCCTCGGCGTTGCCCTTGCCGGGGATCGAGTCCACCGAGGCCGGCATGGCCAGCGTGCGGTTCTCCATCACCAGCGCCGAGGCAGAGCACTGCACCGTGGCATAGCCGGTGTTGAGCCCCTTCTTGCCGGCGAGGAGGTTGCGCGGCAGGCCGTAGCTCATGCCCGGATCGATCAGCCGCGCCAGCCGCCGCTCGGAGATCGAGGCCATGTCGGCCATGGCGATGGCGAGGAAGTCCATGGCCTGCGCCACGTACTGGCCGTGGAAGTGCCCGCCCGAGAGCGAGACGTAGCCGCCCTCGCCGTCGTCGACGATCAAGGGGTTGTCGGTCGCCGAGTTCAGCTCGGTGCCGACCAGGCGCTCGACATAGGCCACGGCTTCGTCGGCGGGGCCGTGCACCTGGGGCGCGCAGCGCAAGCTGTAGACGTCCTGCACGCGCGGGGAGGCCGGCGTGCCGGGTGCGCGGCTCTCCTCGGGGAACACCACGTCGCGGGCATCCTGCGAGCAGCGCCGCGAGCCGTCGAGGATGCGCAGGACGTTGCGCGCGACCTTCATCTGGCCGGGGTGGGGGCGGGCGCGCTGGATGCGCGGGTCGAACGCGTCGCGCTCGCCGCGCAGGGCCTCCAGCGTCAGGCACAGCGCGACGTCCGCCGCCTTCAGCAGGCGCCGCGCATCGTGCGTGGCGAGCGCCGCCAGCGCCAGCGAGGTGGTCGAGCCGTTGATCAGCGCCGAGGCGTCCTTGGCGCCGAGCGCGATGTCGGGCTCGAGGCCCGCCTCCTGCAGGGCGGCCCGCGCCGGCATGCGCCGCCCGCGATAGATCATCTCGGCCTCGGGGAAGCCGCACACGGCGCCGGCGAGGTGGGCGAGCGGCGCGAGGTCGCCGGAGGCGCCGACCGAGCCCTTCTCGGGGACGACCGGATGCAGCCCCGCGTTCAGGCAGGCGAGGAGCCGCTCGACCAGCTCAACCCGCGGCCCGGAATAGTTCGAGGCGAAGGCGTTGGCGCGCGCCAGCATCATCGCGCGGGTGACGTCCTGCGCGAAGGGCGCGCCGATGCCGGTGGCGTGGGCGTAGACGGTCTTGGCCTGGTAGGCCGTCATCTCGGCCATCAGCACCCGCTGGTCCTTGAACAGGCCCACCCCGGTGTTGAAGGCGTACATCAGCGGCGCCTCGTCGTGCATCCAGTGCGCGTCGATGTGGGCGCGGGTCCGCGCCAGGCGGGCACGGGCGGCCTCGGCCAGGCGGGCCTCGGCAAAGCCGCCGGCGGCGTCCGGACGCGCGATGCGCGCGACGGCATCGAGGGTGAGCGAGGTGCCGTCCAGCTCGATCGTCATCGGGTCTGCGCTCCGTCCTGGCATGAAACCCGGATGTCGTAGACCCGCACGCGGTGGGGCGCAACAGAGCGGGGGACGGGGCGAGCCTCGGCCGATGCTTCGCGCGGGAGTGCGCGGGCGTCCGGAAAAAAGCGCGGCCCCGCAGGACCGCGCTCCCAGAATGTCATCGAAGACGAAGGGGCGACCGAAGCCGCCCCCCTACCCTCACTCGCCGCGGCGACCGCCGCGGCGGCGCGGGCGGCCCTCGCCGCCGCCGCCGGAGGAGGCCTCGGCCTCGGCCGGCTGCTCGGGCTCGCCGCCCTCGCCATCCTCGGCACGCTTCTTCGAGAGGTCCTCGCCGGTCGCCTGGTCCACCACCTTCATCGAGAGACGGACCTTGCCGCGGTCGTCCATGCCGAGGAACTTCACCTTCACGGTGTCGCCCTCCTTGACCACGTCCTTGACCGTCGCGACGCGCTGGGGCGCGAGCTCGGAGATGTGGACGAGGCCGTCGCGCGAGCCGAAGAAGTTCACGAAGGCGCCGAACTCCATCACCTTGACGACCTTGCCCTCGTAGATCGCGCCGGCCTCCGGCTCCGCCACGATCGAGCGGATCCAGTTGTAGGCCGCCTTGATCGAGGCCCCGTCCGACGAGGCGATCTTCACCGTGCCGTCGTCCTCGATGTTCACCTTGGCGCCGGTCTTCTCCACGATCTCGCGGATGATCTTGCCGCCGGTGCCGATCACTTCGCGGATCTTGTCGGTGGGGATCTGCATCACCTCGATGCGCGGCGCGTACTCGCCGAGCTCGGCGCGCGGCGCGGTGAGCGCCCGGGCCATCTCGACGAGGATGTGCTCGCGCCCGCCCTTGGCCTGGTCGAGGGCGACCTTCATGATCTCCTCGGTGATGCCGGCGATCTTGATGTCCATCTGGAGCGAGGTGATGCCCTGGTCCGTCCCGGCGACCTTGAAGTCCATGTCGCCGAGATGATCCTCGTCGCCGAGGATGTCGGAGAGCACCGCGAAGCGCTCGCCCTCGAGGATGAGGCCCATGGCGATGCCCGCCACCGGACGGCGCAGCGGCACGCCGGCGTCCATCAGCGACAGCGAGGTGCCGCAGACGGTGGCCATCGAGGAGGAGCCGTTCGACTCGGTGATCTCCGAGACGACGCGCAGGGTGTAGGGGAACTCGTGCGCCGGCGGCAGCATCGGGCGCAGCGCGCGCCAGGCGAGCTTGCCGTGGCCGATCTCGCGGCGCCCGGGGGAGCCGACGCGGCCGGTCTCGCCCACGGAGTAGGGCGGGAAGTTGTAGTGCAGCAGGAAGCGCTCCTTGCGCGTCCCCTCGAGCGCGTCGACGAACTGCTCGTCCTCGCCGGTGCCGAGCGTCGCCACGACGAGCGCCTGCGTCTCGCCGCGGGTGAACAGCGCCGAGCCGTGGGTGCGCGGCAGGACGCCGACCTCGGAGACGATCGGGCGGACCGTCTTCGTGTCGCGGCCGTCGATGCGCGAGCCGGTGTCGAGGATGTTCCAGCGCACGACGCGCGCCTGGGCCTCCTTGAAGGCGCCCTTGACGGCCTCGGCGGTGAAGCGGGCCTCGCCCTCCTCCGGCACCAGCGCGGCCATCACCTTCGCCTTGGCGGCGTCGACGGCCTTGTAGCGGGCCTGCTTGTCGGTGATCTTGTAGGCCTCGCGCAGGTCGTCGCCGGCGGCGGCGAGCACGGCCTCGATGACCTCCTCGCGCTCCGGCGGGGCAAAGTCGCGCGGCTCCTTGGCGGCCTTCTCGGCCAGGCGCACGATCGCGTCGATCACCGGCTGGAAATGCTTGTGGCCGAACATCACGGCGCCGAGCATGACGTCCTCGTCGAGCTCGCGCGCCTCGGACTCGACCATCAGCACCGCGTCCTGCGTGCCGGCGACGACGAGGTCGAGGGTGAAGTCCTCCATCTCGGCCAGCGTCGGGTTGAGGACGTAGGAATTGTTGATCCAGCCGACGCGCGCCGCGCCCACGGGGCCCGTGAAGGGCACGCCCGAGAGGGTCAGCGCCGCGGAGGCGGCGACCATCGCGACGATGTCCGGGTCGTTCTCGAGATCGTGCGAGAGCACGGTCACGATCACCTGGGTGTCGTTGCGCCAGCCGTCGAGGAACAGCGGGCGGATCGGGCGGTCGATCAGGCGGGAGACGAGCGTCTCCTTCTCCGTCGGGCGGCCCTCGCGCTTGAAGTAGCCGCCGGGGATGCGGCCGGCGGCGTAGGTGCGCTCCTGGTAGTTCACCGTGAGCGGCATGAAGTCGATGCCGGGCTTGGGCTCCTTGGCGGCGACCACGGTGGCGAGCACGGTGGTGTCGCCGTAGGTGGCGACGACGGCGCCGTCTGCCTGGCGGGCCACCTTGCCGGTCTCGAGGACGAGCTTGCGCCCCGCCCAGATCAGCTCTTCGCGTTGGATGTCGAACATGGGTCGTATCTCTCTTGCCTGCATGCGGTCGTGCGGCCCGCACGATGCCATGGGCAAGACGGCGGGGGGCTCGCACCCCTGTCGAGGGAGCCCCCGGCGATCCTGTCCATGGCCATCGGCCGGGCGATGGCGGGTGCTCGGGCGAGGTCCGCCCGCGTACCCCGGCGCCCCGATCCGGTCCGGGACCGGCGGGGCGAAGGAGCCGGGCGCCCGGGAGGTCCCGGGCGCCCGACGAAGCGTCAGCGGCGGATGCCGAGGCGCTGGATGACGCTGCGGTACCGCGCCTCGTCCCCGCGCTTCAGGTAGTCGAGCAGCGACCGGCGCTGGGAGACCATCTTCAGGAGGCCGCGGCGCGAATGGTTGTCCTTCGCGTGCGACTTGAAGTGCTCCGTGAGGTTGGTGATGCGCTCCGTGAGGATCGCGATCTGCACCTCCGGCGAGCCGGTGTCGCCGTCCTTCTGCGCGTAGTCCTTGATGAGCGCGGCCTTGCGCTCCTGCGTGATCGACATCGTCTCTTCCTTCTCGCTACGTGGTGAGCCGACGGGCGCCACGCCATGAGCGCGCCACATCGAGCGCGCCGCCATCCCGCGCGATCTCGCGAAGAACACGTCCTGCATGAAGGAGAACACGTCCTGCGGAGCGGGAGGGGCGCGGCGTGCGCGCCGCTCGGCTCGTCGCACCCGCACAGCGGCCCGGCCGGGATGTCGTCCAGCGGGGTCGCGCGCGAGCGGTCGGCCCCGCCATCGGAGCCGACGGCGCGGACCATAGACGAATTTTCGCGCAATGCCAGCCCGTTCGCGCGCGCCGCGTCCGGTTCGCGCAGGGGCCTGGGCGCGCGGAACCTCGCGACACCGGTGCCGTTCGCCGTCGCGATCGCAGGCCGCCGGCGCCATGGACCGGCATCGAACCCGGGAGCCCGTCATGACAGACCTCCAGTCCACCTACGTCACCGCCCTGAAGAACACCCACGCCCTCGAGCTCCAGGCCCTGCAGGCCATGGAGCGCCAGGTCGAGCGGCTCGAGCGCTATCCGCAGCTGAAGGCGATCCTCGAGGCACATATCGAGGAGACCAAGCATCAGCGCGACCGGCTCGCCACCGCGCTCGACGGGCAGGGCGCCTCACCCTCCGGCCTCAAGGAGGGGGCGCTCGGCCTCGCCGGCAACCTCGCGGCGATCTTCCACGCGCCGGCCCAGGACGAGATCCTGAAGAACCTCTATGCCGACCATGCGCTGGAGAACTACGAGATCGCCGCCTATCGCTCGCTGATCGCCATCGCCGAGCGGGCCGGCGACACGACCTCGATCGCGGCCTTCAGGCAGTCCCTGGCCGAGGAGGAGTCGATGGCCAAGCGCGTCGCCGACCAGATCGAGCCGGTGACGGCGACCTACCTCGAGCTGACGCTGTCGGGGGAGGAGGCGAGCCGCTGAGGCGCATCACGCGCGTCACGGACACGCACGTCGCGCGCGGGGCGTGATCCGCGTCCCGCGCGTGCGACCCATCCCGGATCCGCGTCACATGGGGTTCCCCGCGGACGCGGATGCTGAGACGATGGAGGCGAAGAGAACAAGACGCCCGGCGCAACTCCCCCGAGATTACGCCGGGCGTCCGTGACGGTAACCGCCAGGAACAGCGCCCCGTCGCGATGCACAATGGCAGGGTCGCGCGCCCCGAACATTGATCGATCTCAAGGCGCGCGAGAAAGGTGGCCTCCCCGCCGTGAGACCGCGCCCGCGCCTCGATGCCTATCGCAGCTCTCCCGTCGCGCAGGTCGTGCAGGTCGCGGTGGCCTGGCTCGGCGGCTGGCTGTTCAGCGAGCTCGGCGTGCCCGCCTCGTGGCTCTCGGGCGCCGTCGTCGCCGTGATCCTGCTGGGGCGATTCGGGCTCGCGGTGATCATGCCCCGTGCGCTCGCGGAGACCGCGATGGTGGTTTCCGGCGCGGTGATCGGCGCGGGAATGACGCCCGACACGCTGGCCGCGGTCGGCCGCTATCCGCTGAGCCTCCTCTTCCTCGCCGCAGCCGTCGTGGCGACGACGCTCGCCTCCTCGCTCGTGCTGATGCGCGGCTTCGGCTGGCGGCGCGACGACGCCGTGCTCGCGACGGTCCCCGGTGCGCTCACCGCCGTGATGGCGATCGCCGCGGAGCGCCGGGCGGACGTCGCGGGGATCGGCCTCGTCCAGTCGACGCGCCTCCTCTTCCTCATCATCGTCCTGCCCTTCCTCGTCGCCGCCGGCGGCGGGGGAGGGGACGCGGCGGCGGCCGCCGGTGTCGCCCCCGCACCCCCGCCGCAGACAGCGGGGTCGGGCACGCTCGCGGGGGTGCTGCCCGGGGGGGTCGCCGTCGCAGTCGGCCCCGCG
>JBNPEA010000107.1:0-18562 GCA_051117315.1 Salinarimonas sp. | reverse complement strand
CGTGGTGGTGCCGCGGGCGGGGCGGCTGGGGCGTTTCGTGACGCCCAAGGGGCCGGCGGCCGCGCGCTAGGTTGATCGTCGGTGGTTTCGGCTGTCGCCGAATGCGCCTGCCGGCGCACCCCCTCCGTCTCGTCGCCTTCGGCGCCGATCCACCTCCCCCGACGGGGGAGGAGCGATGCGGCCACCCGCTCCCGCCCCATCGGGGCGGGGACGATCCGCGAGAGCGGATCAGGGGCGGGGTCCCGCGGCTCGACGCGTGCCGATTTCGGCTTCGCCGAAGTGCGCCGGCAGGCGCACCCCCTCCGTCTCGTCGCTTCGCGCCGATCCACCTCCCCCGACGGGGGAGGAGCGCGTCGCGCTTGGGAAATCGCGTCGTCGCGCTTAAGTGAGGGCGAGCCTCCTTCCATCTGTCCCGGTTCGCCCGCGTGCCCGCACCCTCCTTCGCCTCCAATGCCTACGACGTCCTCGCGAGCCTCGGGGACTACGCGTCGCGCACCGTCGACCCCGGCGTGCGCATCGGGGTGACGGGGCTCGCGCGCTCCGGCAAGACGGTGTTCACGACGGCGCTCGTGCACAATCTCGTCCAGAACGTTTCGCTGCCCGCCTTCCGGGCCTCGCACGAGGGCCGCATCCGCCGCGCGCGGCTCGCGGCGCAGCCGGACGACGCGGTGCCGCGCTTCGCCTACGAGGACAATCTGCGCATGCTGGCCGAGGCGCGCCGCTGGCCGGCCTCGACCTCGCGGGTGAGCGAATTGCGGGTCGACATCGACTACGAGCGCGGACGCGGCGCCTGGCGCTCGGGGCCGGCGCGGCTGCATCTCGACATCGTCGACTATCCCGGGGAATGGCTCCTCGACCTCGCGCTGCTCGACCAGGACTTCGAGGAGTGGTCGCGCGAGGTGCTCGACGGCGCGACGCGGCCCGACCGCGCGCCGCTGGCCGCGCCCTTCCTCGCTGCCCTCGCCGCCATCGATCCCGCCGCCGAGCCGGACGAGCCGGCGATCGCCGGGCTGTCGGCCGCCTTCAAGGACTATCTCGTCGCGCTGCGCGCGGGGCCGGAGGCGGTGGCGACGACGCCGCCGGGGCGCTTCCTGATGCCGGGCGATCTCGAGGGCTCACCCGCGCTCACCTTCGCCCCCTTGCGCCTCGTCCCCGGCGCGCGACCGCGGCCGAAGAGCCTCGGCGCCCTGATGGAGCGGCGCTACGAGGCCTATCGGCACCACGTGGTGCGGCCGTTCTTCCGCGAGCACTTCCAGCGCATCGATCGGCAGATCGTGCTCGTCGACGTGCTCGCGGCGATCGACGGCGGGCCGGGCGCGCTGGCGGAGCTGGAACGGGCGCTCGACCGGGTGCTGATGGCCTTCCGCGCCGGGCGCAACAGCTTGATCTCGCGTCTCCTCGCGCCGCGCGCGGAGCGGGTGCTGTTCGCCGCGACCAAGGCCGACCACGTCCACCAGACGAGCCACGCCCGGCTCGAGGCGGTGCTGCGCCTCCTCGTCGAGCGCGCGGTCAAGCGCGGCGAGGCGGCCGGCGCCAAGGTCGGCACGGTGGCGCTCGCCTCCGTGCGCGCCACCCAGGAGACGCTCGTCCACGAGCACGGCGCGCGGCTCGAGGCGGTGGCCGGCGTGCCGGAGGCGGGCGAGACGATCGACGGCACGGTGTTCGACGGAGATACCCGGGCCGCGGTGTTCCCGGGCGAGTTGCCCGAGCGGGCGGCGGCGGTGCTGGAGGGCGCCGTGCCGCCGGGAAGCCTGCGCTTCCCGCGCTTCCGCCCGCCCGAGCCCAAGCCCGACCCCGGCGGGCGCGCGCCGCGCCTGCCGCACATCCGGCTCGACCGGGCGATCGAGTTCCTGATCGGCGACCGCCTGGCCTGACCCGCCCGTCCCTTGGGAGACCGAACCCGATGTCCCGCAAGCCCCGCGCCTTCCGCCTGGACGATCCCGACGTGGCCGAGACCCGGTCCGGGGAAGAGCTCGACGGCTTCGCGCGCGTGCGCGTCGAGATCCAGCCCGACGAGATCCTGGATGCGGCCGACGGCACGCCGGTGCCGATGGGGCGCAAGCGCAGGCTGCCCTGGGGCGGCATCCTGCTCTCCTCGCTCTCCGCCCTCGTCGCGCTGGCGCTCGGGCTCGCCGCCGAGAGCCTGGTGCGCGGCCTGTTCGAGGCGGCGCCCTGGCTCGGCTGGGTGGGGCTCGCCGCCCTCGCGCTCGCGCTCGCGGCGCTCGCGGTGCTCGTCGGACGCGAGCTGTTCGGGCTGTGGCGCGAGCGCAAGATCGAGGCCCTGCGCGAGCGGGCGCTCGCCGCGCGCGAGGCCCGCGACGGCGAGGCGGCGAAGCGCGTCGTGGCCGAGGTCGTCTCGCTCTACGCGGCGCGGCCGGAGACCGCGCGCGGGCGCGGGCGGATCGCCGAGGTGGCGGACGAGATCCTCGACGCGGAGGACCGCCTCGCCATCGCCGAGCGCGAGCTTCTCGCCGACCTCGACGACCGCGCCGCCCGGGCGGTGGCGGATGCGGCCAAGCAGGTCTCGCTGGTCACGGCGCTGTCGCCGCGCGCCGCGATCGACGTCGGCTTCGTGATCTTCAACGCCGCCCGCGTGCTGCGCCGGGTCTCCGCGATCTACGGGGCGCGGCCGGGCACGCTGGGCTTCCTGCGCCTGATGCGCGCGGCGCTGACGCATCTCACGGTGACCGGCGGCGTCGCCGTCGGCGACGGGCTGATGCAGCAGGCGCTGGGGCTCGGCATCGCCGCGCGGATCTCGGCCCGGCTGGGGGAGGGGGTGCTCAACGGCATCATGACCGCCCGCTTCGGGCTCGCCGCCATCGCGGTGTGCCGCCCGCTGCCCTTCGTGGCGCTGGAGCGCCCGAAGATCGCCGACGTGGCGGGGGAGCTGATCTCGCGGAAGGTGGTGGAGGAGGCGAAGGGGTAGGGCGCCCGTCACCTCCCCTCGGGGAGGTGTCGGGTCGCGGCCGGCATCGACCTCTCCGACAGGGCCGACGCCCTACCTCCCCATCGGGGAGGTCGGCCGCGAAGCGGCCGGGTGGGGGCGAGCGTTCGGGTTCGCCGCCACCGTCTCGCCCCCACCCGTCGGCCTTCGGCCGCCGACCTCCCCGAGGGGGAGGTGTCGGCGTGGCGGCTGTCATCGACGGGTGCGATCCGTCACCCTTCCATCACCCGCCCCTCGTTCGCCGCGAGCGTCCCCGTGTCGCGCTCGCCCTGGTGAGTCGACAGCAGCGCGCGTCCGCCCTGCGCCAGCGACCGTGGCGCATCCGCGAAGTTCAGCGCCACCACCAGCCGCCGCTCGTCGTGACGCCTCTCGAACACCAGCACGTCGTCGGCGCAGGCGAGGGTGCGGTAGGATCCGAGCGACAGCGCCGGCTCCGCCCGTCGGAGCGCCGTGAGACGCCGGTAGAGCGCCAGCATCGAGCCGGGGTCGGCCGCCTGCGCCGAGACCGGCGGCGCGCCGCCGATGGGCAGCCACGGCTCGCCCGTGGTGAAGCCCGCCTTCGGCCCGTCCTCCCACGGGATCGGCGTCCGCACGGGATCGCGACCGAAGCCCTGTCCCTGCGCGTTCTTCTCCATCGGGTCGTGGGCCATCTCCGGCGGGATCGGCACGTCGACCATGCCGAGCTCGTCGCCCTGGTAGATCGTCGGCGTGCCCCGTAGCGTCAGCAGAAGCATCGCCGCGACGCGCGCCTGCGCGGGTCCGAGGCGTCCGGCGATGCGCGGGCGGTCGTGGTTGCCCATCACCCAGTTCGGCCAGGCGCCCGCCGGCAGCGCCGCCTCGTAGCCCTCGACCATGCTCGCGATGCTCTCGGCCCGCCATTCGGCGAAGATCAGCTGGAAGTTGAAGGGCAGCTGGAAGCCGTCGAGCCCCTCGCCACCGTAGTAGGCCATCACCTCGGGGAGCGTGCCGTAGGCCTCGCCGATGAGGAGGCGCTCGGGCGTGTATTCCCGCGCGACCCGCCGCATGGCGCGCGCCGCGTCGAACACCTCCGGCTGGTGGGCGGTGTAGGCGCGGTGCAGCGCGCGGGCCTCCTGCATGCCGGGCCGCCACGCCGAGTCCGGCGGGTTGTCGGTGAGCGCGGCGGAGGGCACGAGATGCTCGACCGCGTCCACCCGGAAGCCGTCGACGCCACGGTCGAACCAGAAGCGCATGACGTCGAGCATCGCGGCCTGGACGTCCGGGTTGCGCCAGTTCAGCGCGGGCTGCTCACTCAAGTAGATATGGAGCCAGTACTGCCCGGTCGCCTCGTCGAGGCTCCAGGCCGGCCCGCCGAACTCGGAGAGCCAGTTGTTCGGCGGCCCGCCGTCGGGCGCGGGATCGGCCCAGACGTACCAGTCGCGCTTGGGGCTCTCGCGCGCCGCGCGGCTCTCGCGAAACCACGGGTGCTCGTCGGAGGTGTGGCTCGGCACGAAGTCGAGCAGCACCCTCAGGCCCCGCGCGTGCGCGGCCTCGACCAGCGCGTCGAAGTCGGCGAGCGTGCCGAAGATCGGGTCGACGGCGCAGTAGTCCGCGACGTCGTAGCCGAAGTCCTTCATCGGCGAGGGGTAGATCGGCGAGATCCAGATCGCGTCGACGCCGAGCGCGACCACGTGATCGAGCCGGGCGGCGATGCCCGCGAGGTCGCCGACGCCGTCGCCGGTCGTGTCCTGGAAGGAGCGCGGGTAGACTTGGTAGACGATGACGGTCTCCCACCATGGGGTGGGGGTGGGGGAGTTCGAAGGCATGCGGCGGCGCTCCGGCGTCGTCTCGTGGTCTCTCACGCCGCGCTTTAGGCGAAATCGTCGGGAAGTGCCATCTCCGCGGCGACGCCGACGGCGCCCGCTCGAGCGTCGTACGTCATCGATTGCGACCAAGCGCCGCGCCCGGCGAAGCGGTCCGGCTTTCTCCGGCTCGGCTGGGACGCCGGATTTCGGTTTGCGGAGGGTTTCAACCGCGCTCGGGCTCAGCGGCTGCCGATCTTCCGCCCGAACAGGCGGATCCCGAGGCGGCGGATGCGAATCTCAATGCCAGCAAATCAATTTCTACTTGTATACTTTGTTGATTGTGGGTCGCAAACGAACGCCATTGACAGACGTGGTAGTCGACGGCAACCTTGGTGAGTTGTGTGCCGCGACACAATTTCTAGCGGCGTACGACGTAACCGAACCTTCGAAAGGAGACTCGATATGGCGAACGCAGTTCTGAAGTCGGCCGGCCCGCTCAAGTCGGCTCGTGTCAAGGCGTCCACGTCGCTGCTGGCGATGTTCGCCGAGCGCTACCTCGCGCTGGAGTCCAGCGACTCCAACAAGATGGCGCTCGAGATCTCGACCGCCTGGAATTGCCGTATGGCCATCACCTGACTTGACGCCCTGCGTTCGAACGCAGGACGGTTCGACAGGGCCTCCGCCGCGGGGAGGTCCCTGTCGATGCACTCAAAGGTAGCCAAGCCGAACCGGGCTGTGTATGCTGCCTTCGCGGATCTGTCTTCACGAGGGTCGAAGGGTCCGGGACTGGCGCCGCCCAAACGAGACGGGGAGCGAGAGCCTATGTCGAACGTCGTTGTGTTTCCCGGGCGTCAGTCGCGAGCGGACAAACTCGCGGCGGTGTTCGACGTGTTCCGTCATGCCGTGGCGAGCCGTATCGTCGTCACGGCGTCTGCGGACGGCCGTCTCAGTCGGACAGAGGCGGGGGACGCTGCGCGGGAAACGGCCGCACCGGCGCCGCATGTGCTGTCGTGTGGGGCGCACGCGTTCAGCGTGTTCGCGAGCTTGCGGGAGTTCTACCGGCAGCGGCTCGGCGCGACCACGTTCGATCGGATCCTCACCGCGATCCGCGCCGACAACGCCTATTCCGACCACATCGTCGACAAGGCCGCCGACTTCGTGCGCTACAACAGGATCGAATTCAATCGAGACGCTCAGTTTCGGCCGAGCACGATCCGTCGCCCGGAAAAGAACCTGTACTTCGCCACGACGTTCAACATGGTCGTGACGCGCTTCTTCGTCGAATGCCACCGCAGCTTGATCGAGTCCGGTGAGCGTGTTCCCGTCTTCGTACTGCAGAACGTCGAGCGGTGCGACCGCTGCTCACTGCGACTGCTGCAGAACATGCATCTTTTTCTCAAGCCGTTTTCAATCGAATGGCACTTGGTGTTCAAGGTGGCGCAGAGTGCATCGGCGCCGAGTGGTGAAGACCCGTATCTCGAGCGCTTCGTCGCGGCCCGTCGACAGTGCTTCCGAAAGTTTCTCAACGTGGCGCTTGCCTCCGGCAGCATGACGGAGGTCATCGACGTCGAGACGTTCGTCGATCGGGTGGATTTCGAGGGAGGATACCGGCTGGAGAAGGCGGCTGCCGCCGGAGATCCCGCGCCGACGCTCGACGACTTCATGAACCTCGTCTACCGCAACCGCTACGAGGAATTCTACGTTCGGAAGGCCATCCTCGACGCGTCGCCCGAGAGGGACGAGGCCGACAGAATCGAAGCGGCGAAGCTGCTTCTCCTGGTCGACGCGTTCAATTACCTTTTCGACGAGGCTCTCTCGGTCGCCGATCGATCGATCGAGACCTCCGACGACCAGACGCGCTGCTATTTCCTGCTCATGTCCGGGCTGATCCAGCTCAAGAAGCGGAATGACAAGGAAGCGGCGCTGGCGACGATGCAACGCGGACTCGACCTCGCCCGCGCCCTGCCGCCTTCCCTGGCGGCGGGAACGGAGAAAGCGTTCCTCGGCAATGCCATGAATTTCGTACGGCTGATCGAAATCATGAGTTCGACCGCAAAAGAGCAGCGGGCGAGTGCCATCGAGGCGATCCTCGCAGACGAGCATGCGATCCTACAGGAGATGTGCGAGGCCTTCATCTCCGCTGTACCGTCCGAGATCTCGGATACGGATCAGCAGATGAATGCGCTGTTCATCATCACGACCATCGTGGAAAACATCAGCAAACTGAATGCGCTCGTCGAAGCTTGGGACGAAACGATCGAACTCTATCAGAGCTACGAGCACATCCTCGGGACCGTTGGAGACCGCATGCGTTCGGAGGAGTACAAGCGCTCCTTCACGATCTCGTATAGTCATGCCTTGTTCCATAATCGTATCTTGATGGCGACGTGCCACGCCAAGCTCGGCGACTTCCGAAAGGCCTATGAGATCACCAGGGACGTGCTGGGTCGCGCGGGGGAGTACGACGTCACCGGGGACTATCGAGGCTTCGCTCTGAATGCACACTCGGTGAGCGCGGCACGGTGCGACGAGCCGGAGGAGGTGGCGGACTGCCTGGCGGAGATGGCCCGCATCTACGTCGCATACAACGAGCCATTCCTCATCAAGTCTGCCATCAACGGGCTGAAGGATTTCATTCGCGCCAATGATCCCAAGAGCTTCGCCTATCTGGAGGAGATCGGGATCATCGAAGTCGGTTTCCGTCGCCATTCCGAGTCGACGTTCCTCGTCAGCTCGCCGGTCGATCTTGAGAATCCGCTGGTCGGCGGGCTGGAACAGGCCGTCTTCGGCCGGCGGTCCGAAAGCGAGCTGCGCCGGTATCTCGACGATCCCAAACGCACGCTGAACGCGGCGTATCGCTCCTACGGCCTTTGGCGGCAGATCAGCAACAGGCGAGCGGTCGAGGCGTCATGATCGGATCGGTGTCGGACAGCCGCGCGCACGGGGAGCTACGCGAGCCGCACCGGTCCGTAGAGCCGCCCGCGCTCGCCCTGTGCGCACATCCCGATCCCGCTCGGTCGCGTTTCAGCCGCCCCTTCCTGGAGGCTCTCGACGGCGGCATTTTCGCCAAGAAATCGCTGGCGGAGGTATATCCGGACTGGAACTTCGACGTCGAAAGAGAGCAGGCGGAATTGAGAACGACGCGGGAACTGATCGTCGTCTTTCCGATCTACTGGTATTCGCCACCGGCGATGTTGCAGAAATGGTTCGAGGACGTGTTCGTCGATCGAGACGACTTCGATCAGACGACCGCTCTGACCGGGTATCGTGTCACATTCGTGGTGTCGACGGGTGGAAAACAGGAAGAATACGAAGTCGGTGGCAAGAACGGGTACGACGTCGAGACATTTCTCCGACCGCTCGAAACGAGCTTTCGCTACGCCGGTGCGCACGTCCTTCCGCCGGTGGTGCAGTATGCCAGCTGGCGGCTCGAAGACGGCGACATCCGTGATTTCGCCGCGCGCTTCAATGCGGAGTACACGAGATGATGCATCACCGTTTGGTTTTGCCCGAAAGCGCGAGTTCGACCACCCGAACAAACATTTATCTCGCTTCTTTGTTTCTCTCTCTGATCGGGACGTCCTTCGTCACGAATTCGTTCAAGTTCGCGGCCTTCGAGATCACGGAATCCAAATCGATCGTCTCACTCGTCGGTTCTATATCGGCGCTCGCATTCATCGTTCTGGGTCTTTTCGCAGGCGTGATCGTCGACGCGATCTCGCGAAAGTTTTTCATCCAGTTTCAGCTTATTTCAATGGCTGTGATATCACTCTGCTTCTATCTACTGTACGACTCGGGCTATGCGACGCTGGTGCTGCTGTTCGCATTCATCGTCGTCCACGAGTCGACGGCGGCTTTCGCCAATGCGGCACGACACAGTGTGTTCTTCGACCTGTGCGGCGCCGACCGGATCGCGTTCTGGGTGAGTAGACGTGGCATCGTGATGACGGCCGCATCGATGTCGGCGTCGCTGCTGCTGACCTTTTTCGTCAGTGATGAAGCGTTCTTGTTCGCTGTCTATGCCGCGATCCTCGTGCTCGCGTTATTGGTATTCCACACAGTGGGATACCACGACCGCAACGAGAAGGCGAATTTCACATCGATTCCGCAGGCAATCGGCTATGTTTTGGCGAAATTGAAGGATTTCGTGGCGATCTGCCGGGCGAACAGGGCGCTGCTGCTTCTGTTCCTGTTCTCGTTCTTCAAGACGGTCTTCATCTTCTGGCCGATGGCAAGCGGGGCCCTGTTCAAGTTCGGGATCGAGAGCGACGAGACGCGCCGGATCTATCTCATCGCAGCGGTGATCATGGATGTGATCAGCATGGCGGCGCTCTACGTGCTCGGGCGCAAGGCCAGCTTCACGAACGCGTCCTTCGTGGCCGGCGCCGCGATCAGCGGACTGGGCATCTTGCTGTTCGCCTTGGTCGAATCGACCGTGCTCCTGGTCCTCACGCTTGCCGTCATGTATGTCGGCCTCGCGGTTTCGCAGGTGGCTTCGAGCTATATCCTTCGGATGGAGGTTCCCGAGAGCCACCGAACTCAGGGCTTCGGGTTCGCAGTCGTCCCCTATTATCTGGCGGACATCGTCTCGGGCATCATCTTCGCCACGCTCCTGCTCTATGTCGGCGTGAACGACCTGCTGCTCTGGACGGGAGCGATTTTGACCGGCACGGCGACGCTGCTGTTCGTCTCCTTGGTCCGTGTGCCGACGATGCGATCGTCTTCCTGAAAGTCTCGGGCGGCCGAGCGCCTGCCGCTCCCGCTGCTCGATCGGGGGTGACGAGGACACTGCTCCGGCAGTCGTCGTCATGAAAAAGGCCCCCGGATCTCCCCGGGGGCCTTTCGTCTTTCTCGCGTCCCGCAGGGTGCGGGACGAGCGCCGGGCTCAGAAGCCCATGTCGCCCATGCCGCCCATGCCGCCCGGCATGCCGCCGCCGCCGCCGCCGGCCGACTCCCGCTTGGGGGCCTCGGCGATCATGGCCTCGGTGGTGATCAGCAGGCCCGCCACGGATGAGGCGTCCTGGAGCGCCGTGCGCACGACCTTGGCGGGGTCGACGATGCCGGCCTGCAGCATGTCGACGTACTCCTCGGTCTGGGCGTTGAAGCCGAAGGTCTCGGAGGCGTTCTCCTGGATCTTGCCCACGACGATCGAGCCCTCGACGCCGGAGTTCTCGGCGATCTGGCGGATCGGCTGCTCGAGCGCGCGCAGCACGATCTTGATGCCGGCGCGGATGTCCGGGTTGTCGGACGTCAGCTTGGCGACCGCGACCTTGGCGCGCAGCAGCGCGACGCCGCCGCCCGGCACGATGCCTTCCTCGACCGCCGCGCGGGTGGCGTTGAGGGCGTCGTCGACGCGATCCTTCTTCTCCTTGACCTCGACCTCGGTCGCGCCGCCGACGCGGATGACCGCGACGCCGCCGGCGAGCTTGGCCAGGCGCTCCTGGAGCTTCTCGCGGTCGTAGTCCGAGGTGGTCTCCTCGACCTGCGCCTTGATCTGCGAGACGCGGGCCTCGATGTCGTCCTTCGAGCCGGCGCCGTCGATGATCGTGGTGTTCTCCTTCTCGATGCGCACCCGCTTGGCGCGGCCGAGCATCTCGAGGGTCACGTTCTCGAGCTTGATGCCGAGGTCCTCGGAGACGGCGGTGCCGCCCGTGAGGATGGCGATGTCCTCGAGCATGGCCTTGCGGCGATCGCCGAAGCCCGGAGCCTTGACGGCCGCGACCTTGAGGCCGCCGCGCAGCTTGTTGACGACGAGGGTGGCGAGCGCCTCGCCCTCGATGTCCTCGGCGACGATCAGCAGCGGCTTGCCCGACTGCACGACCGACTCGAGGATCGGCAGCATCGCCTGCAGCGAGGAGAGCTTCTTCTCGTGGATGAGGATGTAGGGATCGTCGAGCTCGGCGATCATCTTCTCCGCATTCGTGATGAAGTACGGGGAGAGATAGCCGCGGTCGAACTGCATGCCCTCGACGATGTCGACCTCGGTCTCGGCGGTCTTCGCCTCCTCGACCGTGATGACGCCCTCGTTGCCGACCTTCTGCATCGCGTTGGCGATCATCTCGCCGATCAGCGCGTCGCCGTTCGCGGAGATGGTGCCGACCTGGGCGACTTCGCCCGTCGAGGCGACCTTGCGGGCGCGCGCCTGGATGTCGGCGACCGCCGCGGCGGTGGCCATGTCGACGCCGCGCTTGAGGTCCATCGGGTTCATGCCGGCGGCGACCGCCTTGGCGCCTTCCTTGACGATCGACTGGGCGAGCACCGTCGCGGTGGTCGTGCCGTCGCCGGCGAGGTCGTTGGTCTTCGAGGCCACTTCGCGCACCATCTGGGCGCCCATGTTCTCGAAGTTGTCGGCGAGCTCGATCTCCTTGGCGACGGTGACGCCGTCCTTGGTGATCCGGGGGGCGCCGAACGACTTCTCGATGACGACGTTGCGGCCCTTCGGGCCCAGCGTCACCTTCACCGCGTCGGCGAGGATGTCGACGCCGCGCAGCATGCGCTCGCGGGCGTCGGAGGAGAACTTAACTTCCTTGGCTGCCATGTGCTCGTATCCTTCAGTCTGCGGCCCTCGGGGCCGGCGCTGGGGCCGGCGCGCGACGAGGGCTGTTCATCGCGGATGCGTCGACGGGTGCGGCCGTCCGCTCACGCGGCGACGACGCCCATGATGTCCGACTCCTTCATGATGAGGAGATCCTGGCCATCGATGCGCACCTCGGTGCCCGACCACTTGCCGAACAGCACGCGGTCGCCGGCCTTGACGTCCAGCGGCTGGACCTTGCCGGTCTCGTCGCGGGCGCCCGGGCCGACGGCGACGATCTCGCCCTCCTGGGGCTTCTCCTTGGCGGTGTCGGGGATGATGATCCCGCCCTTCGTCTTCTCCTCCGCCTCGATACGGCGGACGACGACGCGGTCGTGCAGGGGACGGAAGTTCATGGATGGCGTCCTCTTTGCAGGCGGGGCGCGCTCGGGTAGAACACGCCCGATGTCCGGGTTGCTCAGGGCTGTTAGCACTCACGCGACGGGAGTGCCAAAGCGTGCTCGCGAGATAGGCGGGATGCGGCGCCTTGTCAAGGACGAGGCCGGCGGAAGTCGCCCCGCGCCAGGCAGGCGGAGGCGTGCGCCCGAGCGCGGTCTCGAGCCTCAGGCCTCGTTGCGCCCGAGCGTCACCGCGAGCAGGATCAGCGCGGCGCCCAGCAGCATGGGCATCGTCGGCACCTCGCCGAGGACGAGGTAGGCGCCGCCGAGCCCGAAGATCGGGATCAGCGTCAGCCACAGCCCGGCCGCGCCCGCCGAGACGCGCCGGAGCCCGATCAGGTAGAGCCAGAAGGCGAGCGCGTACTGCACGATGCCGGACGCCGCCGCATAGGCCAGCAGACCCGGCGTGAGAGCCGAGAAGCCGCTCGTGTCCATCCCCGTCGCGACGACCGCCGCGAAGAGCGCCAGCGCGAACGCGAGCCCGACACCCTGCTGCCCGGAAGCGAGCGTCGCGGACGGGAAGTCCGCCGCGATCCGCGCCGACAGCACCACGTAGGTCGCCGCCGTCATCGTGGCGACCACGATCAGCAGGTCGCCGAGCGGGCTCGCTCCCGGCAGGCTCGCCGACGCGCTGAAGACCAGCAGCAGGCCGCCGGTCGCGATGGCGATGCAGACGACGAGACGCCGTGTCGGCCGATGGCCGAACAGGAGGAAAGCGACGAGCGGGATGAGGACGGGCTCGGAGGCGCCGATCAGCGTGGCGCTGCCCGCGGTCGTCAGCGCGAGCCCGACGAGCCCGATCGCATAGGTGGCTCCGGGCTCGAGCAGGCCGATCGACGCCGCCCGCCCGAAGGCGCGTGTACGATAGCGCCAGAACGCCTGCGGCGCCGAGAGCACGATGAGGAAGGCGACGCTCGCGGCGAGCTGCACGACGAGGAGCGTCACCGGCGGTATCTCGTAGAGCAGATCCCGCGACATCACCGTGGCCGAGCCCCAGCAGGCCGCGGAGCCGATCATCGCCAGAACGGCGACGACGCGCTCCCGCGGTCGCTCGTCCCGACGCGAGGAGGCCGGCGACGGAGTCTCGTCCATGGACGGCCCGGACGGCATCGGCGCGGTCCCTCCCGATCTCGTGTCCACGCCTCTATCCGAGCCGATCCGAAAATGCAATCGAGAAATTATATAATACTGCAAATACGTTCAAGGGATGCGTGATGCCGGCCACCCGGGTCGACCGGGCCTGCACCTCACCGCCGCGACGCCACCACCGCCCCCGCCACGATCAGCACCGCGCCCGCGAGCGTCGCGAGGCCGGGCACCTCGCCGAAGAGCACGAGCCCCAGCGCCGCCGCCCAGACCAGCGCCGTGTAGTCGATCGGCGCGATGCGGGCGGCCTCGGCGGAGCGGAAGGCGCGCGCCAGCAGCAGGTGACCGCCGACGCCCAGCGTGCCGACGAGGCAGAACAGCCAGACGAGATCGAGCGGGAGCGGCTCCCAGACGAAGGCGGCGGGGCCGGCGAGCACGAGGGCGGGGAACAGGTGCTGCAGCGCCACGATGGTGACGACCCCGTCGATCCGCGCGCGGGCGCGCACCAGCACCATGGCGAGCGCGTAGAACAAAGCCGCCGCGAGCCCCGCCGCGACGCCGATCGGGTCGAGCCCGGCGCCGGACGTGCTTCCCCCTGAAAACCCGCCTTGCCCGAACACGATCACCAGCATGCCGGCGAATCCGATGGCGAGCGCCGCCAGCGCACGGCCGCCGACCCGCTCCTTCAGGATCAGGGCGCCGAACAGCGCCATGAAGCTCGGCGCGAGGAAGGAGAGCGCCGTCGCCTCCGCCAGCGGCAGGCGGGAGAGCGCGGTGAAGAAGCTCAAGCCCGTCGCCACGACGAGGAGCCCGCGCACGAAGTTGATCCGCAGCGCCTCCCAGGTCGGGATCCGCGGGCGCGTCCAGGCGACCGCCACCGCGATCGCCATCGCTCCGAAGGCGAAGCGCAGGAACGTCACCTGCACGACCGGCAGCGAGACGGTCGCGAGCTTCACGGCGGCATCCATGCCCGACAGGAGCCCGATGCCGAGCACGGCGTCGCGGATCGCGCGCGGGAGGGAGGCGGGGGCCCCGTCGAGGGCCGTGGGGGAGGGCATGGGCGCTCACTTCAACTTATGGGCTAATCATGTAGGATCGTACGATAACTCCGATTGGAAGGGGCAGCGTGGATCGGTCAATGAAGATTCGCATTATTCTTATGTTCGAAACCCGCGGCTCCTCATATGCGCATCGCCTTAGGGAGCGCTTGTTGAATGACGGCCTTGAGGTAATAGCCCCTGTCGCCATTGCATCGGAAAAAGAGTTTGTTTCAAACTATTACCGAGCCGTCGCGCAGGCCGATCTAGCCGTCGTGTTCTTAACTAAAACAACAGGCGGTAATCGCTTTGGGGATGAGCCAATATTGGAGAAACAAATTGGCGTACTCCGTGATTTGGGCGTCCCAATTTTAGGAGTAGCTGTCGCACCGCTTCCAAGGTCCGAAGAATCGAAGCGAATATTTCGGGAACTGCAATTCTCTCTTATTTACGATGAAGTCAATATAAATGAAATCTCCGATGAGATAAATAGAATTCTTGGAAGTTCACGTGATATTCGTCTCAGACGAATTGTGCGCAGCGCAAGTCCGGACGTTCTTGTTTCGTCAAATAATCAGCTGGATGTGGTGCCAAATCAGACATTTGACAAACCAATTCCAACGGATGATCTCATCCAGCTTCCAATCTGCTAACAATCGATCGTTAGGACACTGCTAGCAGGAATTCCTGGAAATTCCCCTCCATTTCTAAGAATCTCACTTTCTGAATATGCGAATGAACTCGCTGCGCGAGGCGCACGCCCAATCTTAGGTCTGCTTGAAGATCATTATAGCATCATCAGCTCAACAATCGGAGGCGATGAATCCAAAGATTGGCTCCATCAGGGACTTGTTGAAGCATTTGCACGACTGAGTAATAATCATCGATTGATAGTCAGTCATTTTTCACTTACATTGAGTAGGGAGCGTGAATATGAAGATGCAACTATAAGTGATAACTTTAATGTTGGGATGGATCTCGTGACTGCCTTAAAAGAGTTGCGTGATATCTCACGAGCCGCCGAGGAAGGTGGTATCGCAACGGAGCAGCTAACAATCGTTGCTGATCGTTTGGCGCAGATGGCGTATATTGTAGCGTCAGTTGATAAGGAAATCACTGACTTGACTGAGGATGCGACCGTTCTAACATCAAAAAAGCGTCTATTGCTACAGAGCTATGGATTTGGAGAGAGAATTCTGAGTGCCGCTGGAAGCTCTGCATCCATAAGTGCGATGCCGGTATGGCAGCCACTCTTAGAGCGCCTCTTGAGCATCGTTGAGCGGATAGGCGCCCACATTCAATCCTAGCTGCTTCATCCACCGAGAATCCGGACGATGTCTTGGGCGATAGTCGTACTTCGGCTCCGATTTTCTTGTACCATATCTTCCGTGCTTAAGATTGCCAACGCCCGCGCTTTCACCCGAAGCCCGTCCAGCGTCTGCGCCGGGGTCGCGCAGATGCGCTCGGCGATCGCCATGCAGACGCTCCAGCCAGCGTCGATGACGCTTGCCATCCGTTCTGACCCGTCCCGCAGCGCGTCCTCGGCGAGCCAGTAGGCGTCGACGGCGCCGTCGAGCGCGGCGCCCAGGCGCAGAAGGCGGGCGTCCCGGTGATCGGGCAGGCTCTCTGTGCTATGACTGTCCACGGCGGCGCTCCTCGCTGGGCATTCGCAAATATGTACTACGAGAAGAATCGATGTCAAGTGAAAACGTAGTACCTAAAAAGCGTGGCCGCCCAGCGACGGGACAAGACCCGGTGACAGCGATCCGCCTCTCGCCAAAGATGCGCGAGGGCCTCGACCGCGCCGCCGTGCAGGAGCCGGGCAGGCCGTCGCGATCGGCTCTGATCCGGCGAATCGTCGCGGAGTGGTTGGAGACGCGGGGTCTCTCCGACGAAAAATAGGTCCAGCAGTTGAGGGCGGCGCGAAATGCATCGACACCCTTGCGACCCGATGTTAGCACGCGTCACATCGCGTCACATCGCGTCCCAACCTCCTGCGCCCGCCGATGACCCTCGCTCCGCTCCTCGCAGCCCCGCTGCTCGTCCAGGTCCACGCCCTCGCGGCGATCGGCGCGCTGCTGGTCGGCGCCGTGCAGCTCACGGGCCGCAAGGGCGGCGGGGCGCATCGGGTGCTCGGCTGGGTCTGGGTGGCGCTGATGCTGGCGGTGACGCTGTCGTCCTTCGGCTTCGTGTACCAGCCGCTGATCGGGCCGTTCTCGTGGATCCACGGCCTGTCGGCCTTCACCACGGTGATGCTCGCGTTGGGCATCGTGGAGGCGCGGCGGCGAAAGCTGCGGGCGCATCGCACGACGATGATCATGCTCTACGTCTTCGCCCTCGTGCTCACCGGCGCGTTCACGCTGCTGCCGGGGCGGATCATGCACGCCGTCGTGCTCGGCGGCTGAGCCGCCCCTCTCACCCCACCCGCGTCAGCCGCCGGCGGTTGGCGCGCACGCGGCGGCGGTAGATGCGCACCACGTCCTCGGCGGTGGCCGGGCCGCGGCCGGTGAGCGCGGCGCGGGCGACGAGGTAGTGCGCGTCGGCCAGCGCGCCGAGCTTCTCGGGCACCATCAGCCCGGCCTCGCGGGCGGCGGGGACGGCGCCGGTCGCCATGCCGAAGAGGCGCAGCCCCACCACGGCCTGGGATTCGAGGCCGAGCCGCGCCGATGCGAGCCACAGGTCGAACCAGGGGCGCTGGAGGCGCGCGAAGGAGGCGAGGGCGGTTCTGGTCATGGCTGTCGGGCTCTCGGGAGGCGCGCCGTCGGGCGCGCGGCCTTACCGAACCCGCGCGGACGGGCTCGGGTTCGAAACGTTTCGCAGCCTAGACCGTCCCGGGCCGGCGCGCGAGGCTCACGAGAGCCGATGACCCATGCGCCCGGCGAGGTCCTGGATGTACTGGAAGGCGGTGCGCCCCGAGCGCGCGCCGCGCGTCGTCGCCCATTCCAGCGCCTCCCGCCGCACCGCCTCGCGATCGACGCCGGGCAGCCCGAGCGCATCGCAATAGCCGAACACCATGGCGAGGTACTCGTCCTGCGAGCACTTGTGGAAGCCGAGCCAGAGCCCGAACCGATCCGACAGCGAGACCTTCTCCTCGACCGCCTCGCCGGGGTTGATGGCGGTGGCGCGCTCGTTGTCGACCATGTCGCGGGGCATCAGGTGGCGGCGGTTGGAGGTGGCGTAGAACAGCACGTTCTCGGGCCTGCCCTCGACGCCGCCCTCGAGCACGGCCTTGAGCGCCTTGTAGGAGGTGTCGTCGGCGTCGAAGGAGAGATCGTCGCAGAAGACGAGGAAGCGGTGGGCGTCGGGGCGCACGAGGTTCATCAACTCGGGCAGGCTCTCGATGTCCTCGCGGTGGATCTCGACGAGCTTGAGCGGAGGGCGCGACCCGCGCCGCTCGTTCACCTCGGCATGAACCGCCTTCACCAGCGAGGACTTGCCCATGCCGCGCGCGCCCCACAGGAGCGCGTTGTTCGCCGGCAGGCCGTCGGCGAAGCGGCTCGTGTTGTCGAGCAGCGTATCGCGCACCCGGTCGATGCCGTGCAGGAGCGCGAGCGCCACGCGGTTGACCTTCGCCACCGGGGCGAGATGGCCGCGGTCGGGCTTCCAGACGAAGGCGTCCGCGGCGACGGGGTCGAACGGGGCCGGGGCCGGCGGCGCCAGGCGCTCCAGCGCCTCGGCGATGCGGCGGGCGAGGCCTGCGAGCTCGGATAGGTCTGGCGTGTCGGCATTCATCCGGATGCGCTCCCCTGGCGCGATGCGCGTCCGGTGCTTAGCCGAGCCGGAAGGCGGGGGCAATTCGGCCGCCCCCGCCGCGCCGGAAGCGCTGACGCCTCACGCCTTGCGGAAGTGCAGGACGCCCCAGGCGAGCCAGCCCGAATCGGCGGCGGCCACCCAATTGTCGAGCCCCACCAGCATGCGGTCGACGAAGGCCTGCGAGGACACCTCGACGATCTCGTCGTAGCGCGCCCGCAGCTCCTCGCCGACGCGCTGGTAGTGCCGGCGCAGGTTGGGCGTGCGGTCGTCGAGGGAGAGCGTCTCGAAGCCGAGGCGCTCGGCCATCTCCCGGTAGGTGCCGAAGGAGCCGAGGCTGCGCAGGTGGATGCGGTCGTAGACCGGCTGCAGAACGCCCTCGGGCACGTCGTCCGCCTGCATCGGGTCGGTGAAGATGAACTCGCCGCCCGGGCGCAGCACCCGCTTCACCTCCTCGAAGACGCGCTCGCGATTGCCCGAGTGCAGGATCGCGTCCTGCGACCAGACCACGTCGCAGGAGGCGTCCGGGCGCGGGATGTCCTCGAAGGAGCCGTGCACCACGTCGACCAGCCGGGCGAGGCCCTGCCGGCGGTTGAGGAAGCGGTTGGTGTCGTTCTGAGCTTCCGAGATGTTGAGGCAGACGACGTCGCAGCCCCGGCTCCTGGCGAGGTAGCGCGCCGAGCCGCCGTAGCCGGCGCCGATGTCGAGGACGCGGCTCTTCTCGGTGAGGTCGGTGAGCCGATCCGCCATGGTCTCCACCGTGCGCCGGCTGGCGAGGCGGATGTCCGGCGTCTCCTCGTACATGCCGACGTGGATGTCCTCGCCGCCCCAGATGTTGAAGTAGAAATTGTCCGCCTCGGGGCTGTCGTAATAATCCTCGGTGATGCGGCTGACGGACTACTCGGTGAACGAGGAGGGCGTGGTCGGCCCGTCGGAGCGCAGGAGGGCCGTCACGGGGCCGTGGATGAAGAAGTCGGGCTGCATGTACTCGAAAGGCCACTGGGAGTCAC
>JBNPEA010000139.1:0-18753 GCA_051117315.1 Salinarimonas sp. | reverse complement strand
GTTGACCGTTGCGGACGTTCGCGCGGACAAGAAACGACACGCTTCGCGTGAAAACCCGGGCAATGCAGCGGCAAAACTATTTTCGACTGCCTCGCGAGACCATGCGCACCAGGAACGGCCGCAAGGGAAGGAAGCCCCTATAAGCGCGCTCCAGCAGCGTCCCCACGCCCGGGAGGCCCGCGATCGCGGCGGCCGGGCGCCAGGCCGGGAGGACGCGCCAGAGCCGCGCGAAGCCGGCGGCGCCGGAGACGAGGCGCCCGTCGGCGTCGCGCACGTGGAAGCGGGCGAGCGCCGCGGAGCGCGGCAGGTCCGGCCCCGGATCGGCGGCCTCGTCGGAGACGTCGACGAAGGCGACGCGCTCGGCGCCGCGGCAGCGGGCGTAGTGCCCGATCTCCGCGCGGCAGAGCGGGCAGGCGCCGTCGTAGTAGACCGTGACGTCCGGGGCGGCGGGGCGCTCGCCCGGGGGGAGATCCTGGCGGCTCATGCGGACGTCTCCTCGAGCACGGCGCGGGCGAGGGCCCGGCCGCTGTCGTAGGCGGCCTCGACCCGCCCGCCGATGCACCAATCGCCGGCGGCGCCGAGGCCCGCCGCTGGATCCCAGAGGCAGTCCCGGCCGAGCGGCTCCTCGACGAGGGCATAGCGCCAGCGCTGCGCCGCCATGTGCAGCGGCGCGGCCGTCGCGCCCAGCAGCGGCGCGGCCTCGGCGAGGAGCGCCTGCGCAATCGAGTCGCGCGTCTCCTCCAGATGCGCGCGCGACCAGCCCGGCGTGGCATGCACGACGATGCGGCGCGGGGCGCCGTCGGCCCGCCCGGGCTTGGTGCCGTCCTCGGCGATCCAGGCGATCGTCGGATGATCGGGGCGATCCGCCGGCAGCGGCTCGCGCGCCAGCGCCTCCGGCGCGTAGGCGAGCATCAGCGCGAGGCACGGCGCGTAGCGCGCACCGGCGGCCGCCGCGGCGAGGCCGGGGGCGACCGGCTCGAGGAG
This sequence comes from Salinarimonas sp., assembly GCA_051117315.1. GTDB lineage: Bacteria > Pseudomonadota > Alphaproteobacteria > Rhizobiales > Beijerinckiaceae > Salinarimonas. Next base: position 17,769 of record JBNPEA010000139.1, on the reverse strand, counting down.
CGCGGCCGCCTGCGGCGCAGGCGCGGTGACGAGGACGGCCGCGAACGGACCGAGGCGGCCGCCTTCGGCGAGCGCGAGCTCCCGGCGCCCGGGCGCGCCCTCGATGGCGGAGACGGTCGCGCCGACGCTGAGCGGCAACCCGCCGGCGAGCGCCCGCACCGGCGCGTTCATCGTCGGCGTGCCGACGACGCGGCCGTTCCCGCTCCACGGGGCCGCGAGACCGGCGGCGATCCAGGCCGCGACCTCGGCCGCGAAGGCCGGGCCGTGGGGGCGGAAGTACTGCGCACCGTGGTCGAAGGCGAGGCCCTCGGGGTTCCTGCGGGTCGCCATCCGACCGCCCGCCCCGCGGCTCTTCTCGACAATGTGAACGCGCCGACCGGCGGCGGCGAGGTCGCGCGCGGCGATCACGCCAGACAGCCCTGCCCCGACCACCGCGATACGAGAGATCCCTTCGTCCACCACGCTTTCGCCGCTCCTGTCCCTGCCCGACGCATCGCTCGGCCTACGCGGCGGCGAGGCCGGCGGACCTGCGGCGCACGGTCGCCTTTGCACGGAGGGGCCGCCGATCATGCTTGGCGGATGGTGCGCGAGGGTCCAAACTCGCGAATACGGGTCGTGCGCCGTGCGCATCGACCCAACGAAGGACGACACTCATGCAGACCCGACAGAAGGCCCGTAGGCTCCTCGATCTCGCCCGCGTCATGGTCAAGCAGGCCCGCATCCTGCGCGACGAGGGCTTCACCGCCCGAGCCGCGGAGCTGGTGCGCCGCGCCATCGCGCTCGACCGCCAAGGCTGGACGCTGATGCGCCCGCAGCCCTCCCCCGTGCGCATCGTCGCGAGCCGGCGCCTGCACTGATCGGAGCCGGGCGCCGCATACGCGCATCCCGAGCCGGACCGGGCGTTCCCCCGCTCACATCAGCTTGAGCCCCTTGAGGCTCGCGTGCCCGTCGCGACCGACGATGATGTGGTCGTGGACCAGGACGCCGAGCGGGCGTGCCGCGTCCGCGATCTCGCGGGTCATGCGCACGTCCGCGGCCGACGGGGTCGGATCGCCCGAAGGGTGGTTGTGCACGAGGATGATCGCCGAGGCCGAGACCTCCAGCGCGCGCTTGACCACCTCGCGCACGTAGACCGGCGTATGGTCCACCGTCCCCGACTGCTGCACCTCGTCGGCGATGAGCGCGTTCTTCTTGTCGAGGAACCGGATGCGGAACTGCGCGCGCTCCGCGAACTCCCTCGCGGCCCGGCAATATTCCCGCCCCGCCGCCCAGGACGGGAGCACGGGCCGCTTGGCGATCGCGCCGCGGGCGAGCCGCCGGCTCGCCGCCTCCAGGATCTTGAGGTCCGTGATCGTCGCCTCGCCCAGCCCGCCGACCTCGGCGAGACGCCCGCTCGAGGCGCCCAGCACCTCCGCGAAACCGCCGAAGCGGCGGATCAGGTCCTTGGCGAGCGGCTTCACGTCCCGCCGCGGGATGGAGCGGAACAGCACGAGCTCGAGCAGCTCGTAGTCCGGCAGCGAATCGCCTCCGACCTCCACGAAGCGCGCGCGAAGGCGGTCGCGATGGCCGTGAAAATGCGGCTGGTCCTCGTCGGGCATCGAATCGCACTGCGGGAAAGTGGGTCGGCCGAGCGACGTTAACCCTTTCGCATTCCGGTTTTCAACAGTCGGGAGTGGAGACCCGGATTCCGCCGCCCGTGGAGCGTGCCGTGCCCGCCGATCGGGTCGGCATTTGACGCAACGGCATGTGTAAAGTTCGCGAGACGCTGGAAACCATCGAACGACATCTCCCTGGACGGCTCGCCTGCGATCGGTATCCTTACAGGTGCGGAAAAAATGCAGGAGGGAGCCATGGCCTACGCCGTCACATGGCGCGTGGTGGGACCGGACGAGCGCACCGTCGAGAGCGACACGTTTCCCGACGCGTTCTGCCGCCACGAGGAGGCCGTCGCCTTCATCCTCGACAAGCTTTCGGCTTTCCCGAGCCTCGGCTTCGAGAGGGAGCGCGGGTTCTGGGGCCGCACGTCACCCGGCCGCCCGGTCGAGACCCGCTTCGCCATCGCCGAGGTCCACGCCTTCTCCGACGCCGTGCCGCGGGCCTGATTTTACAGCATCGGAAGGAGCGACCGGGCCATCTCCACGGTCGCGACGTGGTCGATCTTGCCCGACCCGAGCACCGGGACGGCAGCGACGACGAGGACAGCGCGCGGCGCCCACAGCTCGGGGAAGCCGCGATCCCGGGCATGGGCGAGGACGGCGTCCCGGTCCGCCTCCGGCTTGTCGGTGACGAGCACGAGCTGCTCGCCCTTGCGCGCGTCCGGCAGGGCGACGACGACGTGATTGTACTCGGGCCAGAGCTCCTGGACCATCGTCTCCACCGCGGCGAGCGAGACCATCTCCCCCCCGATCTTGGCGAAGCGCTTGGCGCGCCCGCGGATCGTGACGAACCCGTCCTCGACCGAGACGATGTCCCCGGTGTCGTACCAGCCGTCCGGCGGCGGCTCGACGTGCCCGGTTCCGTCCGGGACGAGGTAACCCGCCATGACGTTGGGGCCGCGCACGACGAGCCGGCCCGCCTGGTGGATGCCCTCCACGGGATCGAGCCGCCACTCGATCGCCGGCAGGAACGGTCCGACCGAGCCGTGCCGGTTGCGGCCCGGCAGGTTGCAGGCGAGCACCGGCGCGCATTCCGTCGCGCCGTAGCCCTCCAGGATCTCGGTGCCGGAGCGAGCGTAGAGCCTGCGCGTCTCGTCCTTGATGCGCTCGGCACCCGCGATCACGAAGCGAACGCTGGCGAGATCGCCCTCCCCGGCCGCGCGGGCGTAGCCCTGCAGGAAGGTGTCCGTGGCGAGCAGGATCGTCGCCTTGGTGCCCGCGATCAGCTTGGGGATCATGCGGTAGTGCAACGGGCTGGGATAGAGCACCACCTTGTAGCCGTTGAGCAGGCCGAGCACGAGGCCGGCGGTGAGGCCGAACGAGTGGAAGACCGGCAGCGGCGAGAAGATGGTGTCCGTGGTCGTCAGCGCGTCGCCGGCGTGCTCGGCGATCTGGACCGCGTTGGCGATGACGTTGGCGTTCGTCAGGCACACCGCCTTCGGCGCGCCCTCGGCGCCGGAGGTGAACAGGATCACCGCCGGGTCGTCCGGCCCGCCGGCGCGCCCGGCGATCGCCTTTGCCCGGAACTGCGCGGCGAGGAGCGCGCGAATCTTGTCGAGGCTCGTGATCGCGGCGCGGACGTCCTCCAGGTAGACGACCCGTCGCCCTTCGGCGATCGCGGCGAGCGGCTCGTCGAGCCCGGCATCCTGGATGAACTTGCGCGAGGTGACGATCGTGGCGATGCCCGCCGTCTCGCAGGCGGCGCGCAGGTTGCGCGCGCCGGCGGTGAAGTTGAGCATGGCCGCCACCCGGCCGGTCGCGTTGAGCCCGAAGAGCGCGACGGCCGCGGCCTGCACGCTCGGCATCATCAGGGCGACCCGCTCCCCGGGCCGCGTGCCCTCGGCGAGCTTGCGCCCGAGGACCAGCGCGCCGAGCACGAGGCGCTGGTAGGTGAGCGGCTGGCGCTGCTGGTCCTCCAGAATGACGAAGGTCTTGCCGAATCGGTCGCGCGCGGCGACAAGCGCGCCGAACAGGGTGCGGCGCAGGCGCTCGGGTTGGCGAAGGGAATCGGTGTGCGGCATATGTCGATTGTATGGCAAAGCCCCGCCGCGACAACCGCGACAGTGCCGCCGTCGTTCCGCCGCACGCACCGGCAGGCCCGTCCTGCGCCGGTGAGCTCCGCCTCAGGACGGTCGCAGCTTCGGACGGGGCGCCCTGCGCAACCTCAGCCGGACGCGCCGTCGCGGATCGGCGGCTGGAAGGCGTAGCCGAGATCCCAGGGGAAGTAGATCCAGGTGTCCTGGCTGACCTCGGTGATGAAGGTGTCGACGAGCGGACGCCCTGCAGGCTTGGCGTAGACCGTGGCGAAATGCGCGTTGGGCAGCATCTCGCGCACGACGCGGGCGGTCTTGCCGGTGTCGACGAGGTCGTCGATGACGAGCACGCCCTTGCCCGCGCCGTCGCCCAGCGCGCGCACCGCGGGGGCGATCTCCTTGAGGACCTGGAGCTGCCCCTGGGCCTTGTAGTCGTGGTAGCTGGCGACGCAGACGCTCTCGATCAGCCGGATCTCGAGCTCGCGCGCCACGATCGCCGCCGGCACGAGCCCGCCGCGGGTGATGCAGACGAGGCCCTCGTAGGGTCCGCTCTCGGCCAGGCGCCAGGCGAGCGCCCGGGCGTCGCGGTGGAACTGGTCCCAGGAGACGGGAAAGGCCTTGGGGTTGGCAGCGGTCATGAGGGCGGTCTCTCGTCTGTGCGTGGACGGCGCGGGGTGTCAGATCGGAGCGTTGTCGCCGGTGAGCCGGGCGAGGAGCGCGCGGACATCCCCCGCCGCGGCGGCGACGGCGGCCGCCTCGCGCCCGCGCAGGACGACCTGGTTGCGGAAGCCCGCGCCGGTGAAGGACGGGTAGGAGCCGATCGAGACGCCCGGATGCGCCCCCGCGAGCTCCGCCAGCGCCTCGGCATAGGCGCCCTCGGCGAGCCCGCCGGCATCGAGCGTCTCCACCTGCATGCGGGTCCCGGTGCGCAGGCGCGGCGCGACCGCATCGAGCATGGCCTGCATGATCGAGGGTACGCCCGCCATCACGATCACGTTCTCGACCATGAAGCCCGGCGCCTTGGAGATCGGGTTGTCGATCAGCTCCGCGCCCTCGGGGATGCGGGCCATGCGCAGGCGCGCGGCATTGAGCTCGCCCTCCGTGTAGCGCTCGCGCATCGCCGCGACCGCGCGCGGATCGACGTCGATCGCCCGCCCGAGCGCCTTCGCCACGCTGTCGGCGGTGATGTCGTCGTGGGTCGGGCCGATTCCGCCGGTTGTGAACAGGTAGGTGTAGCGCGCCCGCAGCGCGCTCACCGCCGCGACGATCTCGTCCTCGACGTCGGGGACGACCCGCACCTCGCGCAGGTCGATGCCGAGCGCGGTCAGGTACTCGGCGATATGGCCGATGTTCTTGTCCTTGGTTCGTCCGGACAGGATCTCGTCGCCGATCACCAGGATCGCCGCGGTGACGCTCTCGCTCATGCTTGGCACCTCGTGGAGAGGCTTTAGCGCCGGGGGCGGCGGGGAGCAAGCGCGCGCGAGGGCGTGGCGGCCGACACCTCCCCTCGGGGAGGTCGGCGGCCGGAGGCCGACGGGTGGGGGCGAGACGGTGGCGGCAAATCGCGACCGCTCACCCCCACCCGGCCGCTGCGCGGCCGACCTCCCCGGTGGGGAGGTGGAGGCGCTCCCGTTGCCCTCGCCTCTCCCGCGCGCTATCCCCGCCCCATGCGCTTCCCCGCCCCCCTCGTCGAGGCCCGCCTGATCCGCCGCTACAAGCGCTTCCTCGCCGACGTCGTCCTGCCGGACGGCACGGAGGCGACCGCGCACGTGGCCAATCCCGGCGCCATGCTGGGGCTGGCGGAGCCGGGCGCGCGGGTGTGGCTGTCGGCCTCCACCAACCCGAAGCGCAAGCTCGCCTGGTCCTGGGAGATCGTCGAGGCGGCGCCGATGCGCGGCGGCGCGGCGCGGCTCGTGGGCGTCAACACGGCGACGCCCAACCGGCTCGTCGCCGAGGCGCTGGCCGCGGGGGCGCTCGCGCCGTTCCGGGATTACGCGCGCGTGCGGCCGGAAATCGCCTACGGGACGCGCAGCCGCGTCGACTTCCTGCTCGAGGGAGATGGCCTGCCGCCGCTCTATCTCGAGGTGAAGAACTGCCACCTGATGCGCCACGATGGCCTCGCCGAGTTCCCGGACTGCATCGCCGCGCGCTCCGCCCGCCATCTCGACGAGCTCGCCGCAATGGTCCGCGCGGGCGCCCGCGCCGCCCTCGTCACCATCGTGCAGATGGAGGCCGAGCGCTTCGCTCCGGCAGCCGACATCGACCCGGCCTACGCCGCCGCCTTCACGCGGGGGCTGGCGGCCGGAGTCGAGGCCCACGCCTTCGTCTGCCGGGTGACGCCCGAGGAGATCGTCGTCGAGCGGGAGATCGAAATCTATCTTTAATTGCGCATGCGTCGCGGGCGACTGGAGTTCTGCCGCCCGCGACTTTCACATTCGACCTAAGTGTCGACAGATTACGGTTACGACCGGATCTCCCTCGTCCAGCGGTCGAGCAGGACGTCGCGCTGCGGGAGGATGATCTGCCACGGGGCTTCCTGGACGGTCGCGGCCAGCTCTGCCCCCATCAGGTTCTGCTCGGCGGCGTCGCCCGTCAGCACGACGTCCATGTTCGTCGGTGCGTAGAGGAACTGCGCCAGCTCCGTCTGGTACGGCACGTCGAGGGCCATGTTGATCCATTCGATCGCGCCCTCGAGGTTCGACGCGTTGCGCGGGATCTGGGCGCCGGTGCGCTGGCCCCAGATGCCTTCGCTCGGCCGGACCTTCGCGATCGGCAGGCCGGAATTCATCATCTGCTGCGCGCGATGGCCATAGAACAGCCCCGCATCGGCCTCACCCTGCTGGAACAGGTTCAGGCCCTGCGTGACGTTGTTGTAGATCTTGTAGCGCGGCAGCCGCTTGATGGCCTCGAACCCGGGATCCAGGTTCTCGGCGTCACCGCCGTGGAGCAGCGCGGCGATGTAGAGGAAGGTCATCCCGTAGGAAGCGGCGAGGTTCGGTACCGCAACGGTGATGTCCTTCTCCCAGAGATCCATCCATCGCGTCGGCGCATCCATGGTACTGGTGTTGTATACGAGCGGGTACTCATAATACATCAGCCCGTACATCCCGGTCTCCGGCGGCTTCATGCTCGGATAGATCCGGTCCAGCAGCGGGAGCCTGTCGGCGATTCCGGTCTCCCACAGGTCGGCCTCCTGGCCGATGAAGGAGATGTCGTTGTTGATCGTCACGACGTCGAAGGGCGGGTTGCTGCGCGAGGCCAGGATCTTGGGAATGATGGTCGGGCTGCTTCCCGCGACGAACACGACCTCGTAGCCGTGCTTCGCCTCGAAGTCAGGAATGATCTTCGACCGGAGCGTCTCCTCGTAGACCCCACCCGGGGCCTGCACGACCAGCCGCCGTCGCGGCTGTGCGATCGCCGGCATGGCGAGCGGAGCCACCATGGCGGCCCCGAGCCCCTTCAGCACCGTGCGTCGCGGAAAATTCGTGTTCATCGACATGCCTGATGTCCTCCCCTTGCTGTCGGCAGACGCGAGGAGCTTGCGTTTGACAGGCCAAGGTGTCAACAGTATTGTCAGAAGAATGATTGTGGGGGAGGGAATCTTGCGAAGAAATGGCAATCAGGAGGTGTCTTCCGGGGACGGAGATGCACAACAGCTCGTAATCTCCGGGCTGGACGTGACATACGGACACCTGCGTGCACTGAAGGAAATCGACCTGACCGTCGCCGCGGGCGAATTCGTCGCCCTGCTCGGACCCTCGGGCTGCGGCAAGACTTCGCTCCTGCGCGCGGTCGCCGGTTTCGTCTCGCCGTCGGCGGGAGCGATCCGGCTGCACGGCCGGGATCTCGGAGGCAGCGGCCCCCGCGAGCGAAACATCGGGATCGTCTTCCAGAGCTACGCACTTTTTCCCCACATGACCGCCCGAGACAACGTCGCTTTCGGCCTTCGCTGCCGGCGAAGGCCCGCGGCCGAGGTCGAGGAGCGGACGCAGGAAGCGCTGCGGCTCGTGGGACTGTCCGCCATGGCCGATCGCCGGCCGCGACAGCTCTCGGGAGGCCAGCAGCAGCGGGTCGCGCTGGCGCGCGCGATCGTGATCGAGCCCGACCTCCTGCTCCTCGACGAACCCCTCGGCGCCCTCGACAAGCAGCTGCGCGTCCAGATGCAGTCCGAGATCAAGGGCCTGCAGTCGCGGCTGGGGATCACGACGATCATGGTCACGCACGACCAGGAGGAAGCCATGTCCATGGCCGATCGCGTCGTCGTGATGAAGGACGGCGTGATCGAGCAGGTCGACGCACCGGCCCGCCTGTTCGCAAATCCGCGGACCGGCTGGGTCGCCGATTTCGTGAGCGCCGGCTCGCTGATCCGCGGCGATCTACGGGAGAACCCGTCCGGCGGGCTCGAGATCGTCCTGTCGCCGCGCTCGCGCTTCGAGGTGCGGGCGGACGCCGTCACGCGCCTGGACGACCACGCCATCTTCGTACCGGCCGGGAAGATCAGGATCAGCCCGTCCTCGGAACCGTCCGATCCGAAGGTGGTCGGACGTCGCTTCTTCGGCATCCACGTCGAGGTCGCGATCGCCTACGAGCGCGGGATCATCACGACGCTGCTGGACGCGGCGGAGGGCGCCGCCTTCCCGCTCGGCCACCCGGTCACCGTCGAGGCCGAAGCCGGCGATTGCCGCCTCCTGGCGGAGGGCTGACCGATGGTGGCGACCACGACGACGACGGCGCCCGCGCCGACCCGCCGCGGACGGGCGGGCGCCTTCGGCGCCTATGTCGGCCCGCTGCTGCTGATCTACTCGCTGGCCCTCGTCCTGCCCTACGCGCTCATGCTGCGCATGACGTTCAACGAGTTCAGCTCGACCTTCCTCTACCGCGAGACCTTCACGCTCGCGAACTACGCCACCGTCCTCGGCGATCCGTTCTATCTCGAGCTGATCGCGCGCACGGTCTGGCTGGGCCTCGTCGTCTCGGCCATCGCCCTCGTGCTCGGCTATCCCGTCGCCCTGCTGATCATGCGGTCCTCGGCCCGGACGAAGGCGGTGATCATGACGATCGCGCTCTCGCCGATGCTGATCAACCTCGTCGTGCGAACCTACGCCTGGCTGGTGATCCTGGGAGACACGGGCGTCGTCAACACGACGCTCACGGGCATCGGCCTGATCGACGCGCCGCTGCCGATCAACGACAACTTCTTCGCCGTCGTCGTCGGCCTCGTCCACGTCTACCTGCCGCTGATGATCATCAGCCTCGTGGGCGTGATGGACCGGATAGACCCGGCCCTGATCGAGGCGGGCGAGAGCCTCGGCGCGCGCGGCCACGAGATCTGGCTGAAGATCCTGCTGCCGCTGTCCATGCCGGGCATCGGCGTCGGGCTGCTGCTGGTCTTCTGCCACGCCGTGAGCGCCTTCGTCACGCCCGCGCTGCTGGGCGGAAACAACGTCAGCACCGTGAGCACGGTGATCTACGACAAGTTCACCATCGCGATCAACTGGCCGATCGGGGCGACGCTGGTCTTCGTGCTGCTGGTGGTGATCTTCAGCGTGATCTTCCTGCACGGGCGCCTTTTCGCAGAGAAGGGCTACTGAGATGTTCTGGCGTGCAATGGATACGGCCGGATGGGCCGTGCTGGTCTTCATCGCGGTGCCGCTCCTCATCATCAGCGGAGCCTCCTTCACCGCAGGCGACATCGTCACGTTCCCGCCCGAAGGGTTCTCGCTGCGCTGGTACGAGCAGTTGTTCCAGCGCGACGAGTTCGTGCGATCCTTCGTCCAGAGCGTCGTCCTGGCCGTCGCGACCGCCGTGGTCGCCCTCGCGGTCGGCCTCCTCACCGCGCTCTTCATGCACCGCTACCCGATGCGGAACCAGGAGCTGTTTCGCGCCTTCGTGATGTCGCCGCTCGTCCTGCCGACGATCGTGACCGGCGTCGCGCTGCTCCAGGGCCTCAGCGTTCTCGGCCTCGGCCTGTCCTTCCTCGGCCTCCTCATCGGGCACGTGGTGATCACGATCCCATACGTGGTCCGCACCGTCGGGGCCGGCCTGTCGGGGCTCGATCCCGCCCTCGAGGAAGCGGCCGAGAGCCTCGGCGCGGGGCCGTTCCGGGTGATCTGGAAGGTCGTGATGCCGGCGATCGCGCCCTCCATCATGGCGGCGGTGATCTTCGTCTTCATCAGCTCCTTCGACGAGGTGACCGTGTCGCTGTTCCTGAGCGATCCCACGGTCATGCCGCTGCCGGTGCGGATCTACGCCTACATCGACTTCTCGCTCGACCCCATGATCGCCGCGCTCTCGACGCTGCTCATCCTGCTCGCGCTCGGGTTCATCCTGCTGCTGCAGTGGATCTTCGGGCTCGATCGGGCCTTCGGCCTGAAAGGATGACGCCAGTGGACCCGAGCGACACCGACGACCGGCTCGAGCGCCTGCGCCGTGGCCGGGGCTACACGCTGCCGCACCACGGGCTGATGGCGCGGCTCGCCCCCGACGTCCTCGACCTGTTCGACGGCCTCTACCGGCGCATCAACACGGTCGAGCCGGAGAAGCGCCATCTGCGCGAGTTCCTCTGGCTCGTGATCCTGGTCAGCGTCCGCTCCGGAACGGCGAGCCACCACGCCGTGCGCTTCGCGCAGGCCGGCGGGACGCTCGAGGAGACGGCACTGGCGATCCGGATCGCCGGGCTCCCGCACGAGGCCGGTGCCGTCGCCTTCGCCGCCCGGCACTGGGCCGAGGCGATCCCGGGCCTGAGCGAGGAGGCATTGCGCGCCGCGCTCCGGCCGGCATGCGGCGGCGCCCGCCTCGCCCCCGGCGAGGTCGAGCTCGCCTGCGCGCTCGCCTTCGGCTGCGTGCGGGGGGCGGAGGGCTTCCGGCGCCACCTCGTCGCGGCCTTCGCGGCGGGGCTCTCCGAGGAGACGGTGTTCGAGGCGCTGTGCCTGATCATGCTCCCCGCCGGGCTGCCCGCCTTCGTGCAATGCACCTGGATCTGGCGTGATCTCGTGAGCGAGGGGGCGGTGCCCGCCTCCGACGGCCTCGCCGCCTGGGCGGAGGCGGCGCAGGCGGAATCCGGGGCCGCGGGATCCGCGGCGGCGGGAGCGACGGACACATACGGCGGTGGTGCGGCACAGGACGGACGGCCCACGCGCGGGTGAGCGATCGCGGGCCCGCCCGTCAGCCTCCCCGCCGCCGGCTCACCCGCATCGGCATCCCCTCGCGCGGGCGCAGCGTCACGCGCTGGACCGGCTCGACGCGCGTGCCGGGCGCGAGGTCGAGGCGGGCGACGCGGACGATCTCGGCCAGCGCCAGCATCGCCTCCTGGAGCGCGAAGGTGTTGCCGATGCACACCCGCGGGCCGGCGCCGAAGGGCAGGTAGGCGTGGCGGTCGATGCCGGCGCGGGCCTCGCCGAGGAAGCGGCTCGGGTCGAAGGCGGCGGGGTCGTCCCACAGCAGCGCGTGGCGGTGCAGCACCCAGGGCGCGATCATCACGATCGCCCCCGCCGGGAGCCGGATGCCGGCGACGCGGTCCTGCGCGATGGCCTCGCGGCTCATGAAGGCGGCGGGCGGGTAGAGCCGCATCGTCTCCTCGACGACCGCCTTGGTGTAGGGCAGCGCCCCGGCGTGCTCCGCCGCGATCGGGCCGTCCCCGGTCACGGCGTCGACCTCCGCCTCGAGCCGGGCGCGGACGTCGGGCGCCTGCGAGACGAGGTAGAGCGCCCAGGTGAGGGCGTTCGCGGTGGTCTCGTGGCCTGCTCCGATGAAGGTGACGATGTTGGCGCGCACGTCGAGATCGTCGAGCCCCTCCCCCGTCTCCGGGTCGCGGGCCTCGAGCAGCAGCGTGAGCAGGTCGCGCGGCACCGCCTCCCCGCTCTCGACGAGCGCCCGGCGCCCGCCGATCAGCGCGTCGACGACGCGGGCGAAGAAGTCGATCGCCGGGCGCGCCTGGATGCGCCCGACCCGCGGCAGCCATTCGGGCAGGCCGAGCACGTCGAGCGGGTCGACCGGGCCGATCGCGGCGAAGAGCCGGGTGATGGCGCGCCCGAGCGCGTCGGGGTCCTGCTTCAGGCCGTGGGTGAAGATCGTGCGCTCGAGCACGTCGAGCGTGAGCCGCGTGGTCTCGACGGCGACGTCGACCGTGCGTCCCTCGCGGCGCACCAGCCGGCGGCCGAGGTTGTGCGCCGCCTGCGCCATCGGCGCGCCGAAGGAGGCGACGTGGCGCGCAGAGAACATCGGCGCGAGCGTGCGGCGCAGCATGCGCCAGTCCTCGCCCTCGGCCGTGAACAGGCCCTGCCCCAGCCCCGGCGCCAGCACCCGGCGCGTGAGCTGGTCCTTGCGATAGTTCTGCGCGTTCTCCACGAGCACGTGACGGATGGCACGGGGCTCGCTCAGCACCATGACGCGCCCGAGCACGCCCTTGCCGTAGACGACGGGCTTCTCGAAATGGTCCTTCGTCCAGGTCGCGAGCGGATTGTCACGCGCCTGGCGCAGGAAGGCGAACAGGTCGGGTGGCGCACGCCCGGGCGTCGGCGCGGGCGGGCGGAAGCGGGGTCTCGCGAGGATCGGCTCGTCCATGCGCTCTCCGTTCGAGGGCCTCGGCGGACGGGGGGTGCCAGCCGGGCCTCTCTCGCGTTACATGTGGGGCTTCGATCGGCCGAAGGGAGACCGCGCCATGTCGTCTGAGATGGGTCGAGAGGACGCGGGGCCCGCCCCGCAGGACGCCGGGGCGGGCGCTGAACCCAAGACGCGCACCGAGACCGACACGTTCGGCCCGATCGGGGTGCCCGCCAGACGCTATTGGGGTGCGCAGACGCAGCGCTCGCTGGAGAACTTCCGCATCGGCGAGGAGCGGATGCCGGTCCCGCTGGTGCGCGCGCTCGGCCTCGTCAAGCAGGCCGCCGCCATGGCCAACAAGGAGCTCGGCGAGCTCGCGCCGGAGATCGCCGACCCGATCGCCGACGCCGCCGCGGACGTCGCCCAGGGCAAGCTCGACGACGAGTTCCCGCTCGTCGTCTGGCAGACCGGCTCGGGCACCCAGTCGAACATGAACGCCAACGAGGTGATCGCCAACCGCGCCAACGAGGCGCTGGGCCACCCGCGCGGCGGCAAGCACCCGGTCCACCCCAACGACCACGTCAATCGCGGGCAGTCGTCGAACGACACGTTCCCCACCGCCATGCACGTCGCCGCCGTCCTGGAGATCACCAACCGCCTGATCCCGGCGCTGCAGCACCTGCACGACGCACTCGCCGTCAAGGCGGACGACTTCGCCGAGGTGGTGAAGATCGGCCGCACCCACATGCAGGACGCGACGCCGGTGACCCTGGGCCAGGAGTTCGGCGGCTGGGCGACCCAGGTCCAGCTCGGGATCGCGCGCATCGAGGCGACGCTGCCCTCGCTCCTCGACCTCGCCCAGGGCGGCACCGCGGTTGGGACGGGCTTGAACGCCCATCCAGAGTTCGCCGAGCGCTTCGCCATGACGATCGCCGACCTGACCGGGCTGCCTTTCCTCCCGGCGGCGAACAAGTTCGAGGCGCTCGCCTGCCACGACAGCCTCGTCTTCGCCCACGGCGCCCTGACCGCCATTGCGGCGGGCCTGTTCAAGATCGCCAACGACGTGCGCCTCTTGGGGTCCGGCCCGCGCTCGGGGCTCGGCGAGATCGCGCTGCCGGAGAACGAGCCCGGCTCGTCGATCATGCCCGGCAAGGTCAACCCGACGCAGGCGGAGGCGCTGACCATGGTCTGCGCCCAGGTCACCGGCAACAACGCCACGATCGCGCTCGCCGGCACGCAGGGCCACCTCGAGCTCAACGTCTTCAAGCCGGTGATCGCCGCGGCCTTCCTGCAGAGCGTCCGGCTGATGTCGGACGCCGCGATCTCGTTCTCCGACAAGTGCGTCGCCGGCATCGAGCCGCGGCACGAGCGCATCGCCGACCTGCTCGAGCGCTCGCTGATGCTGGTGACGGCGCTCGCGCCGACGATCGGCTACGATCAGGCGGCGGCGATCGCCAAGGCGGCGCACAGGAACGGCACGACGCTGCGCGAGGAGGCGCTCGCGTCCGGGGCCGTCACCGAGGCGCAGTTCGATGCCCTGGTGCGCCCGGAGACGATGATCGGGCCGAGCTGAGAGGAGACACGAGCGATGGCTGCCGAGATCGTCAACCTGCGCCGGGCGCGCAAGGCCAAGGCGCGCGAGAAGGCGGCGGACGCGGCCGCGGAGAACCGCGTCCTGTTCGGCCGCTCCAAGGCGGACCGCACCCGCGAAGCCGCGCTCGAGGCGCAGCAGCGCCGGCGCCTCGACGGGCATCACGTCGAGGCCGCGCCGGACGAGACGTCGTGACGACCGCCCCCGGACCGGTCGAGAAGCGCTCGCTCTCGATCGCCGGCCATCGCACCAGCGTCTCCCTCGAGGCGCCGTTCTGGGAGGCGCTGGTCGCGCTCGCGGCGACGCGCGGCGCCTCCGTGCAGCGGCTCGTCGGCGAGATCGATGCGGCGCGAGGCGAGGCCAACCTCTCCTCGGCGATCCGGGTCGCCGTGCTCGACGCCGCCCGCCGCGGCGCCCTGCCGCTCGCGCCCGCCGGCGATCCCGAAACGGAGCGCCCCGCCCCCACCGCATGAGGCCGCCGTTAAGGAATTGGTGGCAGGTTCGGCGGGATTGGGCGCGCGAATCGATCGCGTGGCCGGGCGGTGCGCGTTCGGGGACGATGGCGGACACGACGGGGCAGAACGACAGGCGCGAGGCCGAGAGCGCCGCCGGCGACGTCAAGCATCGCCGGCGCGTGGCGCACGACGTGCGCGCGGCGCGCGAGAAGCTGACCTCGTCCTCGGGCCTCGAGCGCGCCTTCGAGACCGAGCTCGTGCGCCTGTTCGCGCAGTATCGCGTCGGCGCGGCGATCCCGCTCTACGTGCTGGCCGCCGCCATCGCGGGCGCGGCCACGACCTGGCTGCCGATGCGGCCGATCCTGATCTGGCTGGCGCTGACGCTGCTCGCCATGACGATCATGAACGTGCTCGCCCGCAACTTCCTGCGCGCCGGCGAGGACGACGAGCGCAGCCTGGGCGTCTGGCGCCGGGTCTTCGCCTCGGGCGAGATGCTGCACGGCGCCGCCTGGTGCTACCTCCTCCAGTTGCTGTCGCAGGTGCCGGCGGAGGACATGCGCATCTTCGTGCTGTTCTGCGCGGTGATGATCACGGCGGTGATCGCCACGCTCTCGGCGACGATCCCGGCCGCGGTCTATGCCGGCCTCGCGCCGCTGCTCCTCGTCGTCGCCCTGACTACGCTGGGGTCCGCGGCGCCGCAGGCGCTGACGCTCGCCGTGATGATCGCCTCGGCGCAGATCTTCTTCGTGCTGCTCTCCCGCCACCTCTACGGCAGCGCGGTGGCGACGCTGCTGTCGCGGGCGGAGAAGGACGCGCTCTTCGTCGAGCTGGAGCAGGCCAAGGCCAATTCCGACGAGGCGCGCCGTCGCGCGGAGGAGGCGAACCTCGCCAAGTCGCGCTTCCTCGCCACCATGTCCCACGAGCTGCGCACGCCGCTCAACGCCATCCTCGGCTTCTCGGAGGTGATGAAGGGCGAGGTCTTCGGGCCGCACGCGTCGGACTCCTACAAGGAGTATTCCTCCGACATCCACGCCTCGGGCCAGCACCTGCTCAACCTGATCAACGAGATCCTCGACCTCTCGCGCATCGAGGCCGGGCGCTACGAGCTGAACGAGGAGGCGATCGCGCTCGCCCACGTCATCGACGATTGCGCGCACATGATGAACCTGCGCGCCCGCGCCAAGGGCCAGACCATCCGCAGCTTCGTCGACGAGACGCTGCCGCGGATCTGGGCCGACGAGCGGGCGATCCGTCAGGTCGTGCTCAACGTGCTCTCGAACGCGATCAAGTTCACGCCCCAGGGCGGCGAGATCGTGCTCAAAGTCGGCTGGACCTCCTCGGGCGGGCAGTACGTCTCGATCAAGGACACGGGACCCGGCATTCCCGAGGAGGAGATCCCCGTCGTGATGTCCTCCTTCGGCCGCGGCACCTGGGCGATCAAGACCGCCGAGCAGGGCTCGGGCCTGGGCCTGCCCATCGTCAAGGGCCTCGTCGACCTCCACGGCGGCGGCTTCCAGCTGCGCTCGAAGCCCCGCGAGGGCACCGAGGTGATCGTCACCCTGCCCGCCTCGCGGGTGATGAACGCGTTGCCGCCGGTGGCGCAGGAGAAGAAGAGCGCGGCGTGAGGCCCTCCCCCGCCGTCATCGAACCGTCGCCGCACCGCAACGCGCGCGACACGCACGCTCCGTAACGAGAGGCTCCCGACCGCGGCGCATCCCGCACCCGGTCGGGCTTCCCTCATGTCTAGGAGCCCCGCCATGCGTGCTCTTCTCGCCCTCTCCCTCTCCGCCTCGCTCTCGGCCTCTTTCCTGGCCCTGACCGCCGCCGGCGCCCTCGCCGCCGAGCGCGTCGAGGCGACGCTCGTCGGCCAGGCCATCCTCCCGGCCGAGACCGTCGTGGCCCCGCCGGAAGACGCCCCGGCCGACCTCCTCGTCTCCGGCAAGTTCGCCGGCCCGGGCAACACCCGCACGGAGACGCTCGGCGCCATCGCCGGCACCTCGTTCGCGCATCCGTCGAGCGCCCCGCGCCCGACCGGCTATTCCCTGCCGATCGAGGGCCAGCCGCTGCAGGGCCTGTCGGGCATCAAGGCGATGGGCGACGGCACCTACTGGGCGCTGTCGGACAACGGCTTCGGCTCGAAGGCGAACTCGCCCGACGCCATGCTGATGCTCCACCACCTGCGCCCGGACTTCGCGACCGGCGCGATCGAGGTGGTCGAGACCGTGTTCCTCGCGGACCCGAACCGCAACGTGCCCTTCCGCATCGCCAACGAGGCGACGGACGCCCGCTACCTCACCGGCTCGGACTTCGACCTCGAGTCGATCCAGCCGGTCGAGGACGGCTTCTGGATCGGCGACGAGTTCGGCCCCTACGTCTTCAAGGTGGACCGCTCGGGCGCCGTCGAGCGCGTGATCGAGACCGAGATCGACGGCGTCGTCGCCCGCTCCCCGGACCACCCGAACGTCCTCGTCCCCGCGACGCCGGACGGCGCGGCGCAGTTCGTGGTGCGGCGCTCGCGCGGCTACGAGGGCATGGCGATCGCCCCCGACGGCTCGGTGCTCTATCCGCTGCTCGAAGGCCCGGTGTGGGACGCCGAGACGAACGGCTGGGAGACGGTCGACGGCCGCACCGCGCTGCGCATCCTCGAGCTCTCGACCGAGAGCGGCGAATGGACCGGCCGCTCCTGGTTCTACCCGCTCGAGGCGGCCGGCCACGCCATCGGCGACTTCAACATGATCGACGCCGATTCGGCGCTCGTGATCGAGCGTGACGGCGGCGAGGGCACGGGCCCCGACGTCTGCCCCGAGGGCGCCCCGCGTCCGGACTGCTTCGGCACGCCCGCGCAGTTCAAGCGCGTCTACCGCATCGACTTCGGCGCGCCGGGCGAGGCGGTGGTGAAGGTCGCCTACATCGACCTCCTCGACATCGCCGACCCCGAGGGCGTGGCTCGCCAGGGCACCGTCGATGGCGTGTTCACCTTCCCGTTCGTGACGATCGAGGACGTGGACGTGGTCGATGCCGAGACCATCATCGTGGGCAACGACAACAACTTCCCCTACTCCGCCGCCCGCGCGCCGCAGGTGCAGGACGACAACGAGCTGGTGCTGATCCGCGCGCCGGGCCTCCTCGCCGACTGACGCGAACGCGTCCCACGCGCTCCCGCCCCATCGGGGCGGGGACGATCCGCGTGAGCGGATCAGGGGCGGGGTCCTGCGGGGTGCGCCGTAAGTGATTGCGGCTTCGCCGAAGCGCCTGCGGCGCACCCCCTCCGTCTCGCCGCTGCGCGGCGATCCACCTCCCCCGATGGGGGAGGAGCGGTGCTCAGTGCCGGAACAGCTTCTGGACGATGCGGCCGATCGGGCCCGTGAGCGTCAGCGGCGCGTCGGTGACCGCGAAGCAGAAGCAGTCCTGGTCGGCGTCGGCGACGGGCTGGTGGTCGACGTCCATGTCGGCGATGGCGATGTCGCCGCGGGTGTAGTGCCCGTGGATGTCCG
>JBNPEA010000170.1:0-18810 GCA_051117315.1 Salinarimonas sp. | reverse complement strand
GGAGGTCGAGCTGATCGTGCCGATCGCCATGGAGGAGAAGCTGCGCTTCGCCATCCGCGAGGGCGGCCGCACCGTCGGCGCCGGCGTCGTCGCGGCGGTCCTGGACTGAGGCTCGAGAGAGCGTGAGTCGCCGCGCGAAAAAGCGCGGCGCGGCTCGAAGAAGCCAATTGTCTTCCGGGAGGCGATGCGCTAGCAATCGCCTCCCGGCGCCGAACGCCCCCGAAAGACGGGCTTTCGGTCTCGCCGTAGGAGTGTAGCTCAACTGGTCAGAGCACCGGTCTCCAAAACCGGGGGTTGGGGGTTCGAGTCCCTCCACTCCTGCCACGCGGCAGGGAAATCTCTTACACTTCGCGGCGCGGGCTCGGTGACGAGCGCCGCGCCTTCTCGTTTCCGGCGGGGGGCGAAGCGGAGTCCACCCATCGCGCGGTTTTCGCAGGCGATCCTTCGCAGGCGATCCTCGTCAGGCGGTCCTTGATTTCCACACGCCGCGCCTCTATTACACGGCTTCCGGTTCCGGGCGGTGCGGTGCGACCCCGCACCCGAACCGCGGTAGCCGACAGGTTTCTCCAGCCCTCGCGCCGACGGACGCTCCCAGCGGACGGCCGGCGGCAGGGCGATTTGGCGTGAAGCGATCGAGATGGCCAAGGGCAAGACCACACCGTTCGAGTTCCTCCAGCAGGTGCGTCAGGAAGGGTCCAAGGTGACCTGGCCGACGCGCAAGGAGACGATGGTGACGACCGGCATGGTCTTCGTCATGGTCCTGCTCGCGGCGCTCTTCTTCCTCGTCGTCGACCAGATCCTGCGGTTCGGCGTCGGCGCCGTGCTCGGTCTCGGCGGCTGAGGGGAGGGGAGACCATGGCCAAGCGCTGGTACATCGTGCACGCCTACTCGAACTTCGAGAACAAGGTCGCGCAGTCGCTCAAGGACCAGGCCGAGCAGCGGGGGCTCGAGGAGCTCTTCGAGGAGGTCCTGGTGCCGACCGAGAAGGTCGTCGAGGTGCGCCGCGGCCGCAAGGTCGACGCGGAGCGCAAGTTCTTCCCCGGCTACGTGCTGGTGAAGTGCGAGATGACCGACGAGGTCTACCACCTCATCAAGAACACCCCCAAGGTCACGGGCTTCCTGGGCGCCGACAAGGCCAAGCCCATGCCGATCCCCGACCACGAGGCCGAGCGGATCAAGGGCCAGGTGGCCGAAGGCGTCGAGCGCCCCAAGCCCACCGTGACGTTCGAGGTCGGCGAGACGGTGCGCGTCGCGGACGGGCCCTTCGCCTCGTTCAACGGAACCGTCGAGGAAGTCGACGAGGGCCGCTCGCGGGTCAAGGTCGCCGTGTCGATCTTCGGCCGCGCCACCCCGGTGGAGCTGGAATACGCCCAGGTCGAGAAGGTCTGACCGACCGCTCGACCCGGACGAATCGCGCGGGCGCGCACGGCGCGCCGGCGTGAAAGACGCGCGGGAGGCCTGCCCGGACGCCATCCGGGCCCTGACCGGCCGCACCGCGCCCTGCAACCCTCCGCCTCCGGCCGGCAGCCGGCGGCGGACGCTACGGACGCAGTCTCATGGCGAAGAAGATCACGGGCTACATCAAGCTCCAGGTCCCGGCGGGGGCGGCCAACCCCTCCCCGCCCATCGGTCCCGCGCTCGGCCAGCGCGGCCTCAACATCATGGAA
Organism: Salinarimonas sp.; assembly: GCA_051117315.1. GTDB lineage: Bacteria > Pseudomonadota > Alphaproteobacteria > Rhizobiales > Beijerinckiaceae > Salinarimonas. Next base: position 17,143 of record JBNPEA010000170.1, on the reverse strand, counting down.
TTCTGCAAGGCCTTCAACGCGAAGACCGGGCAGATGGAGAAGGGCACCCCGATCCCGGTGATCATCACCGCGTATCAGGACCGGTCCTTCACCTTCGAGATGAAGCAGCCTCCGGTCAGCTTCTGGCTGAAGCGGGCGGCGGACGTCAAGAAGGGCGCCACCACCCCCGGCAAGGGCGGCACCGTCGGCAAGGTCACGGCCGAGCAGATTCGCGAGATCGCCGAGAAGAAGATGGCGGATCTCAATTGCGATTCGATCGAGGCGGCCGCCGCCATGATCGAGGGCTCGGCCCGATCGATGGGCCTCGAGGTCGTGGGCTGAGGGAGGACGATATGGCCAAGGCTGGAAAGCGTATCCGCTCCGCTCGCGAGGGCATCGACCCGACGAAGCAGTACGGGCTCGACGAGGCGATCGCGCTCCTCAAGGAGCGCTCCAAGGTGAAGTTCGACGAGACCGTCGAGATCGCCATGAACCTGGGCGTCGATCCGCGTCACGCGGACCAGATGGTCCGCGGCGTCTGCAACCTGCCCAACGGCTCGGGCCGCACGGTCCGCGTCGCGGTGTTCGCGCGCGGCGCCAAGCAGGACGAGGCGAAGGCCGCGGGTGCCGACATCGTCGGCGCGGAGGATCTCGTCGAGCAGATCCAGGGCGGCACGATCGACTTCGATCGCTGCATCGCGACCCCGGACATGATGCCGCTCGTCGGGCGCCTGGGCAAGGTGCTGGGCCCGCGCGGCCTGATGCCGAACCCGAAGGTCGGCACCGTCACCATGGACGTGAAGGGCGCCGTCGAGGCGGCCAAGGGCGGCGCGGTCGAGTTCCGCGTCGAGAAGGCCGGCATCGTGCACGGCGGCGTCGGCAAGCTCTCGTTCGAGAACGGCAAGCTCGCCGAGAACGTCAAGGCCTTCGCAGACGCGGTGATCAAGGCGAGGCCCTCGGGCGCCAAGGGCACCTACGTGCAGGGCGTCGCCATCACCTCGACGATGGGCCCGGGCCTGAAGATCGACGTCTCCACGGTCACCGGCTGATTCGCACCGGCTGATTCGGGCCGGCGCGTCGCGCGCCGGCCGGGCCTCGTGCCCGGCCGGCGTCGGCGGGGAATCGCGGACGGGAGGTCCGGGGCTGGAAGGCGAGGCGGCGCGCGGTGCGTGCGGCGCTCCCGGAAAAACCCGCTTGACTTCCGCCGAGATTCCCCCTTGGCATCTGCCGCGCGACGCGTTAAGGAGGCGGTCCGCGTTCACCAAAGACCGTTCGGGGTCCGCTTCCAGCGGAGCCCGGGTCGCGCGTTTTCGTCCGGGAGACCGGGCGGAAGACGGCCGGCCGGCCACCACCCGCCCCCCAGGGGTGCGGGGACAGCTCGTCGGCCCGTCCTGTCCGAGACTGCAGGTGCCCGCAAGGGCTTGATGCTCGGGTTCCCGAGCGCCGGCATAGACGGGGACGACCGGATTTTCCGCGACGCCGACCCGCGAGGGCCGCCGTCGCGGTGATGAGGTTCGAACCATCGATCCCGCAGGCGTTCCGCCGACGGGGGGCAGGGCTTAGCCAGAGCGCCGACCATCGGCACCGGCGAGCCGGAGACGATGGGCGGCTATTCGCAACCGGCCGGGCCCGCGAGGGTTCCGGCCAACCGGAGAGAGCCCAGTGGACAGAGCAGCCAAGCGCGAGCTCGCCGGGACGCTGAACGACGTGTTCACCAGCACGTCCGTCGTCGTCGTGGCCCACTATTCGGGCCTTTCGGTCGCCGACATGCAGAAGCTGCGTATGCAGATGAAGCAGGCCGGCGCCACCGTGAAGGTCACGAAGAACCGCATCGCCAAGATCGCTCTCGAAGGCACGGAGGTCGCGTCGATCTCGGGACTGCTGCAGGGCCCGACCCTGCTCGCGTATTCCGACGATCCCGTCGCGGCCCCGAAGGCGGCCATCGACTTCGCCAAGGCCAACGACAAGCTGGTCATCCTGGGCGGAGCGATGGGCGCCACGGCCCTGAACCCGGACGGAGTGAAGGCGCTCGCCTCGCTGCCGTCGCTCGACGAGCTGCGCGGTACGCTGATCGGCCTGATCCAGGCCCCGGCCACCAAGATCGCCCAGCTCTCGACCGCGCCCGCCGCCAAGCTGGCGCGCGTCTTCGGGGCCTATGCCAAGTCCGAGGAAGCGGCTTGACGCCGTCCCAACCCAATCGAACCGTTCGAACCTTGCTGAGGATAGAAGACAATGGCTGATCTCGCCAAGCTCGTGGACGACCTGTCGACGCTCACCGTTCTCGAAGCTGCCGAGCTCGCGAAGATGCTCGAGGAGAAGTGGGGCGTCTCCGCCGCCGCCGCCGTCGCGGTGGCCGGCCCCGCCGCCGGCGCGGCTGCCGCTCCGGTCGAGGAGCAGACCGAGTTCGACGTCGTGCTGGCTGCCGCCGGCGACAAGAAGATCGAGGTCATCAAGGAGGTCCGCGCGATCACCGGCCTCGGCCTGAAGGAGGCCAAGGACCTGGTCGAGGGCGCGCCCAAGACCGTGAAGGAGGCCGTCTCGAAGGAGGAGGCCGACAAGCTCAAGGCGCAGCTGGAGAAGGCCGGCGCCAAGGTCGAGCTGAAGTGATCGGGCCCGGTCGCCGATCGGCGATCGGCTGCTGATTGATCCCGACGGTCCCGGGGAAGCCCGGGGCCGTCGTTTCCGTCCGGCGAGGTGGCGACGCGCGCCGCCGCGGCGGGCGGCACGGGACGGCCGGATTGCGCATTTCGTCGCACTACGCCGCCCCGACGTTGCGGAGAGGATCGCCTCCTTTCCACATGTGTTTTTTCGTCCACGGTCCCGCGGGACCAGCGGACGGCTGACCCGGCGCCCCGTACCCGGCGCCTTCGCGTCTCTCGCGCGCCTTCTCCGGCGCGAGGCGGGGCTCCCGGTCAGCCGTGCATGAGGAGCAAGGTCGACATGGCCAACACGCTGCTAGGCCGCAAGCGCATTCGCAAGTCCTTCGGGCGAATCCAGGAAGTCTCGGACATGCCGAACCTCATCGAGGTTCAGAAGGCGTCCTACGACCAGTTCCTCATCGTCGACGAGCCGCATGGCGGCCGTGCTGACGAGGGCCTGCAGGCGGTCTTCAAGTCCGTGTTCCCGATCTCCGACTTCTCGAGCACCGCGCTGCTCGAGTTCGTCAAGTACACGTTCGAGCCGCCGAAGTACGATGTCGACGAGTGCCGCCAGCGCGGCATGACCTTCGCCGCGCCGCTCAAGGTGACGCTGCGGCTGATCGTGTTCGACGTCGATCCCGATACGCAGGCGAAGTCCGTCAAGGACATTAAGGAGCAGGACGTCTACATGGGCGACATGCCGCTCATGACGGACAACGGCACCTTCATCGTCAACGGCACCGAGCGCGTCATCGTTTCGCAGATGCACCGCTCGCCGGGCGTGTTCTTCGACCACGACAAGGGCAAGACGCACGCGTCGGGCAAGCTGCTCTTCGCCGCGCGCATCATCCCCTATCGCGGATCCTGGCTCGACATCGAGTTCGACGCCAAGGACATCGTGCACGCGCGCATCGACCGCAAGCGCAAGATCCCGGCCTCCTCGCTGCTCTTCGCGCTCGGCCTCGACAGCGAGGAGATCCTCGACACCTTCTACAACCGTGTCGTCTACGTCCGCGACGCCGACGGCTGGCGCGCGCCGTTCGATCCGGAGCGCATGAAGGGCTTCAAGGGCACTGTCGACCTGATCGACGCCGACACCGGCGAGGTCGTGCTCGAGGCCGGCAAGCGCCTGACCGCGCGGGTCGCCAAGCAACTCGCCGAGAAGAACGTCACGGCGCTGCGCGCCACCGACGAGGACCTGATCAGCCAGTACGTGGCCGAGGACCTCGTCGACATGACGAACGGCGCGATCTTCGCCGAGGCCGGCGAGGAGATCACCGAGAAGCTGCTCAAGGCGCTGGTCGACGGCGGCTTCAACGATATCCCGGTCCTCGACATCGACCACGTCAACGTCGGTCCCTACATCCGCAACACGCTCGCGGTGGACAAGAACTCCGCCCGCGAGGAGGCGCTGTTCGACATCTACCGGGTGATGCGCCCGGGCGAGCCGCCGACGCTCGACACCGCAGAGGCGATGTTCCACTCGCTGTTCTTCGACGACGAGCGCTACGACCTCTCGGCCGTCGGCCGCGTCAAGATGAACATGCGCCTCGACCTCGACGCGCCGGACACGCAGCGCACGCTGCGCCGGGAGGACATCCTCGCGGTCGTCAAGGCGCTCGTCGACCTGCGCGACGGCAAGGGCGAGGTGGACGACATCGACCACCTGGGCAACCGCCGCGTCCGCTCCGTCGGCGAGCTGATGGAGAACCAGTACCGGCTGGGCCTGCTGCGCATGGAGCGCTCGATCAAGGAGCGCATGTCGTCGGTCGACATCGACACGGTGATGCCGCAGGACCTGATCAACGCCAAGCCCGCGGCCGCGGCCGTGCGCGAGTTCTTCGGCTCCTCGCAGCTCTCGCAGTTCATGGACCAGACGAACCCGCTCTCCGAGGTCACCCACAAGCGCCGCCTGTCGGCGCTCGGCCCCGGCGGCCTGACGCGCGAGCGCGCCGGCTTCGAGGTGCGCGACGTGCACCCGACGCACTACGGCCGCATCTGCCCGATCGAGACGCCGGAAGGCCCGAACATCGGCCTGATCAACTCGCTCGCCACCTTCGCGCGGGTGAACAAGTACGGCTTCATCGAGACGCCGTTCCGGCGCGTGCACGAGAGCCAGGTCACCGGCGAGGTGATCTACCTCTCGGCCATGGAGGAGGCGAAGTACCACGTCGCGCAGGCGAACGCCGCGCTCGACGAGGTGGGCCACCTGACCGAGGACCTCGTCATCTGCCGCAAGGCGGGCGAGGTGATCGTGGTGCCGCCGGACCGCGTCGACCTGATGGACGTCTCCCCGCGCCAGCTGGTGTCGGTGGCGGCGGCGCTGATCCCGTTCCTCGAGAACGACGACGCCAACCGCGCGCTGATGGGCTCGAACATGCAGCGCCAGGCGGTGCCGCTGGTGCGCGCCGACGCGCCCTTCGTCGGCACGGGCATGGAGGCGGTCGTCGCGCGTGATTCGGGTGCGGCCATCGGCGCGCGCCGGGCGGGTGTCGTCGACCAGGTGGACGCCACGCGTATCGTCGTGCGCGCCACGGAGGAGACCGATCCCGGCAAGCCGGGCGTCGACATCTACCGCCTGATGAAGTTCCAGCGCTCGAACCAGAACACCTGCATCACGCAGAAGCCCCTGGTGCGCGTCGGCGACGTCGTGGCCAAGGGCGACATCATCGCCGACGGCCCCTCCACCGAGCTCGGCGAGCTGGCGCTCGGCCGCAACGTGCTCGTCGCGTTCATGCCGTGGAACGGCTACAACTTCGAGGACTCGATCCTCCTCTCCGAGCGGATCGTCAAGGACGACGTCTTCACCTCGATCCATATCGAGGAATTCGAGGTGATGGCCCGCGACACCAAGCTCGGGCCCGAGGAGATCACCCGCGACATCCCCAACGTCTCGGAGGAGGCTCTCAAGAACCTCGACGAGGCCGGCATCGTCTACATCGGCGCCGAGGTGAACGCGGGCGACATCCTGTGCGGCAAGATCACGCCCAAGGGCGAGAGCCCCATGACGCCGGAGGAGAAGCTGCTGCGGGCCATCTTCGGCGAGAAGGCCTCGGACGTCCGCGACACCAGCCTGCGGGTGCCGCCGGGCGTCACCGGCACGATCGTCGAGGTGCGCGTGTTCAATCGCCACGGCGTGGAGAAGGACGAGCGCGCCCAGGCGATCGAGCGCGAGGAGATCGAGCGTCTCGCCAAGGACCGTGACGACGAGCAGGCGATCCTCGATCGCAACACATACGCCCGCGTGGCGGAGCTGCTCGCCGGCCAGACGGCGATCGCCGGCCCGAAGGGCTTCCGCAAGGACACGACGCTGACCCGCGAGATGCTCGACGAGTATCCGCGCTCGCAGTGGTGGGCGTTCGCGGTCGCCGACGACGCGCGCATGGCCGAGCTCGAGGCGATCCAGAAGCAGTACGACGACTCGAAGAAGCGGCTCGAGCAGCGCTTCCTCGACAAGGTCGAGAAGCTGCAGCGCGGCGACGAGCTGCCGCCCGGCGTCATGAAGATGGTCAAGGTCTTCGTGGCGGTGAAGCGCAAGATCCAGCCCGGCGACAAGATGGCCGGCCGCCACGGCAACAAGGGCGTCGTGTCGAAGATCGTGCCGGTCGAGGACATGCCGTTCCTGGAGGACGGGATCTCGGTCGACATCGTGCTCAACCCGCTCGGCGTGCCCTCGCGCATGAACGTCGGCCAGATCCTGGAGACGCATCTGGGCTGGGCGGCGGCGGGCCTCGGCAAGCAGGTCGCGGCGGCCGTCGACGCCTATCGCAAGGCGCACGACGGGGCGAACCTGCGCGAGACGATGGAGCGCATCTACGGCTCGAACCATCCGCTCGACGCCTACGACGACGACACGCTGGCCGAGATGGGCGAGACCCTGCGGCGCGGCGTGCCGATGGCCACTCCGGTGTTCGATGGGGCCAAGGAGCGCGACATCGAGGAGATGCTCGAGATGGCCGGGCTCAACCGCTCGGGCCAGGTCACGCTCTACGACGGGCGCACGGGCGAATCGTTCGACCGGCCGGTGACGGTGGGCTACATCTACATGCTCAAGCTGCACCACCTGGTGGACGACAAGATCCACGCGCGCTCGATCGGTCCGTACTCGCTCGTCACCCAGCAGCCGCTGGGCGGCAAGGCGCAGTTCGGCGGCCAGCGCTTCGGCGAGATGGAGGTCTGGGCGCTCGAGGCCTACGGCGCGGCCTACACGCTGCAGGAGATGCTCACCGTCAAGTCCGACGACGTGGCGGGCCGCACCAAGGTCTACGAGGCCATCGTTCGCGGCGACGACACGTTCGAGAGCGGCATCCCGGAGAGCTTCAACGTGCTCGTGAAGGAGATGCGCTCGCTCGGCCTGAACGTGGAGCTGACCTCGTCGAAGGCCAACACGAACGAGCTGCCGCCCTCCGAGGCGGCCGAGTGACCCGGTGATCGAGATCGGTCGATAGAGACCAGCCGCGGGGACCCGACCCCGCGGCGCCTGCGATTTTCGAGGCGAGCGTGACGGCGCACCTCGCCCTGCCAGGAGACGGCGATGAATCAAGAGGTCATGAACCTTTTCAACACTGCGGCGCAGCCGCAGTCGTTCGACCAGATCAAGATTTCGATCGCGAGCCCGGAAAAGATCCTCTCCTGGTCCTACGGCGAGATCAAGAAGCCCGAGACGATCAACTACCGCACGTTCAAGCCCGAGCGTGACGGCCTGTTCTGCGCGCGCATCTTCGGACCGATCAAGGACTACGAGTGCTTGTGCGGCAAGTACAAGCGCATGAAGTACAAGGGCGTCATCTGCGAGAAGTGCGGCGTCGAGGTCACCCTCGCGCGCGTGCGGCGCGACCGCATGGGCCACATCGAGCTCGCCGCGCCGGTGGCCCACATCTGGTTCCTGAAGTCGCTGCCCTCGCGCATCGGCCTCCTGCTCGACATGACGCTGAAGGATCTCGAGCGGATCCTCTACTTCGAGTCCTACGTCGTCATCGAGCCGGGCCTCACCCCCCTCAAGGAGCGCCAGCTCCTGTCGGAGGAGGAGTACGTCCGCGCGCAGGACGAGTACGGCCAGGATTCGTTCACGGCGCTGATCGGCGCCGAGGCGATCCGCAAGATCCTGATGGAGCTCGATCTCGAGAAGATCGCGGTCGACCTGCGCCACGAGATCGCCACGACGACGTCCGAGCTCAAGCCGAAGAAGCTGCTCAAGCGCCTGAAGATCATCGAAGCGTTCCTGATGTCGGGCAACCGGCCGGAATGGATGATCATGACCGTCGTGCCGGTGATCCCGCCGGACCTGCGACCGCTCGTCCCGCTGGACGGCGGCCGCTTCGCGACGTCGGACCTGAACGACCTCTACCGCCGCGTCATCAACCGCAACAACCGCCTCAAGCGGCTGATCGAGCTGCGCGCGCCCGACATCATCATCCGCAACGAGAAGCGGATGCTGCAGGAGGCCGTGGACGCGCTGTTCGACAACGGCCGGCGCGGGCGCGTCATCACGGGCGCCAACAAGCGCCCGCTGAAGTCGCTCGCGGACATGCTGAAGGGCAAGCAGGGACGCTTCCGCCAGAATCTGCTCGGCAAGCGCGTCGACTAGTCCGGCCGCTCGGTGATCGTGGTCGGCCCGGAGCTGAAGCTGCACCAGTGCGGCCTGCCCAAGAAGATGGCGCTGGAGCTGTTCAAGCCGTTCATCTACTCGCGCCTCGACGCGAAGGGCTACTCGGCGACGGTCAAGCAGGCGAAGAAGCTCGTCGAGAAGGAGCGTCCCGAGGTGTGGGACATCCTCGACGAGGTGATCCGCGAGCATCCGGTGCTGCTCAACCGCGCGCCGACGCTGCACCGCCTCGGCATCCAGGCCTTCGAGCCCGTCCTGATCGAGGGCAAGGCGATCCAGCTGCACCCGCTGGTCTGCGCGGCCTTCAACGCCGACTTCGACGGCGACCAGATGGCCGTGCACGTGCCCCTCTCGCTGGAGGCCCAGCTCGAGGCGCGCGTCTTGATGATGTCGACGAACAACATCCTGCACCCCGCCTCGGGCGCGCCGATCATCGTGCCGTCCCAGGACATCGTTCTCGGCCTCTACTACCTCTCGATCCTGGCCGACAAGCAGCCGGGCGAAGGGTCGCTGTTCGCGGACCTGGGCGAGATCGATCACGCGCTGTTCCAGAAGACCATCAACCTGCACACCAAGGTCAAGTACCGCGCCACGAACTACGACGAGCAGGGCCAGCCCTACACGCAGGTGTATGACACCACTGCGGGTCGGGCGATCCTGGGCACCCTTCTGCCCAAGTCCCCGCGCGTCACCTTCGACGTCGTGAACAAGCTCATGACGAAGAAGGAAATCTCCAACATGATCGACACGGTCTACCGCAACTGCGGGCAGAAGGAGACGGTGATCTTCTGCGACCGGATCATGGCGATGGGCTTCTACCATGCGTTCAAGGCGGGCATCTCGTTCGGCAAGGACGACATGGTCATCCCCGAGAACAAGTGGGACATCGTCGAGGAGACGCGCACGCTCGTGAAGGACTACGAGCAGCAGTACCAGGACGGCCTCATCACCCAGGGCGAGAAGTACAACAAGGTCGTCGACGCCTGGGCGAAGTGCTCGGATCGCCTGGCGGGCGAGATGATGCAGCGCATCTCCGCGGTCCGGAAGGACCAGGACGGGCGCGACCTGCAGGTCAACTCGATCTACATGATGTCGCACTCGGGCGCCCGCGGCTCGCCGGCGCAGATGAAGCAGCTCGCCGCCATGCGCGGCCTGATGGCCAAGCCGTCCGGCGAGATCATCGAGACGCCGATCATCTCCAACTTCAAGGAGGGTCTCGACGTCCTCGAGTACTTCAACTCGACCCACGGCGCCCGCAAGGGCCTCGCGGACACGGCGCTGAAGACCGCCAACTCGGGCTACCTCACCCGTCGTCTCGTCGACGTGGCGCAGGACGCGGTCATCCGCGAGGTCGATTGCGGCACCTCGAAGGGCATCGGCATGCGCGCCATCGTCGATGCGGGCCAGGTCGTGGCCACGCTCGGCTCGCGCATCCTCGGCCGCACCGCGGCGGAGGACGTGACCGACATCGAGGGCAAGGTGATCGTGCCCGCCGGCACCATGATCGAGGAATGGCACATCGCCGCGATCAACGATGCCGGCGTCCAGGAGGTGAAGATCCGTTCGGTCCTCGTCTGCGAGACCAAGAACGGCGTCTGCGCCACCTGCTACGGGCGCGACCTCGCTCGCGGTACGCCCGTCAATCAGGGCGAGGCCGTCGGCGTCATCGCGGCTCAGTCGATCGGCGAGCCGGGCACCCAGCTCACGATGCGCACCTTCCACATCGGCGGCGCGGCGCAGATCGCCGACACCTCCTTCGTGGAGAGCGCGTTCGAGGGCAAGGTGGCGATGCGCAACCGCTACGTGGCGCGCAACTCGGACGGGGACCTCGTCACGATGGGTCGCAACGTGGCCGTGGTGATCGTCGGGCCGGACGGGACCGAGCGCTCGGTGCACCGCATCCAGTACGGCGCGCGCCTGCGCGTCGACGAGGGCGACGCCATCAAGCGCGGCCAGCGCATCGCGGAGTGGGACCCCTATTCCCGCCCGATCCTGGCCGAGGTGGACGGCGTCGTCGGCTACGAGGACCTGGTCGACGGCGGCTCCATCGTCGAGACGATGGACGAGGCCACCGGCATCGCCAAGCGCGTGGTCATCGACTGGCGCGGGGCGGCCCGTACGGCCGACCTCAAGCCGGCGATCACCATCCACGACGAGGATGGCAAGCTGCTGAAGCTGCCCCGCGGCGGCGAGGCGCGCTCGCTGCTCCCGGTCGAGGCGATCATCGCCGCCGATCCCGGCTCGCGGATCAAGGCCGGCGACGTGCTCGCGCGCGTCTCCAGCGAGAGCGCCAAGACGCGCGACATCACGGGCGGCCTGCCGCGCGTGGCGGAGCTGTTCGAGGCGCGCCGTCCGAAGGACGCGGCGATCATCGCGGAGAAGTCGGGCACGATCCAATTCGGGCGCGACTACAAGAACAAGCGCCGCCTGACGCTGACCCCGCACGACGGCTCGGACGCGGTCGAGTACCTGATCCCGAAGGGCAAGCACATCCACCTGCAGGACGGCGACGTCGTGGAGGTCGGCGACTTCATCGTCGACGGCAACCCGGCGCCGCACGACATCCTGGCGATCAAGGGCGTCGAGGAGCTCGCCGCCTATCTCGTCAACGAGATCCAGGAGGTCTATCGCCTGCAGGGCGTCTCGATCAACGACAAGCACATCGAGGTGATCGTCCGCCAGATGCTGCAGAAGGTCGAGATCACGGATGCGGGCGATTCGGAGCTGATCGCCGGCGAGCAGGTCGACCGGATGGAGTTCGAGGAGATCAACGAGAAGCTCGTCTCCGAGCGGCGCAAGCCGGCGGTGGGCCAGCCGGTGCTGCTCGGCATCACCAAGGCGAGCCTGCAGACGCGCTCGTTCATCTCGGCGGCGTCCTTCCAGGAGACCACCCGCGTCCTCACCGAGGCGGCGGTCAACGGCAAGACGGACGAGCTCGAGGGCCTCAAGGAGAACGTCATCGTCGGCTCGCTCATCCCGGCCGGCACGGGCGCGCTCGCGGCGCAGATCCGCGCCATCGCGACCCACCGCGACGACCTCATCCTTCAGCAGAAGGCGGAGGCCACCGGCGCCGTCGGCGAGCTGCCTGCGGGCGAGTGATCCCGGCGGGCCGTGGCCCGCGGGTACGTGAGAAAGTCGAGAGCCGCCCTACGGGGCGGCTCTTTGTTGTTCGGGCCGGTCGATGCCGTTGCGCCTGACGTTCATCGGCGTATGCTTCTCCCGTCACAGTTGCTCCTGTGGCGCTGAGGGAGTGGACGATCATGATCAGAGCAACCTTGGGCGCCTTGGCGCTATCGCTGGCTTTCGCGTCCCCAACCGTCGGCCAGGAGCTCGCGGCGGGCGGGACCTGGGCGAACACCCGTGGTTCGACATTGACGATCGACTCGGTGCAGCCGGACGGCGCCATTGCCGGAACCTACGTGAATCGGGCGCCCGGGTTCGCCTGCCAGGGCACGCCGTTCCCGGCCGCGGGCTGGGTCAACGGCGACAAGATCAGCTTCAGTGTCGACTGGCGGAACCAGGCCGAAGATTGCAACTCGATCACGTCGTGGGTCGGGTACCTCTCCGCGGGGCGCATCGTGACCAACTGGGACCTGGTCTACACGGATGCTACGGAGCAGCGGCCGATGTTCCAGCGCGGGAGCGACCTCTTCACGCCCCAATGAGCGGAACCCGCCCGCGCGTGGTGTAGCCGAGGACGCAAGCGGTCTTCGCGCCTCGGTGTGCCGTCCCGACCGGTCTGACGCTCCCGCCGGTGCCGAAGCCGCCTCTCCGGGCGGCATCTTCTTTGGTCGCAGCGCGACGCCCTCGACGGCGGCGTCGCGCTGTGCTCTCCTGAACTCTATCCTATGATAGGAATTCGGAGGGAGGGGGAGACATGGCCGACAGGATCGAGGACGTCGAGGGCATCGGACCGGCCTACGCGGAGAAGCTGCGCGCCATCGGCATCAAGACGACGGACGCGTTCCTCGAGCGGGCGAAGGACCGCAAGGGCCGCGCCGCGCTCGCCGCGGAGACCGAGATCAGCGACAAGCTGATCCTGCGATGGGCGAACCATTGCGATCTCTTCCGCATCAAGGGCGTTGCGAGCCAGATGTCGGAGCTGCTCGAGGCGGCCGGCGTCGACACCGTGAAGGAGCTCGCCCGGCGTAACGCCGAGAACCTCGCGGCCGCGATGGCGGCCAAGAACGAGGAGCGCAAGCTCGTGCGCTCGGTCCCCAGCGCCAAGGAGGTCACCAAGTGGATCGAGGAGGCGAAGACGCTGCCTCCCATGATGACCTACTGATCTCCCCGAGATCGAGACCGGGTCAGAACTTCCCGCCGGTGCGGAAGCCCCCGCGGGAGCGGCTGCCGCCGAACGAGCCGCCGGTGCGGAAGCCGCCAGAGCGCCGGCTTCCCGACGAGCCGCTCGAGCGGCCGCCCGAGCGCGATCCGGCGCCCGTGCCCCAGCTCGTCTCCAACGACCAGCTGGCGCCCGTGCGCCGCCGGGGCGCGCGATAGCCGGAGCGCAGCGCCTCCTCGAGCAGGCGCGCGCCGGCGCCGCGCAGGAGCCCTTCGAGCGCCGCGCCGATCGCCGCGCCGTTGTCGAAGCGCCCGGCGCGCGTGTCGTAGCCCGCTTCGTCGTAGCGCCGCAGGGCCGCCTGCGCCTCCTCGGCCCGCTGCCGGACGTCGGCCTCGTCGGCCGCGGCCGTGCGCACGCGCGCCTCGGCCGCGGCGACCCGGCCGCGCGCGGCGACGATCTCGGCGACGAGCCGATCGTCCTGCGGGGAGGGGGTGCGCGCCGCGTCCTCCTCGAGCCGGCGCACGTCGTCGCGGGCGATCGCCTCGGACAGGATCTCCAGTGCGCGGGCAATCTCCGGGTCGCCTTCGCCGGAGGCCTCTCGGCGGGCCGCGGCGAGGCTCTCGCCGAGGTGCGCGAGCGTGGCCTCGGCCTCCTCCAGCGCGTCCCGGGCGGCGTCCTCGGCCTGCTCCAGCGCCTCGATCCCCGCCGCCACCAGCGCCGCGCGCTCGATCGCCTCGAGCCGGGCCTCGGCCTCCTCGGCCCGCGCCTCCAGACGCTCCGTGTGGGCGCGCAGCCGATCGGGGATCTCGACCAGCATCCGGTAGTCCCGGCGCAGCTCCTCGAAGCCGATCAGGTCCGCCACCTTGCCGTCTCCCCAGCGGGCGAAGGCGCCGCCGCGATAGGCGCTGGTGCCGAAGCCGCGGGCGTTCAGGTAGGCGAACAGCGGATCGGCGTCGTAGGGGGCGCGCTTGGCCGCCCGCTCGCTCTCGGCGCGCTCCGCCTTGGCGTGCGCGGCCGCGACCTGCTCGGCGAGGGACGCAAGGGCGGCGTTCGCCTCGGCCCAGGCCGGATCGTCCTCGATCGCCGCCTCGACCCGCGCCTCGAGCGCATCGGTCTCGGCCTCGGCGGCGTCGAGGGCGGCGGCGTGGGCGTCGCGACGGCCGACGGCCTCGCGCTCCTCGGACGCGAGCGTGTCGACGCGCGCGCGCAGCCCGTCGAGCACGCCGCGCCGCCGCTCGACGATCGCGAGCGCCGCGCGCTCGGCCCGGTCGAGCGCCTCGGCGGCGCCGTCGGGCTGCGACAGCGCCTCCAGCCGATGGCGGGCGAGGGCGGCGTGCGCCCCGGCCTCGTCGGCGCGTGCGGCGGCGAGGTCAGTCCGGGCGGCCTCGGCTGCGGCGGCGCGGCGCGTCTCGTCCGCGCGGGCGGCGCGCTGCGCCGCGTCGATGCGGGCCCGGACGCCGCGGGCGGTGTCGTCGCTCATGACCGTCACCACTCCGTGATCATGCCGCCCTGGACGGGCATCGCCCAGGCGATCTCGAGCGTGCCGCGGGGCTTCTCGCCGAGGGTGCGCGCCTGGATGATGCCGTCGTCCTCCTTGTCGCGCCGCACCGCCTCGAAGGTCCGCTCCGGCACGCGCACGCCGAAGACCGCGGTGCGCGTCGTCTCGCCCGTCTCCTCGCTGCGGATCGGCAGCTCCAGGGCCGCGCCGTCGGGCCCCACCGCCCGGACGACGAGGTAGTAGTTGCGCGCTCGCTCGTTCACGTCCGGGATGCGGAAGACGCCCGTGGGTATGTCGTCGTCGTTGACGATGGTGAGCGAGTAGGAGAGGGCGAGCGCGTCGCGCAGCGCCTCCAGCTCCGCGGCCGAGGCGGCGGCGCGCTCGGCGTCGCGGGCGGCGACGTAGCCCTCGGCCCGCGCGCGCAGCGTGTCCGCCTGCGACCGCGCGGCGTCGGTAGCGGCCTCGGCCAGGGCGGCGGCGTGGACCGAGGCGATGCGGGCGGGCAGCGTCTCCTCCAGCAGCGCGGCGCGCGCGATGCGCGTCCGCTCGGTCTCGCCCGCCTGCCAGGCCGACCAGCCGATTCCGCCCACGACGAGGAGGAGCACGACGCCTGCCACCGCCGCGACCTTGCCGCGGGCGACCCACAGCCCGGCGAGCCGCCGGCCGAGATCCGAGCCGCGCCGCTCGTAGGCGAAGCGCTTCTCGCGCAGGGCGGCGATGCCGGCACGCAGCGCCTCGTCCCCCACCGCGATGCCCTGCGCGGCGTAGAGACCGCGCAGGCGCTCCATCAGCACGTCCTCGCGCTCGTCGCGGCCGATCTCGCGTGCGAGCGCGGTCTCCTCGTGGCGGAGCGTGTCGACCACGTCCATCGCCAGCATCAGCTCGTCGAGCCCGCCTCGATCGGCGTCGACCCCGCTCGCCATGCCCGCCCCCTCCTGCGCGATCGTCGACGGTCCGCGGCTCAGGCCGGCAGATCGAGGCCCTTGCCCTGTTCGGCGAGACGCGCCATGCGGCGCTTGCCGTCCTCCACCGCCTCGCGGATCTCCTCGGAGTTCTTGGTGGCGGAGACGCGCATCTCCTCGATGATGTCGAAGGAGCGAACCTGGAAATTGATCACCGAGTCGACGAGCGCCTTCACCGCGTCGGCGCGGACGGTGGGGCCGTAGCCGGCCTTGAGCGCCTCCTCCTGCACCTTGCCGCCGATCTCGGCCAGCACCTCGAGCGACTGCGAGACACCCTCCTTCATGGCGTCGAGCGTCTTCGTCGACTCGTGCAGGCCGAACAGGCCGGTCAGCGAGGCCGAGAGCGCGGTGAACACCGATTCGTTGGTGGAGAAGAACGAGATCGCCTGCTGGTAGACGCGCTCCTTGGCCGACGTCGTCTGCATCAGCCGGGCCATCACCACCTCGGAGGTGTTGTAGCCGATGGTGAGGTTGTCGGAGAGGTCCTTGGCCACCTGGAAGCGGCTCTCCTCGGCGCGCAGTGCCCGCATCCTCTCGTCGCGGGCGAGCTCGAGCCGGGCGCGGGCGGCGGCGTCCGTGCCGGTGAAGGCGGAGACCGCGTCCGAGGCGGCCTTCAGCTCCGCCTTGGCGGCGTCGAGCTTGCCGTCGGCGACGCGCAGCACCTCGAGCGCGGCGATCTCGGCCTGCTTGAGGGCGCCGCGGAAGTCCTGGTAGGCCTCCAGCACGACGTGCTCGCGGTCGATGTTCTCCTTGGTGTCGCGCGCCACGTCGAGATACGTCTCGCGGATCTCGCCGAAGCGCTGGGCGATGTCGCCGCGGGTGAGCTTCATCGTCATGTTGGCGATGCGCTCGCCGATGGAGATGCGCCCGTCCTCCATCTGGTCGACCAGCGCCTTCGAATCGTCGCGGATCGAGTCGAACGCCTTGGTGATCGACTCGTAGCGCTGGGCGACCTCCATCTGGCGCACCTGCTCGCGCACGACTTCGTTGAACAGCGACTGCTGCGCGAGGGTGCGGGCGATGACGGCCACCGCCTCGGGGGCGAGGAGCTGGATGCGGTCGAGGAGCGCCACGACCGGCGCCTCCTCGGTGCGGATCTCGGGCACGAGGCCGAGCTCGCGCAGGCGCCCGAGGGCGCGGTCGAGATATTGCAGCGGGGACGGCAGGGGCGCGGTCGCGGCGGCGGCGGCGGTCTCGGTGGTCACGGTCATGGCAGGCCCTCGAGGCGTAGCGGTGCGGCCGAGAGATCATACTTCCCGCCGCGCGGAAAGTCGTCCTGTTGCGTACACCTTTCGGCTGCGGCCGCCCGCAGCGCGCCCTCCGCGCACGGCGATCAGAACCGCGCGCACTGGATGACGAGCACGCCGTTCATCGTGTCGGTCGTCTCGTGGACGACGATCTCGACCCGAGAGCCGGGATCGCCGATGATCCCGTCGATCAGCAACGCGCATTCGGCCAGGTCCGCGTCGGATTCGATCACGACGGGCTCGTCGCGCACGTCGCTGTCCAATGTCAGCGTCATCCGCAGCGGGTCCTCCATTTCCGGCGGCTCCACCGCGACCGAGACGATCTCGTCGCCGCGGATCAGGTAGGTCGTCAGCTCATCGAGCGCGGCTGCGTGAGGTCCTGCGGTCGCGATCGCGACGAGGGCAGTGAGGATCGTGCGCATCGGCTTCTTCATGCTGAACGTCCTTCTGCTGCGGATCACGCCTCTCAGAACGCGATTCGGGAGACCACCCGCGCCGTCGGCAGCTGGCGATCGGGCGGAATTGCCGGCAATGACACCGTGCCCCAGGCGAATCGACTCGAGCCCGGCACGGCCGCCTCGGCGGCAGCGATATCGGCGGCGCGCACGCGGTTGCGGTCACACGTCCCCGTCTCGTTCCACAGGCGTGCAGCGATCGCGCTGCGGACGCCTGCGACGATGACGTTCCCGGCCAGGTCGTTGCGCGCGACGCGCCCCGAGTCCACGAGCGCGCGGATCGCTTCGCCGAGAATCTCGGCGGACACCGGAAAGGTCACGTCGGTGACCTCCGCGAAGAGCGGATCGTTCGTAAGCGATACGAGCGCCCCGTACTTCTCGGGGGTTCGGCATGAGGATAGCTTTCACCTCGTTTGCTGGGCGAGGTGGTCGGGATGGATTGGCGGCAGGAACGGCGAGGCGCGTATAACGGATCC
>JBNPEA010000174.1:0-18814 GCA_051117315.1 Salinarimonas sp. | reverse complement strand
GGGGCGGGGTCCCCGCCGGGGCGGGCGCGCCCGTTCGGGACGCCATGTGCGAGAGCTGGCAGGCGGACGGGGGGGGGCGCTACCCGGAGGCACCGGGCAACGCCGCCTTCCGCGGCTTCGGTCGGGCCGAGACCGACGTCGACGGCCGCTTCGTCTTCGTCACGGTGAAGCCCGGCTCGGTCCTCGGCCCGGACGGCGGGACGCAGGCGCCGCACATCGCCGTCTCGGTCTTCGCCCGCGGGCTCCTGAACCGCCTCGCCACGCGCATCTACTTCGCCGACGAGCCCGCCAACGCCGACGACCCCGTGCTCGCGCACGTCCCCGCCGAGCGCCGCGAGACGCTGATCGCCCGGGCGGTCTCGCAGGGCGTCTTCGCCTTCGACGTGCGCCTGCAGGGTGAGGGCGAGACCGTGTTCTTCGAGATCTGAGGAGGCCGCCATGCCGATGCGTCACGTGAAGGTCGGGATCATCGGGGCGGGACCGGCGGGGCTGCTGCTCGCCCACCTGCTGCATCTCGCCGGCATCTCCTGCGTCGTGATCGAGGCGAAGAGCCGGAAGTACGTCGAGGAGCGCATCCGCGCCGGCGTGCTCGAGCAGGGCACGGCCGACGTCCTGCGCGAGACCGGGGTCGGCGCCCGCATGGACGAGGAGGGCCTCCTCCACCACGGCACGATCCTGAAGGTCGCCGGCGAGCCGCGCCGCATCGACTTCCGGGACCTCGTCGGCCAGGCGGTGATGGTCTACGGCCAGCACGAGGTGGTGAAGGACCTCGTCGCCGCACGGCTCGCGGCCGGCGGCGAGATCGTGTTCGACGTCTCCGAGACACGGATCGACGGTATCGACGGCCCGGAGCCGGCGATCTCCTGGACGAAGGACGGCACCCGCGAGACGCTGCGATGCGACTTCGTCGCCGGCTGCGACGGCTTCCACGGCGTCGCGCGCGCGGCGATCCCCGCCGACGTGCTGCGGGTCTACGAGCGGGTCTACCCGTTCGGCTGGCTCGGCGTGCTGGCGCGCACGCCGCCGGCCTCCGAGGAGCTGATCTACGCGCACCACGACGAGGGCTTCGCGCTGCTGTCCATGCGCTCGCCCGAGATCAGCCGGCTCTACCTGCAATGCCCACCCGACGAGGACATCGCCGCCTGGCCGGACGCGCGGATCTGGGAGGCGCTGCAGCGCCGTCTCGCCGGCGGGAAGGGCTGGCGGCTCGAGGAAGGCGAGATCGTCCAGAAGGGCGTCACCGCGATGCGCAGCTTCGTCGCCGAGCCGATGCGCCACGGCCGCCTGTTCCTGGCGGGGGACGCCGCGCACATCGTGCCGCCGACGGGAGCCAAGGGCATGAACCTCGCGGTCGGCGACGTGCGCGTGCTCGCACGGGCGCTCGAGAGCTACTACGATGGAGGGCGCGAGGCGGCGCTCGCGGCTTATTCCGACACCTGCCTGCGCCGTATCTGGACCGTGCAGCGCTTCTCCTGGTGGATGACGCAGATGCTCCACACCTTCGACGACGCGTCTGCCTTCGATCGGCGTCGCCAGCGGGCCGAGCTCGACTACGTCACCACCTCGCGCGCCGCCATGACGACGCTCGCGGAGAACTATGTCGGCCTGCCGATGGACTGGGGCCCGGCATGAGCCTGTCCGCGCTCGACTCCGCGCTCACCGGGCCGCTCCTCGCGAGCGACGCGATGCGCGCGGTCTTCGACGATCGGGCGCGGATCGCCGACATGCTCGCCGTCGAGGCGGCTCTGGCGCGGGCGCAGGCCGGGTTCGGCCTCGTGCCGGACGGGCTGGCCGAGGCGATCGCCGCGGTCTCGCCGGACGCCTTCGATCTGGCGGCCATCGGCCGCGAGACGGCGCAGGCCGGCGTGCCCTCGATCCCGTTCCTGAAGGCGCTGCGGGCGCTGCTTCCGGCGGACCTCGCCGGCGACCTGCACAAGGGTGCGACCACGCAGGATCTGCTCGACACGGCCCTCGCGCTCGCACTCTCCCGCGCCTTCGTGCTCGTCGCGGCCGACCTCGACGCCGTCCTCGCAGGCCTCGCGCGCCTCGCCGAGCGCCATGCCCGCACGCCCTGCGCCGGGCGCACCTACGGCCAGCACGCGACGCCGGTGACGTTCGGCTTCAAGGCCGCGGTCTGGGCGGCGGGGATCGCGGACGTCGCCGTGGAGTGGCCGTCGGTGCGCGCGGGCGCCTGCGTCGCCTCCCTGGCCGGGCCGGCGGGGACGCTGCCGGCCTTCGGCGCGCGGGCGCCGGAGGTGGCCGATGGCTTCGCCCGCGAGATCGGGCTGCCGGCGGCGCCCATCGCCGCGCATACGCGCCGCGCCGGCACCGCACGGGCGGGAACCTGGCTCGCCATGCTGCTCGGGGCGCTCGCCAAGATGGCCGGCGACGTCGCCCACCTCGCCTCGACCGAGGTGGGGGAGGTCGCCGAGCCCCACGCGCCGGGCCGCGGCGGCTCCTCCGCCATGCCGCACAAGCGCAACCCCGTCTCCTGCACCGTGATCCTCGCCGCCGCGAGCGCGGCGCGCGGGCATGCGACGACGCTGCTCGAGAGCATGATCGCCGCGCACGAGCGTCCCGCCGGCGCCTGGCACGCGGAATGGCACGCGCTGCCCATGCTCCTCGGCCTGGCGTCCGGCGCCCTCGCGGAGGCGCGGCGGCTGGCGGAGGGGCTCGTCGTCGACACGGACGCGATGGCACGCATCCTCGACACCACGCACGGCCTGCTGTTCGCGGATGCGGCGGCGGCCGCGCTCGCCCCGCATCTCGGCGGGGCGCGGGCGCATGCGCGGGTCGCGGCGGCGGCGGACGCCGTGCGCGCGCGCGGCCTGTCCCTGCGCGAGGCGCTGGCCGAGGCGGGAGACCTCCCGGCCGACGCGCTGGCACGGGTCTTCGATCTCGCCCCCTACGGCGAGGCTGCCGCTGCTTTCGTGCCGCGCGCGCTCCTGTACGTCGACACCGCCCGCCGGGCGCTGGCGCGCTGAGAAGAGCACGGCCCCCAGCCCCGTGCGCGCCGAATGCCGATGCTGGCATTCTCCTTCCCTGTAGGGAGGGTGGCGCGCCGCCGGAGGCGGCGTGACGGATGGGGCGCGGCGCGCAGCGGCGCGTTCCGCGAAGCGGAAGCCCCGGCGTCCGGTTTTGCCCGTCCGTTTCGGCTTCGCCGAACGCGCGTCCCGCGCGCCCCATCCGTCTCGGCTTCGCCGATCCACCTTCCCCTACAGGGAAGGAGAAGGATCGGCGCACACGTCGAGCAGTCTCCGCGACACTGCTCGTGCAGAATTCGAGCGGCGCAGACCGTTGTGTGGATCGGCCTGCCCTTCAGCGGGGACGGCCCGCGCGAGGGAGCAAGGGGCGGGGTTCCGTTCGAGCACGCCGGCGACGCGCGACGCTCAGCCCGGGCGCTGGGAGGACATCTCCACTTCCTTGCGGCGCTGGAGGCCGAGCTTGCGCTCGCGGTAGATCACGAAGATGCCGGACGCCGTGACCAGCACGGCGCCGGCGATGACCGCCTGCTCGGGCCATTGCCCGAAGACGAACCACCCGAGCAGCGTCGCCCAGATCATCGTCGTGTACTCGAACGGCGCGACCAGCGACGCATCCGCCCAGCGATAGCTCTCGGTGAGCAGGATCTGGCCGATGCCGCCGAGCACGCCGATCCCGATCAGCATGGCGAGCTGGGGCAGGGTGGGCATCACCCAGCCGAAGAAGACGGTGGAGAGCCCGATCAGCGTCGTCACGGCGCTGAAGTAGAACACGATCGCCCCGGTGCGCTCGGTCGCCGTGAGGCGGCGCACCTGGATCGTCGCGCCCGCCGTGCAGAAGGCGGCGCCGATGCCGAACAGCGCACCGATGGAGGCGCCCTGCGCCAGCGCCTCGCTTCCGAGCCGCGGCGACAGCATCACCAGCACGCCGACGAGCCCCACCGCCACCGCGCTCCAGCGATACGCGCGCACCGTCTCGCGAAGGAGGAGCGCGGCGAGCACGACGACGAGGAGCGGCGCCGCGTAGCCGATCGCCACCGCTTCCGTCAGCGGCAGGTAGGCCAGGGCCGAGAAGCCGAGCACCATCCCGGTCGCACCGATCACGCTGCGCAGGAAGTGACCCTTCAGGTTGTGGGTGCGCACCGCGTTGACCATCGTGTCGGTCAACGCCAGCCAGAGCAGCAGCGGCACCAGCGCGAAGGCGGAGCGGAAGAAGATGAGCTGGCCCGTGGGAAAGAGCTCGGAGCCGAGCTTGATCGTCGCCGCCATCAGGGTGAAGGCGAGGGCGGAGAGGATCTTCAGGCTGACGCCGAGGGCTGGCTTCACTTGGGTCCGGTCCGGGGGCAACTCGGGCCAGTATGCATGCGCCCGGTGTGGCGAGAAGCATCGGCGACGTCGTCGCGGCTGCGCGCCGAGCGCATAGCGGCCGCCGCCGCGCGGCGAGGCCGCGACCAATGCGTGCGCGATCCCGCACGATCGCTGCGTCGAATCGACCGCGGGCCGGGCGCGGCGAGCCCGCCGTCATCAAAGTGCAATGGAGAATCGGTTCTTGTCGCGCAAACAGCCGGAGCGGAGCTGGAAGAGTGACTGACGACGATCAATCGATCCGCGTTCGGACGTTGTTCCTCTCGGATTTTCATCTCGGGACCAGGGACTGCCAAGCGGAGATGCTGCTGGGCTTCCTGCGTCGCTACGATGCCGACGTGATCTACCTCGTCGGGGACATCATCGACGGATGGAAGCTGCGGAACGGCTGGTTCTGGCCGCAGGCCCACAACGACGTGGTGCAGAAGCTCATGCGCAAGGTGCGCAAGGGGACGCGGCTGATCTACGTGCCGGGCAATCACGACGAGTTCCTGCGCGACTATATCGGCGCCCATTTCGGCGGTATCGAGGTCTGCGAGCAGGCCCTGCACGAGACCGCCGCGGGCGAGCGGCTGCTCGTGATCCACGGCGATCAGTTCGATGTCGTGGTCAAGCACGCCAAATGGCTGGCGCACCTGGGCGACTGGGCATATTCTCTCGCCCTGCTGTCGAACACCTACGTGAACGTGGTGCGCCGCCGGCTGGGGCTGACCTACTGGTCGCTCTCGGCCTGGGCCAAGCTGAAGGTCAAGAACGCGGTGAACTTCATCTCCAAGTTCGAGGAGTTCCTGGTGGAGGAGGCCCGCAGCCAGGGCGCGACGGGCGTCGTCTGCGGCCACATCCACCACGCCGCCCAGCGCGAGATCGACGGCGTGCGCTACCTCAATTGCGGGGACTGGGTGGAGAGCTGCACCGCCATCATCGAGCACTACGACGGCCGGCTCGAGCTGATCCGCTGGGTCGAGGTCATGGCCGCGCTCGGGGCGGAGGACGAGGCCGAGGCGCAGCCCGAGGCCGTGCGCCCCGCCCGGCTGGCGCGCCGCGTCGAGGCCGGCGCTGTCGCGGCGTCGCCGACGGCATCGGGATCGCGAGCCGTCGCCTGATGCGTCTCCTCGTGGCGACGGACGCGTGGCGTCCGCAGATCAACGGCGTCGTGCGGTCCATCGAGCAGATGATCGACCACGCTCCCGCGTTCGACGCGGAGGTGGTGCTGCTCACCCCGCTCGACTTCCGCTCCCTGCCGATGCCGACCTATCCGGAGATCCGGCTGGCGCTCGCGCGGCCGCGCTCGGTGGCGCGTCGGATCGCGCAGCTCGCGCCGACGCACATCCACATCGCGACCGAGGGGCCGATCGGCATCGCGACGCGGCGGATCTGCCTCAAGCACGATTTCGCCTACACGACGAGCTACCACACCCGCTTCCCGGAATACGTCTCCGCCCGCGCGCCCGTGCCGGAGCGGTGGGTCTACCGCGCCATCCGGCGCTTCCACAATGCCGGGCGCGGCATCATGGTGGCGACGGACTCGCTCGAGAGCGAACTGGTCAAGCGCGGCTTCAACAACGTCCTGCGCTGGGGACGCGGCGTCGACACGACGCTGTTCCGCCCGCGGGAGGCCAGCGTGATCGACGCGCCGGGCCCGATCTTCCTCTATGTCGGGCGTGTCGCGGTGGAGAAGAACCTCGAGTCCTTCCTCAAGCTCGACCTGCCGGGCACGAAGGTGATCGTCGGCGACGGCCCGGCGCGGGCGGAGCTGGAGCGGCGCTACAGGGACGTGCGCTTCCTCGGCGCGCGCACCGGCGAGGCGCTGGCGGAGGTCTATTCCTCGGCCGACGTCTTCGTCTTCCCGAGCCTCACCGACACGTTCGGCATCGTCCTGCTCGAGGCGCTGGCCTCGGGCCTGCCGATCGCGGCCTACCCGGTGACGGGGCCGCTCGACGTGGTGGGCGACAGCGGCTGCGGCGTGCTCGACCGCGACCTGCGCAAGGCGGCGCTCGCCGCCCTCGAGATCCCGCCCGACCGCTGCCGCGCCTACGGCGAGACCTTCACCTGGCACGAGAGCGCGCGGCAGTTCTTCGGCAATGTCCGCCAGGCGGCGGGCGACGACCCGGTCGTCGACCTCGATCGGCTGGCGCGCACCGTCTGAGCGCGGCGCCCGAGCCTCCAGGGCCGGCCGGTCCGCTCAGCTGAAGCGGGCGAGCTTCTCGCGGGTGGAGAGGCCGTCGATCTCGGCGAAGGCGTCCGCGGAGAGGACGGGTGCGGTCTCGTCCGCGTCCGGGACGTCCGGGACGTCGACGGCGTCCTCTTCCGCGACGACATCCACCGCTGCGACATCCTGCGCCTCGGTGAAGTCCGCCACCTCGGCGCTGTCCTGGACGTCGTACGCGGCCGTCTCCTGCGTGTCCTCGAATGCCTGCGCCTCGTGCACCGTCTCGTGCACCGTCTCGTGCACCGTCTCTTGCATCGACGCGCCCATCGCCGGCGCGTCGTCCCAGGCGACGTCGTCGGCGGCGGGCTCGATCACGGTGACGATGCCGGGGGCGACCGGCGCCTCCCCGACGAAGCGGCTCTGGACGATGACATCGTCGATCTCGCTCTGCCTCATGCCGTGGAAGACGTCGAGCTTGGAGCCGAGGTCCTCGTGGCGGGCGCCCTGCGCGGCCGTGTCCTCGTCGTCGAGGCTGGCGCCCCAGATGTCCATCATCGCGTTGATGCGCCCTTCGAGGAAGCGCAGCGTCTCGATGATGCGCTTCGTGCGCTGGGCGGTCAGGTCCTGGAAGGAGCAATGCGTGTAGATGTCGGTCGCGCGCCGGTCGAGCTCGTCGCACAGTTCCTCGCGCGCGCCGTCCTCGCGCAGCGTCCAGGCGGCCTCCTGCACGTGCTCGGCCGCCTCGAGGATGTCCGAGGTGGCGCGCTCGGTCGTCAGCACGATCCCGTCCAGCGCCTCGGAGGCGACCTCGAGATCGGAGGGCGCGCCCTCGCCCGGCCGGATCGCGGCGATCTCGCGCTTGGTCGAGGTGATGGCGCGGGCCATCTCCATGAGGTCGAAGCGCAGCCGGTCCATGCGCTGCGTCTCGCGCTCGGCGGTGACGGCGCTCTCCAGGCGGCCGATCGCGTCGAGCAGCACGCTGGTGTCCGCGTTACGGTTGCGCCGCGCGTATTCGGCCAGGAACCAGCGCCCGCGCTGGGTCTCCATCACGGCCGATTCGATCGCCTCGTAGTCGTGCTCGGCGATCGGCGCGAGGGCCTTCGACGAGCTCGTACGGGAGGGGCTCATGCTGGAGGGGCTCATGCAGGAGGGACCTCGGAGGCTCGAATCGTCTGGACCAGCATGCCCGCGGGAGTGGCCCGTCGGCAAGCGCGCGTGTACCGCCTGATCCTTGACGTGCAGGGGTTAGGAGCGGGTTACCGCCACGGCAGGAACGGCGCATAACGGGCGCCGCGGTGAATGAACCCTCATCCCGGAGGATCGAATGGCAGCGGATCGCGCACGACGGGGTCGTGCTATCAGGGCACGCTGCCCTTCTCCTCAACCTCGTCCTGCCGCCGAGCCCGCCCGTCCTCCCATGTCGCGCTCCCTCTCCGTTCGCCTCGCCGCGCTCAGCGCCGTCGCCTTCGCCGGTGTCGGCGTGCAGGCGCCGTTCCTGCCGGTGTGGCTGGAGGGGAGGGGGCTCGACGCCACCACGATCGGCCTCGTCGTGGCGCTGCCCGTGTGCGTGCGCATGCTCGCGAGCGCCCCGCTCACGGCGACGACGGATCGGGGCGTCTCGCCGAGAGCGCTGCTCACGGTCGCCCACGCCGCGCTCGGCCTCGCCTTCGCCCTCCTGCTCGTGGCTCCCGGCGCCTGGGCGATCGCCCTCGTCGTCTCGCTCGCGGCGCTGGCGCAGTCCCCCATCGTGCCGGCAACGGACCTCGTCCTCACCGACGCCGTGCGCGAGAACCGCGGGCTCGACTACGGCCGCCTGCGCGTGTTCGGCTCGCTCGCCTTCCTGGCGAGCTCGGTGGCGATGGGCTACGTGCTCGAGGTGGCGCCGCTCGATGCCGTGGTCTACGCCCTCGTCGCCGCCGGGCTCCTCGGTGCGCTGGTGGCGCGCACGACGCCGGCGCTCGCCGCCGAGCGCGAGCCGCCGCAGCCGGGCGCGCGACGCCCGACGCTGCCGCCGGCGCTGCTCCTCGCGATCGTCGGCGCCGCCTGCGTCCAGGCGAGCCATGCGGGCGTCTACGCCTTCGGCTCGATCCATTGGAGATCGCTGGGCTTTCCCGGCTCCGTCGTCGGCTGGCTGTGGGCGATCGGCGTCGTCACCGAGGTGGCCCTGTTCGTCGTCGCCGGACGCCTCGTGGGGCGCGGCACCGGGCTGCCGCTGATCGCGCTCGGCGCCGGCGCGGCGATCGTGCGCTTCACCGGTCTCGCGCTCGAGCCCGGACCTCTCGCGACCTTCGCGCTGCAGAGCCTGCACGGCCTGTCCTTCGGCGCGACCCATCTCGGTGCCATGGCGGTCCTCACCGCGCTCGCGCCGCCCGGAGCGCGCGGGCGCGCGCAGGGGCTGTTCGCGGCGACGCAGGCGGTGGGCATGGCCTCTGCGACGGTGCTCGGCGGCGTCGTCTACCAGCACGCGGGCGGGCTCGTCTTCCTGGCGATGGTGCCGCTGCCGATCGCGGGGCTCGCCTTCCTCGTCGCGGCGCGGAGAGCGCGGCTATGGCGCGGCTTAGGGGAATCGTAAGCGCACCGCGCTAGCCTCGTCGGCGACGACAGGAGTGCCCCATGACAGGCCCCACGGCAGGCCCCATCACAGGATCCACCCCCGCGGACCGCTCCGCCTCGCTCGCCGAGCTGCCACTCACGCCCGACGGCGTGCGCGCCCTGCGGCGGCGCGTCTACGGCGATGACGACGCGATCTCGCTCGTCGAAGGGGAGATGCTGTTCGACCTCGCCCGCGCGGTGGGCGAGCGGGGATGCCGGGAGTGGCGGGACTTCTTCTGCGAGGCCATCGCCGACCTCCTCGTCCACCAGATCACGCCCCGCGGCTATGTCGGCGAGGCCGAGGCCGCCTGGCTCATCGCACGGCTCGACGGGCATCCCGTCCTCTCCACCGAGTTCGCCGCGCTCATCAAGGTGATGGAGCTCGCCCGCAGCCTGCCCGATCGGCTCGCCGGCTTCGCGCTGGGCCTCGTCAAGGAGGTCGTGCTCACCGGCGAGGGCATGGCGATCACCGGCGAGCGGCACGAGCCCGGGCGCGTCACCCGCGCCGACGTCGACGCGCTGCGGCGCGTGCTCTTCGTCGCCTCGAGCGAGGGCTTCGGCCACGTCACCCGCGCCGAGGCGGACGTCCTGTTCGACATCGCCGACGCGACCGCCGAGGCGCAGAACGACCCGAGCTTCGCCGACCTCTTCGCCCGTGCGGTCGGCAACCATCTCCTCGCCGGCCCCGGCCGCCACGCGCCGACCCGGCTGCAGGTGATGCGCCGGCAGGAATGGCTCGACCAGCGCCGCACGCTCGGCTCCGGCATCGCCGCGACCTTCAGGGCGATGGCCGCGAGCGCATTCGGTGTCGCGCAGCGCGATGCTCAGCCCGCGGCCGGCGACCAGCCCGGCGCGTTCACGCCGGCGCAGGTCGACGACGAGGAGCTGGCCTGGCTCCTCGCCCGGATCGAGGTCCGCCCCGACCTCTCGGCGGCCGAGCGAGCGCTCCTGGGCTTCCTCGCTCGCGAATGCGCTGATCTCGCGCCGCCGCTTCGGGCGCTGGCTGGGCGGGCTGCGTGACCGGCAGCTGCTCGCCCCGCGAGCGCGGCGGCTCGACCACGGGAGCATGACCCCGAGACGATGCGCTTTTCCGTGGTACCGTACGGATTGCAAGGCTTGTCGCGCAAGGCGCTTCAGGTACGGACGCGCGAGCCCGGCCGCCGATGACAGGTCATGGCTGGATCATCGCGAAGGGCGCGCGCGGGGAGCATCGGGTCGCGGCCCCGTGCTCGTCGACGAGAAATGGGCGGAGATGGGCGGCCGTCTCGTCGTCACGCAGATCCGGCTGCGGAGCGTGAGAGCTCGGGGTGGCGGACGCCCGGCCGGCGTCGAGCCGGCCGGGGGTTGGGAGCCACGTGATCCGGTGGCGTGTGGGTTCAATCCGCATCCACGAGCCAGACCGGGCTGTCGATAGGTTGAGGGAGCCCCAACTCGCTCTCGAGCGTCCTGATCACACCGTCGACACGTTCCACGTTGCCGAGCAGCTGCTCGAGGGCGCTTTCCAGCTCGAGCTCCTTCAACGGTGTCACGTTGTGTGCGGCCATCAGAGCCTCGACCGAGCCCATCGCCCCTCGGATGACGACGACGTCTCTGCGCATGGCCTCGAGACGCGCTCGTGACGCCTGGAGGCGGTCGAGCGACACGCTGAAGAGCTTCGCCGGCAGGTGCGATGCCGCCGCCATGACCTCACCCCGCTCGCACGTTCGCGAGGAACGTGCTCATCTCGTCGCCCAGCTGGCCGGCTGCTCTGGCGAGCGCGTTCGCCGAGCCGAGCACTTGCGCCGACGCGCTCCCCGTCGTGGTCGCGGCCTCGCGGACCTGCCCGATGTTGCCGGTGACGTGCTCGGTGCCGCGCGCGGCCTCGCTCACGTTGCGGGCGATCTCGCGCGTCGCCGCCTGCTGCTCCTCGACCGCGGATGCGACCTGGGTGGCGATGGTGTTCATCTCCTCGATGGTGGTCGCGATGGCGCCGATCGCTGCTACGGCTTTCTCCGTCGTCGCCTGCACCTGCGAGATCTGACCCGCGATCTCGTCGGTCGCCTTCGCGGTTTGGCTCGCCAAGCCCTTCACTTCCGCGGCGACGACCGCGAAGCCCTTGCCCGCCTCGCCGGCACGTGCGGCCTCGATGGTCGCATTGAGGGCGAGCAGGTTCGTCTGATTGGCGATATCGCTGATGATGCCGATCACGTCGCCGATCCGCTGCGCGGCCTGCGCGAGCTCCTGGACGGAAGCGTTGGTCAAGCGAGCCTCGTCGACGGCATGGCTCGACTTCGCCGCCGACTGGCTGACCTGGTTGCCGATCTCGCCCGCGGAGGCGGCGAGCTCCTCGGTCGCGGTGGCGACTGCCTGGACGTTGGCGGAGGTCTGCTCGGCTGCGGAGGCGACCGCCGTCGATTGCGCGTTGGTCTCCTCGGCGGTCGCGGACATCGCGCGGGCGGTCTCCTCCATCTCCTGAGCCGAGGTGGCGAGCGTGCGCACGAGGCTGCCGACCTTCCCCTCGAAGCCGTCGGCGAGCGCCTGCATCGCCTGGCGCTTCTCCGCCTGGGCCTGCGCATCCCGCTCACGGGACTGCGCCTCCATGGCGCGGTTCTGCGCGAGGGCATCCCGGAACACGCCCAGCGCGCTCGCCATGGCACCGATCTCGTCGCCGCGCTCGAGCCCCGGGATCGCTGTCTCGAGGTCCCCGTCGGAGACGCGCTTCATGGACGCCGTGATCGCGCCGAGCGGCTTGGTGATGCCGCGGCCGAGGAGGACGGCGATACCGAGCCCGAAGGCGAGAGCTGCGCTCGTCGCCCAGATCGCGAGCGAGGCGGCACCGTTCATAGTTGCTTCGATGACCGGGCCGATCGAGTCGCGATCGCTGTCCACGCGCTCCGCCGCCGTATCGATCGGCGCGATCGCGGCCCTGCCCAGATCGCGCAGACGCGCATAGACCTCGGCATCGCCGTGCGTGCCGGTCCGCGCCTCCTCGAAGAACGCGGTGTAGTTCTCGGGGCCGGCCCTCAGTCCTTCGAGCAAGGCGATCAGCTCGTCTCGCGTCGCGATCTCTCTCGCCCTCGTGTAGGCGCTGGAGGTCCCCTCGACGCGAGCGTCGTAGAGTTCGAGATGCGAACGGTCTCCGCTCAGATAGTAGCTCTCGGCAGCAACGCGGGTGGCGTACATTCCGGCCCGCATGTCGCTCAGCGCCGACGACAATCGCGCCAGCTCGCGATAGTCCTGGAAAAGCCCGCTCGAGTCGACGAGGTTGAGCGTGGTCTTGCCGGCAACCCCGGCCAAGGCCAAGAGAACCAGACCGAAGCCGAGAGCGATCTTGCTCTTGATGGTAATCCGAGACAGCCACTTCTTCACGGTAGACCCCCACGGGTTTGGAGTGTGCGAGGCGATCGGCCCCCCGCGGTCCTCTGCGCTCTCCGGCGCCGCCGCTTGTCGCGGGCATATAGGCGAAATTACCTAGTCTGTCCCAACAATTGATTAATTCCTGTACTTTGTCTGCGATCTTCCGCCAGGCGCGGGAGATCAACCTAGTTCCTTATGGCGAATACATTTATTCCGCTACGGCAATAAATGTAAGCATGCATGCGAAGGTCGGCGGTGGAGAATTTTTTCACTAGAGCAGGTATTCTCGGAGTTGATCGAGCGCCTCCCGTCGCCGCGCGCCGGCTGCTCGTGCTCCCGCGCGAGTTCGACGCGGCCGACGTGCGTCACCCCCCGGAGGACCGATGGGATGCGCAGTGGCGGATGCCGCCGCAGATCTTCTCGGCGACGCTCGCGGTGGGGGCGGCGGTCATCGCGACTGCGGCCCCGTCCGGGGCTTCGTGGGCAGCCCAAGGCCTCCTCGCACGGCTTGGTCCACCGCGCCGCCGCCGGCGCTCGAACGTCTCGCTTTCCCCGTGCACGACCTTCCGGTCGCGCATGACCTGGATTTGCGCTAGATACGCGACCGAACCATCTCGCCTTTTCCGCTCGCGTCTCGTTCCCATCTGTCTACGACTCGCGGGACCATGGGCTATGACCCGTGTCGTGGACGATCGCTCAAACGAGTGGGAACGGCACTGAAAGATTGCGAATGAGCGGAGCCGAAGCGAGCGCGACCCCTTGTGGATCAAGGGAAATCAACGCGAATGAGGCGTGGCGCTTCTCCATCGCACCGATGATGGACTGGACGACCCGCGACTGCCGGGCGTTCCATCGCGTGCTGTCGCGACGGGCACGGCTCTATACCGAGATGGTGACCACCGGCGCCGTGATCCACGGCGACCGGGCGCGGCTGCTCGGCTTCTCGCCGGCGGAGCATCCGGTCGCCGTGCAGCTCGGCGGCTCCGATCCGGGCGACCTGGCACTGGCGGCGCGAATCTGCGCCGATCTCGGCTACGACGAGGTGAACCTCAATGTGGGCTGCCCGTCGGACCGGGTGCAGGACGGTCGCTTCGGCGCCTGCCTGATGCGCGAGCCCGCCCTCGTGGGGGAGTGCGTCGCGGCGATGAAGGCTGCCGTGCGCGTCCCCGTCACGGTGAAGTGCCGCATCGGCGTCGACGACCAGGATTCCGAGGCCGCGCTCGACGCGCTCGCCGATGCGGTGGTCGCGGCCGGGGTGGACGCGCTCGTCGTGCACGCCCGCAAGGCCTGGCTGCAGGGCCTCTCGCCCAAGGAGAACCGGGACGTGCCGCCGCTCGATTACGGCCGCGTGCACCGCCTGAAGGCGCGGCTGCCCGGCCTGCCGATCGCGCTCAACGGCGGGCTCGTCTCGCTGGAGGCCTGCCGTGCCGAGCTCGCCCATGTCGACGGCGTCATGCTCGGCCGCGCCGCCTACCACGATCCCGAGCTCCTTCTCGGCGTCGACCCCGCGCTCTTCGGCGAGGCGCCGCCGGTGGCTGACGCCTTCGAGGCGGTGGCGGCGTTCGAGCCCTACATCGCCGCGCGGCTCGCCGAGGGCGCCCGGCTCTCCACCGTGACCCGTCACATGCTCGGCCTCTTCGCCGGGCGGCCGGGGGCCCGGGCCTGGCGGCGCCACCTCGCCGAGGAGGCACCCAAGCCCGGCGCGGATCTCGCCACCCTGCGCGCCGCGCTCGACCATGTGCACCATGCGCACGCCGCTGCACGGACGAGGGAGCACGCCGCATGACCGAGCCCATTCCAAGCGGGGCGGAGCCCGTGCCCGCCGACGTCCTCGCCGCCGTGCGGCGCGTCGAGGGCAGCTTCGCCAAGCAGGCGATCATGCGCACGCTCGGCGCCGAGCTCGTGCGGGTCGAGCCGGGGGTGGTGGAGATCGGGCTGCCGGTGACGCCGGGCCTGACCCAGCAGCACGGCTTCGTGCACGCCGGCGCGGTGGCGACGATCGCCGATTCCGCCGCCGGCTACGCCGCGCTCACCCGCATGGCCGAGGGCAGGGGCGTGCTCACGGCGGAGTTCAAGGTCAACCTGGTGGCGCCGGCCGCCGGCGAGCGCCTCGTCGCCATCGGCACCGTGGTCAAGGCCGGTCGCATGCTGACCGTGGCCGAGACCCAGGTCTTCTCGGAGCGCATCGCCGGCGACCCCGCCACCCGCAAGCTCTGCGCTCTCCTCACGGCAACCCTCGTCGCAGTGGAGAATCGCGAGGGCGTGGTCGACTGAGATCGGCACGTCGGCATCTATAGGTGGTGTCACGCGCTGGGCTGGCACAAAATTTCTGCTAGTATCCCCGGATCTTTCACATCCGAAGGGGATAGGCACATGTTCGCCGCACGTACGATCGCCGGGACCGCCCTGGCGGCCCTCCTCCTCCTGCCCGCCTCCGCGGGCGCGCAGCAGGCCTTCGAGCAGGCCACCGTCAGCCTCGAGGTCGACGTGCCCGGCGTGACCGACGTCACGATCACCGGTATCCCGTTGCAGCCGGGGCAGACGCCGCTCGACGTGCTGCAGGTCACACAGACCGCGTACATCGCCGAGTGGTTCCCGAGCCTCGGCCAGTACTTCATCACGTCGATCGACGGGAACGCCGCGAGCGGCTCGAGCCAATGGGCGCTGTGCATCGACGGAGAGCTCGCGCCGGTCGGCGCCGGCAGCTACGTGCTGGCGCCCGATGCCGAGGTGGAGTTCATCCTGACGAGCGCCAGCGAGCCCTGCTGAGGCCGCGCCGCCGCTGGGCTGCGGTGGCGTAATGCCAAAGCGTGCTGGCCGGCGCGCTGCTTGCGCGCCGGTCGGCGAACCCGCATACGGCACGTGATCCGATCACGCGCACGACAGGCGGGCCTTCCATGATCCTCGGCATTCCCTATGGCGACCTGGCCGTGCTCGCTGCCGGCCTCCTGGCGGCGGGTGCGCTCGCGGGCGTGCTGGCGGGGCTGTTCGGCGTGGGCGGCGGTGCCATCATCGTGCCGATCCTGTTCGAGGCCTTCCGCCTGGTCGGCGTCGACGAGGAGGTGCGGATGCCGCTGGCGGTGGGCACCTCGCTCGCGATCATCATCCCGACCTCGATCCGCTCCTTCCGTGGCCACTTCAAGAAGGGCGCCGTGGACATGGCGCTGCTCAAGGCATGGGTGGTTCCGGTCGTCGTGGGCGTGCTCGTCGGCTCGGCGGTGGCGCGCTTCGCCGACCCGTGGGTGTTCAAGCTCGTCTTCATCCTGGTGGCCGGCTTCAACGCCATCAAGCTCCTGTTCGGCAACGAAACCTGGCGGCTCGCCAGCGACCTGCCGAAGGGCTGGCTGCTCCGCACCTACGGATCCTTCATCGGGCTCGCCTCGGCGCTGATGGGCATCGGCGGCGGGCAGATCTCCAATATGCTGATGACCCTGCACGGGCGCGGCATCCACCAGGCCGTCGCCACCTCGGCGGGGCTCGGGCTGATCATCTCGATCCCCGGCGCCATCGGCTACGTTCTCGCCGGCTGGGGCAAGGAGGGCCTGCCGCCGGACGCGATCGGCTTCGTCTCCGTGCTCGGCTTCCTGCTCGTCGTGCCCACGACGCTGATCACCGCCCAGATCGGCGTGAACCTCGCCCACGCCTGGCCCAAGCGAAAGCTCGAGGTGGCGTTCGGCATCTTCCTCGCGATCGTCTGCCTGCGCTTCGTGGTGTCGATCTTCGAGTAGAGGCTGAACCCTCCCCGCAGGCGAGGGAGAGAGCACTCACCCCGCGCGCGCGAGCACCCGCCGGGCGCGCTTGAGGTGCGGCATGTCGATCATCTCGCCCTCGATCGCGACCACGCCCGCGCCGGGATCGGCGTCGAAGGCGGCGACGATGGCCTGTGCGCGGGCGATCTCCTCGGCGGAGGGGGTGAAGGCGGCGTTGATCACCGGCACCTGGGCCGGATGGATCGCGAGCTTGCCGACGAAGCCGTCCCGGCGCGCCTCGCGGCACTCGGCGGCGAGCCCATCCGTGTCGCGGAAGGCGGTGAAGACGCTGTCGATCGCGTCGACCTCGGCCGCCGCCGCGCCGAACAGGGTGAACGAACGCGCCAGCCGGTAGGGCTCGGTATAGACGCCCGTCGCATCGCGGTTCGCCTCGGCGCCGATGTCGGCGGAGAGGTCCTCGCCGCCCCAGGCGAGGCCGCGCAGCCGGTGGCTGGCGCCGCCGTAGGAGCCGAGCGCGAAGATGCCCTTGGCGGTCTCCGTGGCGATCGCGCGGATCGTCGTGCCGCCGTCGGCGAGGCCGTATTCCGCCTCGCGCACGGCGATCAGCGCCGCGAGATGGGCGACGTCGTGCCCGCCGGACGCCTTGGGCAGCACGACCCCGTCGGGCGCGGCCGGCATCACCGCGTCGAGATCCGCGCCGATGAGATCGGTGTCGAGCGCGTTCACCCGCACCAGCAGCCGGGGTCGGCTCGGCTCGGCGGCGGCGCGGGCGAGGAAGGCGGCGGCCACCTCCCGCCCGCGCGCCTTCTCTCCGGGCGCGACCGAATCCTCGAGATCGACGATCAGCGCGTCGGCGCCGGCCGAGAGCGCCCGGTCGAGCTTCTTCTCGCTGTCACCGGGAACGAAGAGGTAGGAGCGCATCGGTCTCTCCCCCTCAGGCCGCCGGGCGCTTGAGCATGAAGGCCTGGCGCGTGCACTGCGCGACCAGCGTGCCGTCCTGCTTGTAGGCCCGGTGGCGGAAGGTGACGATGCCCGCCGTCGGGCGCGAGCGCGATTCGCGCTTCTCCACCACCTCGGTCTCGCAGCGCACGGTGTCGCCCTCGAACAATGGCGCGGGGAAGGTCACGTCGGTCATGCCGAGATTGGCGATGGTGGTGCCCACCGTCGTGTCGTTCACGGAGATGCCGATCATCAGCCCCAGCGTGAACAGCGAGTTCATCAGCGGGCGGCCGAACTCGGTCTCGGTTTCGCAGAAATGCGCGTCGATGTGCAAGGGCTGCGGGTTGAGCGTCATGTTCGAGAACAGCATGTTGTCCATCTGCGTCACCGTGCGGGTGAGGCGATGGGGAATGACCGCGCCGGGCTCGAAATCCTCGAAGTAGATCCCGCCCCTCGGGTGGCGGCGCGCGTCGTCGACCATGCGTCGTGTCCTCCTCGCGGGGCGGGCTCGCGGCGCCCCATAAAGCCTTCGTTTACCATGCCGGGCGATGATCCGGACCTGACCCGAGCCGCGCCCGTCGGCCGCGACCGGGCCCGAGGACCCGCGGCGCGCCATGTTCCTGTTTACCACGCTTCCCGCGCAGACGAGCCCGTCCGAGGCGGTGACGCCGCCGCCGGTGGTGGACGCGATCCGCGACGGCGCGCGGGCGAACGGGCTCAGTTTCGACTACCTGCTCGCCACCGCGCAACGCGAATCGGCGCTCGATCCGACGGCGCAGGCGAGCACGTCCTCGGCTACCGGCCTGTTCCAGTTCATCGAGCAGACCTGGCTCGGCCTCGTCGACGGCGAGGGCGCGCGCCTGGGCCTCGCCGGCGCAGCGCGCCCCGTCCCCCGCGGGCCGTACGGGCGCTGCGCCCGCCCCGCACCCCCGCGACCCCCCACTGAGGAGCCCTTCAACGCCCGCAAACACCCGCTCCGGCCGGAAAGTCCTCGTCACCGGCGGCTCACGCGGCATCGGCGCCGCCATCGCACGCGAACTCGCCTCCCGAGGCGCCGACGTCGCCATCAACTTCGTCCGCTCACGCGACGCCGCCGACAAACTCGTCGCCGACCTCAAATCCTCCGGCCGAGAAGCCGCCGCCATCCAGGGTGATGTCGCCGCCCCCGCCGACCGCAAACGCATCGTCGTAGAAGCCGCAAAGGCCCTCGGCGGACTCGACGCCGTCGTCAACAACGCCGGCATCTTCGAACCCCAACCCATCGCCGAAACACCCGACGCCGACATCGAACGAATGTTCGCCACCCATGTCTTCGCCACACTCTCCATCACCCGCGAGTCCCTCAAACACCTCCCAAAGAACCGCGGACGAATCGTCAACCTCTCATCCGTCCTCGCACGCGGCGCCATGCCCGCCTTCACTCCCTATATCGCCGCCAAGGCCGCCATCGAAGCCGCCACGAAATCACTCGCCGCCGAACTCGGCCCCCAGGGCATCACCGTCAATGCCGTCGCCCCCGGCCTCACCGACACCGACATGGCGCCCAAGGACGAAGACTTCCGAACGAACTTCATCAGCCAGACCCCCCTCGGCCGCCTCGGGCAATCCGAAGACATCGCCCGCGTCGTCGCCTTCCTCCTCTCCGACGACGCCGCCTGGATCACCGGCCAGACCATAGACGCCGCCGGCGGCCTCCGCGCCTGATTCCCTCAGCCCCCCCCAAGCGCGCACGGACGCGCGCC
>JBNPEA010000149.1:0-18827 GCA_051117315.1 Salinarimonas sp. | reverse complement strand
AGTTCGGAAGCGAAGACGGGCTGAAGCGCGCGGCCCTCGACACCTACGCGGAACGGGTGCTTGCGGACATCTTCGCGATCCTGCACGGCGGCGAGGGGCTGCGCGAGACGCTCGATGCGCTGATCGAGTTCGCCAGCGCGGACCCGCGCATGGAGACGGGGTGCCTCTTCTACAAGATGCGTGCCGGCAGGCACCGCCTCGGGCCGGAGACGCGGGCGCGGGTGGAGGAGATCGACGCGGCCGCGCAGGCCGCCTATGCCACGTTCCTGAGATCCCGCCGCGAGGCCGGCGACCTTCCGGGCGGGCTGTCCGTGGAGGCGGGGGCGAAATACCTCGGAGAACAGGTCGCCCTCGCCATTACCCAGCGCGCCTCGGGCGAGGACCCGGCCCGCATTCGAGACATGCTGAAGCTGGCTCTTTCGGTTTTTGTACGTGATCTCGGTACCGCTTGAACGACCGGGTCCCTCGATGCCTCCATTGCAGGCGAGGTTGCCCAACGCCCAAGCAAGATCGCATATTTTTCAATGAGTTAGGCTGGGGAAGGTTCGACGTCATGCCCATTCCCTCCGCCAGGTCCGGCCTACAGCGTTCGTTCGCCGTTCTCGGCCTGTGGGCGAACGGAACGCGCTCGGGCGCCGCGCTCGCCGTGACGGCGCTGACCGGGCGCTGTTCCATCTACGCGATGCTCGGCCTGTCGACCTGCCGTGCACCGGGGAGCTGACCGTCTCGATCGAGGAACTCGGTCGTCAGCCACGGGGCCGCCGCGCCCTGATCCGCCCCGTCGGCGCGCGACTCGACGCTCGCGCCGGCGCGGGCTAGCCTTGGCACCTCCGGGACACGACACGTCCGCGCCGGGCATCCACCATGCGCAAGCTCGTCAAGATCCTCCATTCCATCGCTGCCGGCGGGCTCATCGGCGGGCTCGCCTGCTATGCGGCGCTGCTGCTCGTGGCGCCGCAGGAGACGCCGGCGGCCTATGCCGACCTGCGGCAGTCGATCGTGGTCCTCAGCGACTGGGTGATCCTGCCCTCGCTCGCCGTGGCCCTCGTCTCGGGGCTCGTCTCGATGATCGTGCACAAGCCGTTCCTCGACACCGGCTGGGTCTGGATCAAGGCCGTGCTCGGGGTGCTGATGTTCAAGGGCGTCCTGACCATCGTCAGCGCCAAGGCGGCGTACGCCGCGAGCATGTCCCGGCGCATCGCGGACGGCGAGGCGGCGCCGGACGCGCTGGCCGATCTCGTCGCCCTCGAATGGGGCACGCTCGCCGTCGTCGGCGCGATCACGGTCGCGAACGTGGTGCTCGGCATCTGGCGGCCGCGCCTCGTGCGCATCCCCGATCCCGGCCCTCGCGGCCGCGGCGTCGAGACGGCCGGCTGAGCGGCGCGCCGCACCCGGCGCGCCGCTGCGTCAGCGCGTCACATCTGCTCCTTCTGGGCACCGCTGTCGGGCCGCGCCTTGCCCAGCGAAGGCTCCTGGCCCATCGGCTCGGCGGGGCGCATGCCGAACTGCCCGCGGCCGTCGAGCGAGGGCCCCGAGGTCCAGCGGCCCTGCGGGGCCTCCTTGTCGAGGGAGGTGTTGAGGAAGACGTAGGAATGCTCCGTCGCCTCGTGGCTCGTGGGCGTCGAGTTCGGGATCGGGAGCGTACCCGCGAAGCCGCCCAGCTCCTCGATCACGGCGAGCCATTGCTGCTGGTGCATCGTGTCGCGCGCGATCAGGAAGGAGAGCATGTCCTTCATGCCGGGATCGTCGGTGAGCTCGTAGAGCCGCGAGGCCAGCACGCGCCCGCCCGCTTCGGCGGTGGCGTTGGCCAGCATGTCGGCGGCGAGGTTGCCCGTGGCGTAGACGTGGCTCATGTCGAACGGCACGCCGTTCGCATTGACGGGCATCGCCGAGAGGCCCGACGAGAGCAGGTGGCGCGGGTTCATGCCGCCGAGGATCGCGGCGACGACCGGGTCCTTCGCCGCTTCGTCCTTCATGTGCGCGGGCGCCTTCTCCAGGTTGAGCGCGACCGCGTGGCCGAGGAACTCGATGTGCGAGAGCTCCTCGGTGGCCGTGGCGATGAGCAGGTCGCGGTACTTCGGGTTCCCGCGCGCGCCCATGGCCTGGAAGAAGTACTGCATCGCCACGCGGATCTCGCCCTCGACACCGCCGATCGCCTGCTGGAGCATCTTGGCGAAGAGCGGGTTCGGCTTCTCGCAGCGGACCTCGTACTGGAGCTTGCTGTTGTGGAAGAACATGTCGAAAACCTCTCCGGCGTTGTGGTTCCCGGCCCGAACCGCCGGGGGCGATCGGTGTTCCGTTCGGCGTAGCGTCCGATGAGACCGCCGTGCGCTCTTTCCCGCCGAGCGCCCATGCACTAGCGTGCGCCGCGGTCGTATCCGGAGAATCCATGAGACACGAACGAGCCGCGGCTGCCCGGCGCGACGCCCTGGCGGACCTCCTCGCGGAGGCGCACCGGGTGCTCGCCCCGCGCTTCGGCTTCCGCCTGTGGGACGGAAGCCGCGTTCCCGCGGACTGGCCGCAGGACGCGCTCGCCGTGACGCTCGCCGACGAGGGCGTCGTCGCCGCGCTGGTGCGCCGCCCACGCCTCGACACGCTGATCAAGCTGCACGTCGACGGCCGCATCGATCTCGAGGGCGGGACCTTCTTCGATCTCGCGGCGGCGCGGCCGCAGGGCAAGCTCGGGCGGCTCGCGCGGGGGATCTCGAAGCGCAAGGTCCTGCGGGTCGCGGGCCTGTTCTGGCGCGTCGACCGCGGGCCGCAGAGCGTGCTGGACACGGTGCGCGGCGACGAGATCGACCGCGACGGTCGTCCGGAGACGAACCGCGCCAACGTGGCCTACCACTACGATGTCTCCAACGACTTCTACCGCCTCTTTCTCGACCAAGAGATGGTCTATACCTGCGGCTACTTCGTCGAGGATCACGGCGACATCGACCGCGCGCAGATCGACAAGCTCGACATGATCTGCCGCAAGCTGCGCCTGAAGCCCGGCGATCGCTTCCTCGATATCGGCTGCGGCTGGGGTGCGCTCGTCTGCCACGCGGCGCGGCACTACGGCGTCGAGGCGCACGGCGTGACGCTCGCCGCCGAGCAGCTCGCGCTGGCGAAGGAGAAGGCCGAGCGGCTCGGCATCGCCGATCGCGTGACCTTCCACTTCAAGGACTACGCCCAGATGGAGGGCACCTTCGACAAGATCGCCTCCATCGGCATGTTCGAGCAGGTCGGCATCGCCAACCATCCGACCTACTTCGCCACCGTGAACCGCCTGCTGCGCCCGCAGGGGCTCTATCTGCACCATACGATCGCCCGGCGCGCCAAGAAGAGCGACAAGCGCTTCGCCCGGATGACGTCCGAGTACCGGGCGCTGGTGCGCTACATCTTTCCCGGCGGCGAGCTCGACCATCTCGGCATGTCCATCGCGAACCTCGAGCGCGCCGGATTCGAGATCCACGACGTCGAGGGCTGGCGTGAGCACTACCAGAAGACGACGTATCTCTGGTGGAAGCGGCTTCTCGAGCGCCGCGCCGAGGCGGAAGCGCTGGTCGGGCCGCAGAAGGTGCGCATGTGGCTCCTCTACCTCGCCGGCTGCTCCATGGCCTTCGCCCGCGGCGGGGCCTACATCAACCAGACGCTGGCCTCCAAGCGGATCCGCGGCCCGTCCGGGCTGCCACCGACGCGCGCCGATCTCTACCGCTGAGGGGGCGGCTCGCTCGCGCCTCGGTTCAGGCGCGGTTCAGCTCCGGAAGATAGGGTCGGATCGGGAGCTCACGAAGCGGCTCCCGCCTCACCTCGGCCCGTCCGCGCGCCCGCCGGCGCCGGCGGGCCGCTTCTTTCGTGCGGCTCAGCGATAGAAGATCAGCATCAGGATCACGACGAGCCCCACGAGCCCGAGCGCGAGCCGAGCCATCGGCGGCGGTGCGCGGCGGGGCGGGTTCGGGCGGCGCTGGCGGGGCGGTCTCATCGCGGCGGGCTCGTGCGGGCGTCAAGGGACGGGGCCACGATCATGCCCCGCGCGCATCCGCTCCGACAACCCCGCGCCCGGCCTCAGGCGGCCGACGAGGCGTCTTCCTGCGGCGGCGTGGCGGCATCGCCGCGCTCCGTCGCCCCGAGCACGCCGTCGTAGAGCTCCTTCTCGCCGAGCACGCCGAGCGCCCGCCCGTCCTTGGCGACGACGAGCAGCGCGCCCGTGCGCCGGCGGATCTCGATCGCCTCGCGCAGCGTGACGTCGGGCGAGACCACCACGACCGCGTCCGCCGGCCCCGCCGCCGCGTGGCTCGCCTCGCCTTCCCAGACCCGCACCGGCGCGGGTCCGCCCCCGGCGATGTGTGCGCCCGCCACGCCCCCGTCGGCGGCGATCTCGAGCGTCACGCCCGAGCCCGGCTCGCCTACGACGCGGCCGTCGCGAAGCCGCGTCAGCGCCTCGAGCGGCGTCATCAGGCTCTGCCCGCGCAGCACGTTGACCGGGTTCATGTGCGCCACGAACTCCGCCACGTAGGCGTTGGCGGGCTTGAGCGCGATGTCCTCGGGCGTGCCGGTCTGGACGATGCGCCCGCCCTCCATGATCGAGATGCGGTCGCCGATCTTCATCGCTTCGTCGAGGTCGTGGGAGACGAAGAGGATGGTCTTCCGCAGTTCCTTCTGCAGCTGCACGAGCTCGTCCTGGAGCTTGGAGCGGATCAGCGGGTCGAGCGCCGAGAAGGG
The DNA here is from genome assembly GCA_051117315.1 of Salinarimonas sp. Taxonomy (GTDB): domain Bacteria; phylum Pseudomonadota; class Alphaproteobacteria; order Rhizobiales; family Beijerinckiaceae; genus Salinarimonas. The sequence continues at coordinate 14,123 of JBNPEA010000149.1, read as the reverse complement.
CTCGTCCATCAGCAGGATCGGCGCGTCCATGGCGAAGGCGCGGGCGAGGCCGACGCGCTGCTGCATGCCGCCGGACAGCTCGTGCCCGTAGGCCCCCGCCCAGTCGGAGAGGCCGACCAGCGCGAGCTTCTCGGCGACGACGCGGTCGATCTCGGCCTTGGAGCGTCCGTTCACCTCGAGCCCGAAGCCGACGTTCTGCGCGACCGTGCGCCAGGGGAGCAGCGCGAATTGCTGGAACACCATGGCGACGCCGCACCCGCGCAGGCGCTTCAGGTCGGCGGGCCGGCAGGAGGCGACGTCGATCTCCTCGCCGTCGAGCGAGACGAGGACGCGCCCGCGCGAGACGCGGTTGAGGCCGTTGACGCAGCGCAGCAGGCTCGACTTGCCGGAGCCCGAGAGACCCATCAGGACGGAGATTTCGCCCTCGGCCACCTCGAGATTGGCGTCGGCGACGCCGAGGATGGCGCCGGTCTCCCTCTGGATCGTCTCGCGATCCTCGCCGCGGTCGAGGCGGGCGAGCGCGTCGCGCTCCCGGCCGCCGAAGACGACGTCGACGTGCTCGAAACGGACGACGATTCTGCGGGTCATCGGGTGGCCCTTCATCGGGTGGCTCTGTCGGGCTGCTTGCACAGGCGGTCGAGCACGACGGCGAGGAGCACGATGGCGAGCCCGGCCTCGAAGCCCATGGCGATGTTGACGGTGTTGAGGGCCCGCACGACCGGCTGGCCGAGCCCGCCGGCCCCGACGAGGGCCGCGATCACCACCATCGAGAGCGAGAGCATGATGCACTGGGTGAGCCCCGCCATGATGGTGGGGAGCGCGTGCGGCAGCTCCACCTTCCACAGGATCTGGCGCCTGGACGCGCCGAAGCTCTCGCCCGCCTCGATCAACGCCTTGGGCGTCGAGGTGACGCCGAGATAGGTGAGGCGCACCGGGGCGGCGACGGCGAAGATCACGGTGGAGATCAGGCCGGGCACGACGCCGAGCCCGAACAGGATCAGCGTGGGAATGAGATAGACGAAGGTCGGGATCGTCTGGGTGAGGTCGAGCATCGGGCGCAGGACCTGGTAGAGCCAGGAGCGATGCGCCGCCGCGACGCCGAGCGGAACGCCGATGATCATGCACAGCGCTGTGGCGAAGACGACGAGGGAGAGCGTCTCCATCGTCTCCTCCCAATAGCCCAGGTTGATCACGAGCAGGAAGGAGACGACGACGAGCGCGAGCAGCTTCCACTCGCGATGGATGAACCAGGCGAGCGCGCCGAAGATCGCCACGATGGCGAGCGGGTGCGCCCACAGCAGCGCATCCGTGACGCCGTCGATGACGAAGCCGAGCCCGTCGGAGATCGCGTAGAAGACGAAGGCCGCGTGGTCGTTCAGCCAGTCGACGCCGTCGCGGATCGCGCGCCCGAGGGGGATCTTGTTGTCGGTCAGCCAGGCGACGGGGTCCATGGCGGGTGTCCTTCTCTTCTACGCCGAAGGCGTCACCTCCCCGCCGGGGAGGTCGACGGCCCGGAAGGGCCGGCGGGTGGGGGCGAGCGGATGCGGCGCACCGCATCTCGCCCCCACCCGCCCGCTTCGCGGACTCCCTCCCCTGCGGGGAGGGGTCGGATCCGCCCTTACGGCGTCAGCGCGGCCCGCACGGCCTCGCCGCCGTCGGTGCCTTCGACGGTGGTGACGCCCTCGACCCAGGCGACGGCGGTGTCGACGTTCTGCGAGAGCCAGGCGCGCGCCGCGTCCTCCGGAACCGCGTTCTCGTCGAGGATCGCGCCCATGATCTCGTTCTCCATCGCGAGCGAGAACTCGAGGTTCGTCAGGAGGGTGGCGAGGTTCGTGCACTCCTCCATCAGCCCGGCGCGCACGTTGGTGTAGACCTCGGCGCCGCCGTAGTTCGGGCCGAACACGTCGTCGCCGCCCGAGAGGTAGACGAGGTCGAAATTGGCGTTCATCGGGTGCGGCTCCCAGCCGAGGAACACGATCGGCTCCTGGCGGGCCTCGGAGCGGCGCACCTGGGACAGCATGCCCTGCTCCGAGCTCTCGACCACCTCGAAGGAGCCCAGACCGAACATGTCCTCGTCGATCATCGTCTGGATGAGGCGGTTGCCGTCGTTGCCGGGCTCGATCCCGTAGATCTCGCCATCGAGCTGCTCCCGGAACTCGGCGATGTCGGCGAAGTCGGTGAGGCCCTGCTCGGCGAGGTAGGCCGGCACAGCGAGCGTGTACTTGGCGCCGACGAGGTTGGGCTTCTCCAGCGAGACGACCGTGCCGGCCTCCCGATAGGGCGCGATGTCGGCCGCCATGGTCGGCATCCAGTTGCCGAGGAAGACGTCGACGTCGCCGTTGGCGAGCGAGGCGTAGGTCACCGGCACGGAGAGCAGCTCCGCCTCGGGCGCGTAGCCAAGCGCCTCGAGCACGACCGAGACGGCGGCGGTGGTCGCCGTGATGTCCGTCCAGCCGACATCGGCGAAGACCGGGGCGCGGCAGGCGTCGGGGACCTGCGCCAGGGCCGGCGCGGTCGACAGGGCGAGGACGCTCGCGGCGGCCAGGGCGGGAAGGCGGATCGTCATCGGGTCGTCTCTCCTCGTCGGGCCCTCGCTTCGACGCCCCGGATGCCGCGAACCGGCTCCGGATGCGCCGTTGCCGCCGCGACGCGGGGACGCGCCTCGGTGAATGCGGCAGTTCGGCAGGGCCAAAATTGATTGACCGTTCAATTAAGATCGGGCACCGTGCGGATGTCAACCCGCTTCGCACTATTCCGTGAGAGTGACCCTAGATGCCGCGCGTCGGCGTAACGAAGATCCGAAGGAAGCAGCTGATCGACGCGACCATCGCGGCGATCCACGCGCACGGATACGACGACACCACCATGGCGAAGATCGCCAAGGGCGCCGGCATGTCGCCTGGCCTGATCGCGCATTATTTCGGGTCGAAGGACGAGCTCTTGGAAGCGACCATGCGCTCGCTTCTCACGGACCTCCAGACGCTCGTCGCGCGCAGCCTGGTGGCGGCGGGAGACGCGCCGCGCGCGCGGCTCTCCGCCATTGTCGCCGCGAATTTCGACGACAGCCAGTGCGAGGCGAAGACCGTCTCCGCCTGGCTCGCCTTCTGGGGCCAGGTGCCCCACGTGCCGGCGCTGGGACGCCTGCAGCGGATCTACCGCCGGCGGCTGCACTCGAACCTGAAGCGCGAGTTCTGCCGGCTCGGGCTCCCGGCGGCCGAGGCCGGGCATCTCGCCGAGGTCGCGGCGAGCCTCATCGACGGCGTCTGGGTGCGCGCCGGGCTCGACGGCAGCGGGCTCGACACCGTCGCCGCCCGCCGGCTCGTCGGCGAGACCATCGATCTCCACCTCGCCGCCCGCGGCGTCGTTCGCGACGCCGCGCTCGAGCGGGAAGCCGCAACACGCAAGAAGAGGAAGACGGCGTGACCACCCACCTCCCCCTGTTCATCGGCGGCGAACGCCGCCCCGCGGCCTCCGGCGAGCGCTTCGAGACCCGCAACCCGGCCGACGGCGCCGTGCTCGCGACCGTCGACATCGCCGGCGAGGCGGATGTCGAGGCGGCGGTGGCGGCGGCGCGCGAGGGCTTCCGGGTCTGGTCGCGCATGACCGGCGTCGAGCGCGGGCGCGTCCTGATGCGGGCCGCCGCGATCCTGCGCGAGCGCAACGACGATCTCGCGCGGCTCGAGACACAGGACACCGGCCGCCCGATCGCCGAGACCACCGTCGTCGACGTGATCTCGGGGGCGGATTGCCTCGAATACTACGCCGGCATGGCGCCGACGCTCACCGGCCAGCACATCCCGCTCGGGCCGGAGGCCTTCGCCTACACCCGGCGCGAGCCACTCGGCGTCTGCGCCGGGATCGGCGCCTGGAACTACCCGATCCAGATCGCCTGCTGGAAATCGGCCCCGGCGCTCGCCTGCGGCAATGCCATGATCTTCAAGCCCGCCGAGCTGACCCCGCTCACCGCCATGGCGCTCGCCGAGATCTACGCCGAGGCCGGGCTGCCGGCCGGCGTGTTCAACGTCGTCCAGGGCTTCGCCGACACCGGCCGCCTGCTCACCCGCCATCCCGGCATCGCCAAGGTCTCGCTCACCGGCGAGGTCGGCACCGGCAAGGCGGTGATGGCGGACGCGGCCTCGACGCTGAAGCATGTGACGATGGAGCTCGGCGGCAAGTCGCCGCTCGTGGTCTTCGACGACGCCACCCTCGACAACGCGGTCGGCGGGGCGCTGCTCGGCAACTTCTACTCCCAGGGCGAGATCTGCTCGAACGGCACCCGCGTCTTCGTCCAGCGCAAGGCGATGGACGCCTTCCTCGACAAGCTCGTCGCGCGCACGAAGGCCATGGTGATCGGCGACCCGATGGACCCGGCGACCCATGTCGGCCCGCTGATCTCGCACGAGCACATGGGCAAGGTGCTGGCCGCCATCGAGCGCGGGCGGGCGTCCGGCGCGCGGGTCCTCACGGGCGGCGATCGCGTCACCGCGAACGGGCTCGACAAGGGCTTCTGGGTCGCGCCGACGGTCTTCGCCGAGTGCAGCGACGAGATGGACGTGGTGCGCGAGGAGATCTTCGGCCCGGTGATGACCGTGCTCGCCTTCGACGACGAGGAGGAGGTGGTCGGCCGCGCCAACGCCACGCCCTACGGGCTCGCGGCGGGCGTCTTCACCAACGACCTGACGCGCGCCCACCGCGTCGCGGCGGCGCTGGAGGCGGGGACCGTGTGGATCAACGCGTACAACCTCACGCCCATCGAGATGCCCTTCGGCGGCGTCAAGCAGTCCGGTCTCGGCCGCGAGAACGGCCACGCCGCCATCCAGCACTACACCCAGGAGAAGAGCGTGTACGTCGCCCTGGGCGATGTCGACGCGCCGTACTGAGCAGCATCATGACCAGATCCCACGACTACATCATCGTCGGCGCCGGCTCCGCGGGGTGCGTGCTGGCCAACCGCCTCTCCGAGGACCCGGACGTCTCGGTGCTGCTGCTCGAGGCCGGGCCGAAGGACCATTGGTGGGACTGGCGCCTGCACATGCCGAGCGCGCTGTCCTACCCGATGCAGGGCAAGACCTACAATTGGGACTACTGGACCGAGCCGCAGCCGAATCTCGCCGGCCGGCGCATGCACTGGCCGCGCGGCAAGGTGCTCGGCGGCTCCTCCACCATCAACGGCATGGCCTACGTCCGCGGTCACGCGCTCGACTACGAGCGCTGGGCGGCCGAGGACCCTGCCCTGGCGCACTGGTCCTACCCCAACGTGCTGCCCTACTTCCGCAAGGCCGAGGCGCGCGGGAAGGGGCCGGACGCCTATCACGGCGGCGAGGGGCCGCTTCGCGTGTCGACGGGCGTGGCGCAGAACCCGCTCTACCGCGCCTGGGTCGAGGCCGGCGTGCAGGCGGGCTACGACCGCACCGAGGACCAGAACGGCTACCAGCAGGAAGGCGTCGGCACGATGGACATGACGGTCCACGAGGGCCGGCGCTGGTCCACCGCCATGGGCTACCTGCGCCCGGCCATGAGCCGGCCGAACCTCACCGTGCGCACCGGCGTCTCGACGCTGGAGATCATCCTGGAGGGCGACCGCGCCCGCGGCGTCGTCGTGGCGGACGCGACCGACGGCCTCGAGCGGCTCTATGCCGAGCGGGAGGTGATCCTCAGCGCCGGCGCGATCGGCTCGCCGCACCTCCTCATGCTGTCGGGCATCGGCAACGCCGACGAGCTGAAGGCGGCGGGCGTGACGCCCCGGCACGACCTGCCGGGGGTGGGCGAGAACCTGCAGGACCACCTCGAGATCTACGTCCAGCAGGAGAGCCGCGAGCCGATCACGCTCTACTCGGCGCTGAACCCCGTCGCCAAGGTGAAGATCGGGCTCGAATGGTACCTGCGGAAGACCGGGCTCGGCGCGACAAACCATTTCGAGACCGGCGGCTTCATCCGCTCGCGCCCCGGCGTGCGCCACCCGGACCTGCAGTACCACTTCCTGCCCATGGCCGTGCGCTACGACGGCCGCAACCCGTCCGACCGGCACGGCTACCAGGCCCATGTCGGGCCGATGCGCTCGAGGAGCCGCGGCAAGATGCGGCTCGCGAGCGCCGATCCGGCGGCGCACCCGCTGATCGACCCGCGCTACATGTCCCACCCGCAGGACTGGGAGGAGATGCGCGCCGCCGTGCGCCTCACCCGCGAGATCTTCGCCCAGCCCGCCTTCGACCGCTTCCGCGGCGCCGAGCTCGCGCCGGGGCCCGACGTGCGTACCGACGCCGAGATCGACGCCTGGGTCGCGCAGAACTGCGAGAGCGCCTACCACCCGTCCGGCGCCTGCAAGATGGGCTCGGACCCGATGGCGGTGGTCGACGGGGACTGCCGGGTGCACGGCGTGCAGGGGCTCCGGGTGGTCGATTCGGCGATCATGCCCTCGATCGTCTCGGGCAACCTGAACGCCCCCACCGTCATGCTCGCCGAGAAGGCGGCCGACATCATCCGCGGCCGCGAGCCGCTGGCGCCGTCGAACGCGCCCTGGCACGAGGACCCGCACTGGGACACGCGCCAGCGGCCGAGGGCGCCCGAGGTGGGAGCGCGGGAGGCGGCGGAGTAGGGCTACCCCGGCTTCCGGCCTCGGCGTTCCCTTCCCAGCAGGCGGCGACGTCCTCGGGCCTCATGGCGCGGCTCCTCGATGCGGCGGAGCGCCCTGATAGCGGAGCGCGAGCCGAAAGCAAGGAGACGTCGCGCAGGCGTGGGCCGCGCAGGTGCGCCTTGGCGCGCGCCCTCCCCGCCCCTAGCTTCCACCCCATGCACGCACCCCTGACTCGCCGGTCCGCCCTCGCCCTCGCCGCCGCAGCCCTCGCGCCGGCGATCGCACGCGCACAGGACGAGGCGGCGCCGGCGGATTCACTCGACACGCTCCTCGACGATGCGGCGGAGCTCGATGCGCTCGAGACCGTGCTCGTCTCCCGCGACCGGACGCTGCTCGCAGAGCGCGGCTACGGCGGGGCCTCGCCCGACCGGCCGACGAACATCAAGTCGGCCTCGAAGGCGATCGTCTCGGCGCTGGTCGGGAGGGCCATCGACGAGGAACTGCTCGAGGGCGTCGACCAGCGGATCGCGCCGCTCCTGCGCGACAAGCTCCCCGCAGACCCCGACCCGCGGCTCGACAGGATCACGATCGGCGACCTGCTCACCATGCGCGCCGGGCTCGAGCGCACGTCGGGCACCAACTACGGCTCCTGGGTCGCGAGCCGGGACTGGGTGCGGAACGCGCTGGCGCGGCCCTTCGTCGACGAGCCGGGCGGGCGCATGCTCTATTCCACGGGCTCGACCCACATCCTCTCCGCGATCCTCGCCCGCGAGAGCCGCCGCTCGACGCTCGCGCTGGCGAACGACTGGCTCGGCACGATCGAGGGCTTTCGCATCGCCGACTGGCAGAGGAGCCCACAAGGCATCCATCTCGGCGGCAACCAGATGGCCATGACCCCGCGCTCGCTCCTCGCCTTCGGCGAGGCCTGCGCCGCCGGCGGGCGCGCGGCGGACGGGACGCAGGTGATCCCGCAGGACTGGATCGACGAGAGCTGGCGCCCGCGGACCCGCTCGCGCTGGACCGGCGACGGCTACGGCTATGCCTGGTTCGCCCGCGAGATCGGCGGGCGCGACGTGCGCTACGCCTGGGGCTACGGCGGGCAGATGCTGTACGTCGTGCCCGATCTCGACCTCGTCGTCGTGATGACGTCCGACGAGAGCCGGCCCTCCGCGCGCACCGGCTATCGCGACCGGCTCCACGCGCTCCTGGCGGGGATCGTGGCCGTGGTGCAGCGTGGCTGAGCGCGCGCCCGTCGCGAGCCTCAGTCGGAGGCCAGCACCAGCACGTCGAAGTACTTGTGCCGGGTCTGCGGCGCGAGCGCCCGGACGTAGCCGACGCGCGTCGAGGCGGGGCTGACGAGCGCGCGCTGGTGGTCGCGCGAGGCCTTCCAGGTGGCGAGCGCCGCCTGCGGGGTCGGGTCGCCGGCGGCCAGGTTCTCGAAGGCCCGCGCCGTGTCGACGCCGTTGCGATGGATGCGGCCGGCGAAGTTGCCGTGGTCGAGACGATCGCGGGCGGCGACGGTGCGGGCCTGCTGCTCGGCGGCGGCCATCAGCGTCTGATCGACCCGCACCGCCGGCAGGCCCTGCGCGAGGCGGTACTCCGACAGCATCCGCGCCATCGTCTCCGCGTGCTGCCGCTCGATCGTGACAGGTCCGCCGCGCTCGGGCACGAGGGCGCAGGCGGAGACGAGGAGCGCGAGGGCGGCGGCGAGCAGGATCTTCATGGCCCGCCTCCCCTGCCCGGCGAAATGGCGGATTTTGCGGCACGGGCGAAATTGCGGCCGTGCGGCTGGACAAGCGCGCGCCGCGCGACGATGGTCGCCGCCCCACACGAAGGAGCCCACCCGTGCCCGTCTCCGCGGCCGAACCCGCCCATGTCGTCGTCGTCGGCGCAGGCCCGGCCGGGCTCGCGGCCGCCGAGCGGCTGATGGAGGCCGGCGGGATCGCCGTCACGATCGTCGAGCGCACGCCGAGCCCGGCGCGCAAGTTCCTGCTCGCCGGCCGCGGCGGGCTCAACCTCACCCATTCCGAGCCGCTGGAGCGCTTCCTCGGGCACTACGGCGGCAGCGTCGCGCCGGCCGTGCGCGAGGCGATCGCGCACTTCACGCCCGAGCGCCTGCGCGCCTGGGTCGACGGGCTCGGCGAGCCGACCTTCGTCGGCTCCTCCGGCCGCGTCTTCCCGCAGAGCTTCAAGGCGAGCCCGCTCGCCCGCGCCTGGCTCGCGCGGCTCCAGGCCTCCGGCGCGCGGCTCCTCACGCGCACGCGCTGGATCGGGTTCGCCGCGGACGGCGCGCTCCTCGTCGAGACCGGCGGCGAGGCGCGGGCACTCCCGGCCGATGCGGCCGTCCTGGCGCTCGGCGGCGCCTCCTGGTCGCGGCTCGGATCGGACGGCGCCTGGACCGCGATCCTCGCCGGCGACGGCATCCCCGTCGCACCGCTCGCGCCGATGAACGCGGGCGTCGAGATCGCCTGGAGCGAGGTCGTCCGCGAGCGCTTCGCCGGCACGCCGCTCAAGCGGGTCGCCATCGGGGTGGCGCGGCCGGCGGACCCGGCGCAGGCCAGCGAGGCGATGATCACCCGTCACGGTCTCGAAGGCACCGGCGTCTATGCGCGCTCGGCCGAGATCGGCGTCGCCCTCGACGCGGGCGGCCCCGTCGCGCTGCACCTCGACCTGCGCCCGGACCGGGACGCCACGGCCCTCGCCGCGCGCATCGCCGCGGCGCCGAAGGGGCGCACGCTGACCGAGCGGCTGCGCCGCGCGGGACTCGCGCCGGCGGCGATCGGACTGATGCGCGAGGCGGGCGCGCTGCCCGCCGATCCGCAGGCGCTCGCGGCGCGCGCCAAGGATTGCGTCCTCGCCGTCGAGGCCATGCGCCCGCCCGAACGGGCGATCTCCCACCGCGGCGGCGTCCGCGCCGAGGCGCTCGACGACCGCTTCATGCTGCGCGCGCGGCCGGGGATCTTCCTCGCCGGCGGGGTGCTGGACTGGCCTGCGCCGACGGGAGGATACCTCCTGCAGGGCTGCCTCGCCACGGGCCGGGCCGCGGCGGAGGGCGTGGTCCAGCGGCTGGCGCGTGCCTGAGGATACGCCCCCTACCCGGCGGCCTCGACGAAGGCGATGTCGCCGGGGGACAGCCCGCTCGAGCGCGGAGCGCCGAGCAGCGCGTTGTCATGCGCCTGCTCTGCCGCCGCGGCCTCCATGAAGACGATCAGCGCGGAGGGGCTCATCGCCCGCAGATCGAGGCTCGGACCCTGCCGGAAGCGGCGCACCAGTGCCTGCGCCGCGCCGTCGAGCTCGCAGAAGCTCATGCTCCACTCCGCGAATCGTCGATCGTCGACGGCGCGCATCTCGACGATCTCGATCGCCTCGTGGCGCGGGTCCCGGCAGATGCGGGCGAAGGTGTCGGAGACCGCCGCACGGCTGCCCTCGAGGACCTGGGCGAACATCGTCGGCTCGGCGACGAGCACCCCGGTCACGACGGCCGCCTCGTTGCGGCGCCGTGCGGTCACGAGGATGTCGTCGCACATGCCCAGGAAACCCCCCTTGCCCCACGCCAGGCACGGGCGGCTGACGTACATCAGGCGGCTCAAGGTCGTCATCGCTCTTCCCTGGAGGCGCGCCGCGGGCGCGGCGCGCATGTCGGTGTTCATCCCGGGCGAGAATGTCGGCGAGCGGTTAACGCGGCTCCATACCGATGCGCGAAAGTCGCGCATCCCGCATTGTGAATTCATGCAAACCTGTTCGTCTTCGGGAAGCCCTTGGGCGGCAGGCGTCCGGCCTCGGCGCGGTTCGACACCCAGTCGCGCAGATCCTCGCCCTTCACGGTCCAGGTCCGCCCCGACGTGTCGACCCAGGTGAGCCCGTCCGCGAGCGCGAAGGTCTTGACGTCGGAGACGCCGCCGTCGCGGTAGCGCTGGAGGCGCACGCCCTTGCCGCGGCTCATCTCGGGCACCTGCGACAGCGAGAAGACGAGGAGCTTTCGGTTCTCGCCGACGATGGCGACCTGGTCCCCCTCCACCGGCGGCGCCAGCACGGCCCTCGTGCCGGCATCGACGTTGAGCGCGAGCTTGCCCTTGCGCGTGTTGGCGACGAGCGCGTCGGTCGGCGCGACGAAGCCGCGGCCGTCCGACGAGACGAGCAGGCGCTTCTGCCCGGGCACGTGCGGGAAGATCGCCGCGATCTCGGCGTCGTCGTCGAAGTCGACCATCAGGCGGATCGGGTCGCCGAAGCCGCGCCCCCCGGGCAGCTTCGAGGCGTCGAGCGTGAAGGCCTTGCCGTTCGTCGCCAGCGCCAGGATCTTCGCCGTGGTCTCGGTGTGGAAGGAGAAGGCGAGCTTGTCGTCGCCCTTGAAAGCGACCGACGACACGTCCTGGACGTGCCCCTTCAGCGCGCGAATCCAGCCCTTGGTCGAGACGATCACGGTGATCGGCTCGCGCTCCACCATCGCCTCGGTGATGTCGATCGCGGCGGCGTCGGGCAGATCCTCGAAGCTGGTGCGCCGGCGGCCGAGCGCCGTCTCGCCGGAGACGGTCTTGCGCACCTCGCGGATCTGCTTGGCGACGGTCTTCCACTGCTTCGGCTCGCTGGCGAGCAGCGCCTCGAGCCCCTCGCGCTCGCTGGTGAGGCCTTCGAGCTCGCGCTTGAGCTCCATCTCCTCGAGCTTGCGCAGGCTGCGCAGGCGCGTGTCGAGGATGGCGTTCGCCTGCAGCTCGGTCAGCTCGAAGGTGCGCATCAGCTCGGCCTTCGGCTCGTCCTCCTCGCGGATGATGCGGATCACCTCGTCGAGGTCGAGGTAGATCACGAGCAGGCCGCGCAGGATCTCGAGCCTGCGGTCGATCACCGACAGCCGATGCCGCGAGCGGCGCCGGAGCACGTCGCGGCGATGGTCGAGCCAGGCCCTCAGCGCCTCGGCGAGGCCGATGACGCGGGGCACCGTGCCGCCGACGAGCACGTTCATGTTGAGCGGGATGCGCGCCTCGAGATCGGTCAGGCGAAACAGCGATTCCATCATCAGCGCCGCGTCGACCGTGCGCGCCCGCGGCTCGAACACGACGCGCACGTCCTCCGCCGATTCGTCGCGCACGTCCGCGACGAGGGGCAGCTTGCGCTCGGCCATCAGCTCCGCGATCTTCTCGATCATGCGCGACTTGCCCACGCCGTAGGGGATCTCGGTGACGATCGCCGCCCACTGGCCGCGGCCGACCTCCTCCTTGTGCCAGCGCGCGCGCACCCGGAAGCCGCCGCGGCCCGTGGTGTAGGCCTCGACGATCTGCGCGCGCTTCTCGACGATGATGCCGCCGGTCGGGAAGTCCGGCCCCGGCACGAAGCCGAGGAGCTGCTCGGACGTCGTCTGCGGATGGTCGATGAGGTAGAGCGCCGCGTCCAGCAGCTCGGCCGCGTTGTGCGGCGGGATCGAGGTCGCCATGCCCACCGCGATGCCCTGCGAGCCGTTGGCGAGCAGGTTCGGGAAGGCGGCGGGCAGCACGACGGGCTCGTCGGTCGAGCCGTCGTAGTTCGGCCGGAAGTCGACCGTGTCCTCGTCGATCCCATCGATCAGCAGGCGCGCCACCTCGGTGAGCCGCGCCTCGGTGTAGCGGTAGGCCGCGGCCGAATCGCCGTCGATGTTGCCGAAATTGCCCTGGCCGTCGACGAGCGGGTAGCGCGACGCGAAGTCCTGCGCGAGCCGCACCAGCGCGTCGTAGATCGCCTGGTCACCGTGGGGATGGAACGAGCCCATCACGTCGCCGACCACCTTGGCCGACTTCTTGAAGGCGGTGCCCGGGTCGAGCCGCAGGAGCCGCATGCCGTAGAGGATGCGCCGATGCACGGGCTTGAGCCCGTCACGCGCGTCGGGGAGCGCACGATGCATGATCGTCGAGAGCGCCTAGGCGAGGTAGCGCTCCTCGAGCGCGTCCTTCAGGTTGCTGCTCTCGGCGTCGGGGCCCGACGGCGGATCGACGGGCTTGCCCCTGCGGCTCCTCGCGGGGTGCTGCGTTTCGGTTGGTTAGAACGGATCGGGTACGGGGGCAAGAGAGCGTGCGGAGTTGTCCACGCTCCTGTCATCCACGCTTGGCGGAAGCCACCGCCAGCCCGACGAACCGCACCCGCTCCGGCGGCGCCTGCGTCCCCTGCGGCGCGAACACCGCCCGCTCCAGGAAATGCCCCGTGAGCGCGAAGCCCTGGGCGATCTCCTCGGGCGCCGGGTCCTCGCCCGCCTCCCCGCGCCCGCGCGCGCCGAGGAAGGCCGGCAACGGCAGCAGCCTCTCGGCATAGGGCGCGCCGGCGTCTCGCGAGACGGCGCGGCCCGTGCGCGGCGAGACCCACACGAGGTCGGCCTCGCTCCCGGTCGCCGCACAGCGCCCGAGATCGAGCCCGAAGCCCAGCTCGGCGAGCAGCGCCAGCTCGAAGGCGACGAACAGGCGCGGAGCGAGCTCCGGGTCGTCGAGATGCGCCACGAGAGCCTCCGCGGCGGCGTAGAGCGCCGGATGCGGGTCGCGCTCGGGGAGGTATCGCAGCAGCGCGGCCATGGTGGCGACGCCGTAGAGCGCCAGGCGAGAGGCCATCAGCGCGCCCGAGCGCAGGGTCACGCCCTCGAGCGTGAAGGTCCCCATCTGCTCGTCGGTGCGCGCCCGCCACACGGCGGCGACGGTATTGCCCGGCTGGACCACCGCCGCCAGCCGCTTGCCGCGCGCGCCGTTGACGTAGCCGAGATGGCGCCCGTGCTCACGTGTCAGCAGCTCGACGATCGCCCCGCTCTCGCCGTGGGAGCGGGCGCCGAGCACGATGCCTTCGTCGGTCCAGTCCATCCTCTGCCCACCATCGCTGATCGACGCTTGCCGTCGATGCAGCTCACCGACGCGCTCCCCTCCCCCTGGTGGGGAGGGGCTGGGGGTGGGGGGCGTGCAGAACGAGGATGACGCCGATGCCGGCGCAATCCACGTTCGTGCGAACACGACGTCCCCGAGCGAGGGGGAGCACGGCGTCCACCTCTCCCTCATCCTGCACGCCCCACACCCCCGGCCCCTCTCCGCGAGGGAGAGGGGAGACCGTCGGCGGCCTGCATCCGCGAAGCACCCGGACGCATCGACCGCCTCGGCGCACGGCGTACCGTCTTCACCCCCGCGGGAACTCGAGCCCCATCGCCCGGTAGCGCTCGGGATCGTCGATCCAGCGCTCGCGGACCTTCACGAACAGGAACAGGTGGATCGGGTGCTCGGCGGCCTCGGCGATGTCCTTGCGCGCCGCCTGGCCGATGGAGCGGATGGTGCGGCCGCCCTCACCGAGCACGATCTTGCGCTGGCTCTCGCGGGCCACGTAGATCGTCTGCTCGACGCGGGCGGAGCCGTCCTTGCGCATCTCCCAGCTCTCGGTCTCCACGTGGCTCTCGTAGGGCAGCTCCTCGTGCAGGCCCCCGAAGATCTCCTCGCGGATGATACCGGCGGCGCGCATGCGCAGCGGCCCATCCGAGGACCGGACTTCCGTCTAGCGCAAGGGCTCCTCCGGCCGCATGCCGGCCCCCGGCTCCCCAATCCGCCCACCCCCGTCGACC
>JBNPEA010000009.1:0-19171 GCA_051117315.1 Salinarimonas sp. | reverse complement strand
CGCCCGCGCGCTCGCGGCCTCGCCCGCCGCGCTCGGCTGCGACGAGGCGGTGGCGGCGCTCGACGTCTCGATCCAGGCGCAGATCCTCAACCTGATGATGGACCTGCGCGACGAGCGCGGGCTCACCTACCTGTTCATCTCGCACGACCTCGGCGTCGTCGAGCACATCACCGATCGGGTCGCCATCATGTATCTCGGCCGCATCGTCGAGATCGGCTCGACGCCCGAGATCTTCGCCGCGCCCGCGCATCCCTATACCCGCGCCCTCCTCGCCGAGGCGCCGCGGGTGGGGCAGGGCCGGCGCGTCTATGCGCCGCTGACGGGGGAGATCCCCTCTCCGCTCGCGCCGCCCCCGGGCTGCGCCTTCCACACGCGCTGCCCCCGCGCCTTCGCCCGCTGCCGGGAGGAGGCCCCCGTGCTCAACGACGTCGCGCCCGGGCGCGCCGCCGCGTGCCATCTCCACGACCAAGCATAACGGAGGAACGGATGAAGCCCCTTTCCAGCCTGCTCCTGGCGGCCGCGCTGGCCGCCGCGAGCCTGCCCGCGCTCGCGCAGGACCTCACCATCGGCCGCGGCAACGAGCCCCAGTCGATCGACCCGCAGTTCTCGCGCACCGGCCCCAACCAGATGACGGCCCTGCACGTCTTCGACCGGCTGCTGCTGACCGACGCCAACGTGCGCGCGACGCCCGGCCTCGCGGTGAGCTGGGAGGCGATCGACGACCTCACCTGGGAGGTGAAGCTGCGCGAGGGTGTCGGCTTCCACGACGGCACGCCCTTCACCGCCGCCGACGTCGTCTACTCGCTCGAGCGTGCGCCGAACGTGCCGAACTCGCCCGCCTCCTTCGCGCAGTCGGTGGCGGACATCGCGGCCATGGAGATCGTCGACGACCACACGATCCGCTTCACCACCAAGGCGCCGACGCCGCTCTTCATGGAGACGATCGGCACGGTCTACATCGTCTCGAAGGCGGCTACCGAGGGCCGCGAGAGCGCCGACTTCAACTCCGGCGCAGCCGCGATCGGCACCGGGCCGTACAAGTTCGTCTCCTGGGCGCCCGGCGACCGGCTCACGCTCACGCGCAACGACGACTACTGGGGCGACAAGCCGCATTATGCCAACGTCACCATGCGCTTCATCGACAACGACGCCGCCCGCGTCGCGGCGCTCCTGTCGGGTGCGGTGGACCTGATCGACCTCGTCCCGCCCGCCGACCTGCCGGCGCTGCGCGCCAACGAGAGCATCGACGTGTTCGAGACGGCCACCGTGCGCCTCGTCTACCTCGCGCTCAACCAGGCGGACGACGCGCCCTACCTGACCGACAACGCGGGCAATCCCCTGCCGGAGAACCCGCTGAAGGACGCGCGGGTGCGCAACGCGATCTCGACGATGATCGACCGCGAGGCCCTGGTCGACCGCGTGCTCTACGGCTCCGGCGGTCCCGCGAGCCAGATCGTGCCCGACGGCGTCTTCGGCTTCAACCCGGACATCGCCGTGCCGCAGCCGGATCTCGAGGCGGCGCGCGCGCTCCTCGCCGAGGCCGGCTACCCGGACGGGTTCGGCATCACCATCCACGGCTCGAACGACCGCTTCAGCCAGGACGGGGACGTGGCGCAGGCCGTGGGCCAGCTGCTGGCACGGGGCGGGCTCTCGGTGAACGGCGTCGAGACGCTGCCCTACAGCGTCTTCGCGAAGGGAGCGGGCGACAACCAGTACGGCGCCTTCCTGTTCTCCTACGGCAACTCGACGGGCGAGGCCTCGCGCGGCCTGGAGAGCGTGCTGCACTCCTACGACAAGGAGAACGACCGCGGCACGCTCAACCGCTTCCGCTACTCCAACCCCGAGTTCGACGCGGCCATCACCGCGGCGAAGCAGATCTTCGATGCCGACGAGCGCGAGGCGGCGCTGCGGGACGCGGCGGCGATCGCCTTCGGGGAGTCGGGCCTCGTGCCGCTCTACTTCCAGTCCCTGGCCTGGGCGGCGCGCGACGGCATCGTCTTCGAGCCGCGGCGCGACGAGCGCACGCTCGCCATGGGCGCGCGGGAGGCCGAGTGACGCCATGCACGGGAGCG
Organism: Salinarimonas sp.; assembly: GCA_051117315.1. Classification (GTDB taxonomy): domain Bacteria; phylum Pseudomonadota; class Alphaproteobacteria; order Rhizobiales; family Beijerinckiaceae; genus Salinarimonas. The sequence goes on along the minus strand of JBNPEA010000009.1, from coordinate 17,099 downwards.
AGCCCGACGTCGTCGTCCTGCGGGACGTCATGGTGCCGATGCGCGACGGCGTGCGGCTCGCGACCGACGTGACCCTTCCGGCCCGGGACGGCGTGCCGCTCCCCGGGCCGCACCCGACGCTCCTCCACCGCACGCCCTACGGCAAGGCGGAGGCGCGGCTCTCCGAGATCAGCGTCGCCGACCCCGTCCCGCGCCCCAACGGCCTGATCGCGGCCGAGCTGGCGCGGGCGGGCTACGCCGTCGTGATGCAGGATTGCCGCGGGCGCTACGGGTCCGAGGGCGTCTTCGCCAAGTATCTCGGCGAAGGCGAGGACGGATACGACACGCTCGCCTGGATCGGCGCGCAGCCCTGGTGCGACGGGCGGATCGGCACGTTCGGCCTGTCCTATTCCGCCCACGTCCAGACGGCGCTCGCTGCGCTGCGGCCGCCGGGGCTCGCCGCGATGTTCCTCGATTCCGGCGGCTTCTGGAACGCCTACGACGGCGGCGTGCGCAAGGGCGGCGCCTTCGAGCTCAAGCAGGCGACCTGGGCCTTCAAGCACGCCCGCCTCTCCCCCGCCGCCATGGCGGACCCGGTCGTCGCCGCCGCGCTCGACGCGGAGGACATCGCCGCCTGGTTCGCGGCGATGCCGTGGAAGCGCGGGCACTCGCCGCTGCGGCACGTGCCGGAATACGAGGACTACCTCTTCCAGCAATGGGAGCACGGTGCCTTCGACGCCTTCTGGCGCCGGCCGGAGCTCTATGCCGCGGACCACTACGCCGCCCTCGCGCGGGTGCCGACCTTCCTGATCTGCGGCTGGTACGACCCCTATGCCGAGACGATCTGCGCGCACCTGCGCGGCATCGCCGCCGCCGGCGGGCGCGCCGAGATGGTGATGGGGCCGTGGCTCCACGGCCGGCGCAGCCAGACCCATGCCGGCGACGTCGACTTCGGCGCGGGCTCCACGCTCGATGCCGCGATCGCCGCCGACTACGCGGCGCTGCGCCTCGCCTGGTTCGACCGCTGGATGAAGCCGGAGCACGCCGACGGCCCGCCGCCGCCGGCCGCGCGCTGGTTCTGCATGGGCGGCGGCAGCGGACGTCGCAACGCCGACCATCGGCGCGACCACGGCGGCGCCTGGCGCGAGGCGGCGTCCTTCCCGCCGCCGGACGCGGTGGAGACGCCGTTCTTCCTCTGCGAGACCGGCACGCTCGCCGCCGACCCGGCGCCCGGGGGCGCGATCACGATCCAGACGGACCCGGCGGATCCGGTGCCCTCCCGCGGCGGGGCGATCACCTCCGGTGCCCCGATCATGGAGGGCGGCGCCTACGACCAGGTGCCCGGGCCGGAGACTTTCGGTGCGCGCGTTCCCTACCTGCCGCTCGCGGCGCGGCGCGACGTCCTCGTCTTCGCCACGCCGCCGCTGGCACGCGATGTCGAGATCGCCGGGCCGGTGAGCGTGCATCTGCGGGTCTCGACCGACGCGCCGGACATCGACGTCACCATCAAGCTCGTCGACTGGGCGCCGCCCTCCGCGGAGTATCCGCAGGGCTACGCCATGAACCTGACGGACGGCATCCTGCGGCTGCGCTATCGGCGCTCCTTCGCCGAGCCGCGGCTGATGGAGCCGGGCGAGGTCGCGGACATCGTCGTCACGGCGCCGCCGGTGGCGAACCTGTTCCGTGCCGGCCACCGCATCCGCGTCGACATCGCGGGCTCCAATTTCCCGCGCTTCGACGTCAACCCGCAGACCGGCGAGCCCGAGGGTCGGGGGCTCAGGCGGCGGATGGCGACGACGACCTTTCATCTCGGCGGCGCGAGCAGCCCGCCGCGGCTCGTCCTGAGCGTCGTGTCGTGAGAGTCCTGCCATGAGAGTCCTGCCGTGAGCCGCCTCGTCGCCTTCGGGCAGGCGCTGATCCGGCGTTCGGTCGCGTGGCCCGAGGCGACCCGCGCGCTGGCCGCCGGGGCGGACGCGGTGTTCTGCAATCTCGAAGGCTGCCTGCCGCCGCCGGGCGCGACGCGGATGAAGACGAAGACCGTCCACCCGGCGCCGCCGGAGGCGCTGACGGCGCTCGCCGACCTCGGCGTCACCCACCTCTCCATCGCCAACAACCACGTCTGGGACTTCGGCCATGCCGGCATCGTCGCGACCCGCGCCGCCGCCGAGGCGGCGGGCTTCGCCGTGGCGGGCGCCGGACGTGACGCCGCCGAGGCCGCGCGGCCCGCGATCCGGGCCGGCACCGCGCTGATCGCCGTCGATTGCGGCCCGACGCCCGACTGGGCGATCGCGGGGGAGGGGCCCGGGGTCGCGGCGCTGCGGGTGCGCCGCCGGCTGGTTCTGCCGGCCGAGGACATCGCCCGCCTGGAGGCGATCGCCCGCTCGAGCGGCGAGGCGGAGCGCGCCGCCCGGCGCGTCGCGGTCGGCTACGACCCCGCGCCGGACGGCCCGACCTTCTACGGGACGGCGCTCGTCGCAGGCGACGGGCCCCGCGAGGAGCACGCCGTCGATGCGGCCGATCTCGAGCGTCTCGCCGCGTCGATCGCCGCGGCGAGACGGCAGGCGGACCGGATACTCGTCTCGCTGCATCATCACCATTGGGCGCCGGACTGGACCGTCCCGCCCGGGTGGCTCGTCGAGACCGCGCGGCGCCTGCTCGCGCTCGGCGCAGACGTCGTCGCCGCCCACGGCCCGCCGCTCGCCTACGGCCTTCTCGAGGAGGCGGCCGGCGGCGTCGCGGCGCTGGGCCTCGGCAACCTCGCCTTCCACACGGCGCGCCCGGAGCGCTACGCCGCCGCGGGGCTCGACGTCATGCGCGGCGCGGCGCTGGTGGTCGAGGGGGGGGGCTGCCGGCTGGAGCGGATCGCCGTCGCCGGGTGAGGCGGCTGTCGTCCCCGCGCCGCGAAAGCCACCTTCCGCCTGCCTCGGCGAACCCCGCATCGACCTCCGGCCCTCGCGGGCCCGTACGTCAGCCCTCCGCCTTGCTTCCCATGAAGCTCAGCATCCACGGCGTGCCGTAGCGGTCCGTGAACATCGCGAAGCGCTCGGCCCAGAAGGTCTCGCCCGCCGGCATGTCCACCGCTCGTGCCTCCTGGCCGAGCGCGTCGAGGACGCGGTCGAACTCCGCGCGCGACGGCGCCTCGATGTGCACGCGGAAGCCCTGCGGTGCGCGGTACCAGTCCGCGGGCGTGTCCGAGGCCATGATCGTCGTGGAGCCGAGGCGCATGGAGAGGTTCATCACGAGATCGTCGGCGCCGGGCATGCGGCTGTGCTCGTCCGGCGCGTCGGCGTTGCGGAACACCGACTCGATCGTGCCGCCGAGCACGTCGGCATAGTGGCGCATCGCCTCGAGGCAGCGCCCGTCGAAGAAGAGGTAGATGGTCGGTTGCATGATCAGGGTCCTCTCGGTGGAACGTCGGGAGCCGCACGGCCCCCGTCCGGGTCGTCGGCGAGAAACTGGAAATGGCGCACGCAACGGCCGTCGACGGGGAGGTCCTCGAACGTGTCGAGCCCGTCGAAGTAGTCGATCCTCAGGTCGGCGACGGCATCGGGCGGCGCGAGGCGGACGTTGACCGCCATGCGCCGCCGGCCGTCCGCGCCGGGCGCGCGCTCCCGCCAGGCGAGGACGCAGGCGCAGGTCGGGCAGAAGCGGAACTCGAGGAACGGGTCCGTCCGCTCCGCGCGCGTGTAGACGGCGGTCTCTCCGCGGAGGCGGATGCGCTCGTTCTCCCAGTCGTAGGCCCACAGGGCGCCGTAGCGCCGGCAGATCGTGCAGTTGCACACGGTGATCGTGCCGGGATCGCCCTCGAGCGCCCAGCTTGTCGCGTTGCAGTGGCAGGTCCCGATCAGCATGGCGGACCTTTCTTCGGCATGCGCCGAGTTTCACGGATACGGCGTGCCGTCCTTGCGCACGAAGCGGCCGTCGGCGTTGCTGCTCATCATGTCGACGTCCGAGCAGGTGGTCAGGTCGTCTCGATGCCGCGAGCCGACCTCCAGGTAGACCGCCTCGGCGCCCGACCTGTTGATCAGATGATGCCCGTTGCCGGCGCCCGCCGGGAAGCCGGCGCAGTCGCCCGTGCGCAACACTGTCTCGCCGCCGTCCTCCACGAGCACGAGCTCGCCCGCGAGCACCATGACGAACTCGTCCTCGTGCGAATGCCAGTGACGCTGGCTCGACCACTTGTCCGGAGGCAGCCGGGTCAGGTTGACGCCGAAGGCGGTCAGCCCCGCCGCATCGCCCAGCCGTCGCCGTCCGCGTCCGGCGCAGTTCTCGGCGAAGGCAGCGGGATAGCCCGTGCCGATGCGTTCGGGCACCGAGGCGATGTCGATCTTCGGCATGCGGTCACGCCTCCTGTCCGGCGCCCGGCAGCGGCGCCGAGGCGGCCGTCGGCCAATAGGTCCCGACGCTCCAGAGATTGCCTTCCGGGTCGCGGAAGGCGAAGTCCCGGCTGCCGTAGGACGTGTCGGCGAGGTCGCTGGTGATCGTCGCGCCTGCGGCCTTCGCGGCCGCGAAGGCCGCATCGATGTCGGCCACGGCGAGATAGAGCGCGTCCGTGCGCCGGCCCCCGCGGGGGCCGACCGCGGCGCCGTGGGCGTCGTCGCGGTCCTGGCCGAGCATCAGGATCGACGATCCCAGCATCAGCTCGGCATGGGCCACGATGCCGGCGTCGCGGTAGACGACACGCTCGCGGAATCCGAGCGCCTTGGCGAGCCAGGCGATCATCGCGTCCGCGTCGGCGCAGCGCAGGGTGGGGAACAGGCAAGGGGCGTGCTTCGGGGCGTGCTTCGGGGCGGTGTCGGTGGCGGCGTTCGTGGGCATCGGGACCTCCGTTCGGTGAGAGGCTTCGAAGCTAGGCCGGGCCGAGGCCACCGGTCTTGACGTTCTGTAACTCATCCCGCCGCCTCGTCCGGACGCAGGCCCTCCTCGCCGCGGCCGAGGCGCCGCAGCCAGCCCGACGGCGTCGTGCCGGCGAGCGCCTGGAACTCGCGCACGAGATGCGGCTGGTCGGCGAAGCCGCAGGCGGCGGCGACGCCGGCCCAGGGCGCGCCCGCGCCGCCCGCCATGGCGCAGGCGCGGCGGAAGCGGATGATCCGCCCGAGCGTCTTGGGCCCGATCCCGAGATGCCGGCCGCAGAGATCCGCGAGGTGCTTGCGCGAGATACCGAGGTCCGCCGCGATCGCACCGACCGCCACCCTGCCGCCCGATCGGGCCATGGCGGCGCAGAGCTGCGCGATCTCGGGCCGCGGGGCGCCGAGCGTGCGCTCCGCCAGGAACGCCTCGGCCAGGGCGAAGCGCTCGTCCCACGTCGCGGCGTTGCCGAGACGCTCACGCAGGGCGCGGCCGGCGGCGCCGAGCGCGTCCTCGACGGGGACGAGCCGGGAGGCGATCTCCCCCGCGAGGCCGCCGAAGAAGCGGTGCGCGCCGAGCGGCGTGAAGTCGATCTGCAGGCACTCGGCGCCCCCGTCCGAGCGGATCTCGACGGCGCCGGGATGGAGACCGGCGAGGAAGCTCGGCCGCGCGTCCGCCGTCGTCGGCGCACGGCCGAAGGCGATCTCGAAGGCGCTGCCGAGCGACACGATCAGCGGCACGACGAGCGCCGCGCTCTCGTGCTGCACGGTGGGCCCGCGCGCGCCTTCGCGATATCCCGCGATCCCGGAGACGACGCCCGCCAGCGCTGGCGGAGGCGGGCGACGGACCAGCTCGATCGTGGAGGGACCGCTCATGCGCCTGGTTCCGCTGGATCTGAAATCACTCGGTTCGGAGAAGCAGGATCACGCCCGCCGGATCCGACGTCCAATGCCCGTTCACGTCGCCCAGAGGCTCGAGTTCATCCCGCTTCGGGCTGCCGAGCGCCTCCAGGGCCCCGTCCGGGTCGTCCGTGAAGAGCTCGAGCCAGACGTCCACCTGGCTCTGCGTCGCCACACGATCTACCCACAGGGTCATCTCGCCGAAGGCGAAGGCGACGCTGTCGGCCTGCGTCCTCACGACGGCCAGGCCGACGCGGTCGCGATAGAAGGCGACCGTCTCGTCCCAGCGATGCAGCGGCACCTTGATCGCGATGTTCCTTCCGGGACCGATCATCACGTCACTCCCGTCGCCATCCCGCTACGCGGGAGCGATCACATATTGCGTCAGAACCGCCCCCGTATCCAGGGCGCGGCTATGTTTCAGCGTCAGCCTTCGCCGCAGCGCGTGTCCTTCGAAGAGCCGCGTGCCGTGGCCGAAGAGCTCCGGGATGGTCAGGAGCGAGAGCTCGTCGACCACGCCCGCCGCCAGCGCTGTCTGGGCGAAGCGCGCGCCGGGGAAGACGGCGATGTCCTTGCCCGGACGCGCCTTCTCCCGCGCGACCACCGTACGCACGTCGGCGTCCGCCAGGGTCGAGTTCGTCCACGGGGAGGTATCGCGCAGGGTCCGGCTGAAGACGATCTTGCGCGCCGCATTCATGAAGCGGGCCAGCGAACGCGCCGGAGGCGGCGTGCTCGGGTCCGTCTCGGCCGCCGGCCAGTAGGCCGCCATCTCTGCCCAGGCCGCGCGGCCGAAGAGCAGCGTATCGAACCGCGCCGCGGCCTGCGCCGCCCAGGCGTCGAGATCGGGAGACCAGGCGGGCGGGATGAACTCGCCCCCCGGGCCGTTCGTGTAGCCGTCGACGCTGACGACCATCCACAGGACACAGGCGCGCGCCATCGTCCTCACGGCCCCACGATCATCTCGAACCCGCCGAAGATCATCCGCGTCCCGTCGAAGGGCATCGGGCTGCGGTCGGGCGCCATGCGCGGATCGCCGAAGACCTTCTGGAGGCCGTCGTCGCGCGTCGCCCTGTCCGGCCAGGTGATCCAGGAGAAGACGACCGTCTCGTCCTCCTTGCGCATCACGGCCGTGTGCAGCGAGTTGAGCTTGCCCTCGGGCACGTCGTCGCCCCAGCACTCGACCAGCGACAGCGCGCCGTGCTCCTTGAACACGGTCGCCGCGAGTTCAGCATACGCACGGTACGCGTCCTTGTTGGCGGTCGGCACGGCCGCCACGAAACCATCGACATAAGTCATGTTCGTCTCCCTCGGGTGATCTTGAAAGCCGCTTCCGATCCTGTGGTATCGATCCCGTCCTTCAGCTCGCGTCGAATGCGGCTTCGAGCGCCGCGATGTCGATCTTGCCCATCCGCATCATCGCGGCCTGCGCGCGCCCCGCCGCTGCCCTGTCGGACGCGCCCAGCAAGCGCGGCAGCGCTTCGGGCACGATCTGCCAGGACAGGCCCCAGCGATCCGTGAGCCAGCCGCACTGCCCGGACGTGCCCCCGTTCGCCGTCAGGGCGTCCCACAAGCGGTCGGTTTCGGGCTGGTCTCGCGTCGTCACGACGATGGAGGCTGCGGGGGTCTGGGGATAATGCGGTCCGCCGTTGAGGATCTGATAGGGGACGCCGTCGAGCGAGAAGGCGACGATCATCGGCTCCGATCCCTCGGGCGCATCGGTCTCGACGTGGCTGTTCGCGAGGAGACCGGTGTAGAACCGGGCGGCGGCAAGGCCGTCCTTCTCGAACCAGAGGCAGGTTCGCACCGTGGACGGATGGGTCATCCGGATGTCTCCTCTTCCAGGTCACGAGCACCGAAGTCACGTTCCCGGCGCCACCCGGAACAGCTGCACGGGTTTCGACGGCGCGCGCCGGATGATCCCCTTCGCCTCGAGGTCGAGCTGAACCGCCTTGAGCCACCAGCCGGCCGTGTCGCCCGCCGGAAAGAGATCGTCCCGAAGGAGCGGAAGCAGTGCCGCCTTGGCCGCGGGCACCGTCATCCCCGGGGCCGCGTCCGGCAGGACCGACAGCAGCGCGTGCCGCATCGACTCGTATTTCGCACGGTTGACCCGTTCGGTGCGGCCGGGGGAGTTGATGTTCTCGATCTCGATCCTGTCGTCTGGCATCGGTGTTTGCGCCTCTATGCTCGCCGGATCGTCATGACGCTCGCGACACTGGAAGGCAGGGCATGATCTCGAAGTCTCTCGACGGATCGTCTTTCCTGATCGCACGCGATTGGCTCGATGTCGGCGCGGGGTTCAGGGGGCGCGATATTCGTCGTGAAGTCGCCACCACTGGTACGGGGCACTCTGCGGCGTCCCGTCCGGGGCGTCCTGCCAAGTCTCCTGCCGACCGTACGGCGTGAGGTCGAGAAGGCTCCACACGCTGCCGAGCGGCTCGACGCCGCGGCCATCGGTGAAGTAGGTCCGCCAGATCGTGCCGCCCTGGCGCAGGAACACGTTGAGGCCGAAGCCGCCGGTCACGCCGAAATCGGCGTTGAAGCCGTCGTTCGTCTCGACCCAGGGCATGGTCCACCCCATCCGGGCCTTGAAGGCCTCGATCTCGGCCAGGGGCGCACGCGAGACCATGACGAGCGCGGTGTTGCGGGCATGGAGGTGCGCGAGGTGCGGCACGCTGTCGGCGAACATCGCACAGCCCGAGCAGGGATCGGGATCGGCGGGACGCAGCATGTGATGGTATACGATCAGCTGATCGAGGCCGCCGAAGAGATCGGACAGGCGTGCGGAGCCGTTCGACGTCTCGAACCGATAGCGATCCTCGACCTCGTGGCGCGGCAGGCGCCGCCGGGCGGCGGCGAGGCGGTCCTGCGCTCGGGTGAGCGCCTTCTCCTCTGCGAGAAGCTCTTCGCGCGCCCTGGCCCAGACATCCAAGGGAACGACCTGCGGCTTCTGCCTCGTGTCCGTCATCGCCGTACTCCCGTTCCTCAGGATGCTGCCGCAGGCGCATCTGCCGCTGCGAAGTGCGCCAGCTGGTCCGCATGCGCCTTGCGGAAGGCGGGGCGGGCGGTGGCGCGGGCGACGTAGGCGCGGCAGGCGGGCAGCGTCTCCAGGATCTCGGCGTCTTCGACGAGCCGCAGCGCGTCGGCCATCAGGATGTCGGCGGCGCTGAAGCCGCCGGCGAGCCATTCCCGCGTGCGCAGGACCGCCTCCAGGCTGCGCAGCCGGCCGTCGCGATAGGCGATCAGGCGACGGGTGCCGGGGGAGTCGCCCGGGTCTCCCGCGAAGGTCAGGATCAGCCAGGGGACGATCGCCGTCTCCATGGAATTGAGCGCCGCGACTATCCATTGCACCGCCTCGCTGCGGCGGCGCGGATCGGCCGGCAGAAGCGCCTCGCTGCGTGCGCCGAGATGGAGCAGGATCGCGCCGCTCTCGAAGATCGAGAGATCGCCGTCGACGAGCCAGGGGACCTGGCCGAAGGGCTGATGCGCGAGATGCGTGTCGCTCCGCTCGCGGAAGGGGACACGCTCGACCCGGTAGGGCAGCCCGGCCTCCTCCAGCGCCCACCGCACGCGCAGGTCGCGGACGAAGCCCCGCGGCTGCTCGGGGACCCAATCGAACGTCGCCAGGACGAGGTCCGTCATCTCCGTCCTCCTGCGCGAGGTGCGCATGGCGGCGGCGGGCTTCCTGAAGCCGACCATTGACCGCATGTTGAAACGTTGATATCAACCTACCATGACCGAGTCAAGCGTCGATCGCCTCCCCCTAGATACCGTCCGCCACGTCGCGACGACCTGCCTGTGCCTGCACGCCCAGCGCGCCGCGCGCGCCCTGGCGCGGATGTTCGACACCGCGCTGCGTCCGCTCGGGCTCACCAACGGGCAGTTCTCGCTGCTGATGGCGCTGAACCGCCCCGAGCCGCCGACGATGGGGGAACTGGCGCCGTTCCTCGCGATGGATCGCACGTCGCTCACGGCGGCGCTGAAGCCGCTGGAGCGGCGCGGCCTGGTGCGCGTCGGCGTCGGCGCGCATGATCGGCGCAGCCGCATCGTCGCGATCACGCCCGCGGGCGTGGAGCTGATGGGCGCGGCGGTGCCGATCTGGCGCGAGACGCACGCGCGGCTCGACGCGGCGCTGGACCCGCAGGTGCCGGACCGGCTGCGGGCGGACCTGCGGGCGCTGCCAGACGCCGTCCCCGCTGCCGAGGGACGATCGGATGCCGGCTCGACTTCGCGGGGCGAACCTCTGTAGATGTACTGAGGGAATGCCCCGGAGCCCGACGGAGCGGAACGTGCCGACATCCTTCGACGACACCTTGTGACGAACCCGTGAGCACGACCCCGTCGCCCCGCCCCCTGCTGCCGCTCGAGACGGCGCTGGCATTGTGGCTCGCCGGGACGCGCACCGTCGCGCCGCTCCCGTGCGCGCCCGAAGAGGGCGTCGGCGCCGTGCTCGCCGCGGACGTCGTGGCGGCCGGGGATGTGCCGAGTGCGGCGCTCGCACGGCGGGCGGGCGTCGCCGTCTGCGCCGCAGACACGATCGGCGCCTCGCCCTACGCCCCTGCCCTCTGCCTCGCTCCGCCGCTGCGGGTCGCGGCGGGCGCGGCGCTGCCGCCGGGCTGCGACGCGATCCTGCCCGAGGATGCGCTCTCGGACGGCCCGATCCCGGAGATCCTCGCCGAGGTCGCGCCGGGAACGGACGTGCGCCGCGCCGGCGAGGACGCGCGTGAGGGCGCCGTGCTCCTCGCGGCCGGGCATCGCCTTCGGGCGACCGACGCCGCGGCGCTCGCCGGGCTCGGCGTCGCGACCGTGAGCGTGCGCCGCCCCCGGGTGCGGCTCGTCGGCCTGCCGGCGCTCGCGCCGCTGGTCGTCGCGCTCGGCGGGGTGTCGGTGCCGGAGGCGGCGGATCTGGTCCTCGTGCGCGGCGGCGCGGAGAGGGGTGTGGACGAGACGATCGTGGCCGAAGGCCTCGCCCTGCGTCCCGGCGAGACCACCCGGCTCGCGCGCGACGCCCATGGCGTCCTCGTCGCCCGCCTGCCCGCGCTGGAGGGCGACGCGCTCGGCGCGGCGCGGGCGCAGGTGCCGCCCGCGCCCGCCGCGCCCGCCGGCGCCCAGCCGTCGGCGCCGCTCGGGGCGCCCCTCGCCGAGCCGATCACCTCCACCGTCGGGCTGACCGAAGTCGCGCTCCTGGCGCGAACCGGCGCGGGCCACGTGCCCCTCGCCGTCGGGGACCCGAGCCTCGCGGCCTTTGCGCGCGCCGACGCCTATGCGCTGGTGCCGCCCGAGGCGGAAGGCTATGCCGGCACAGCGATCCTCGACGCCCGGCCGCTGCCATGACCGACACGCCACACCCCTCCGCGAGCATGCCGAGTCACGCGCAGGAGCAATTCCTGACCGTGCGCTCGCGCGACGAGGCCGCCGCCCTCTTCGCCGCGGCACTGCGGCCCGAGCCGCTGCGACGGGTCGAGGTGCAGCTCGCCGAGGCGCTCGGCCTGCCGCTCGCCGAGGACGTCCACGCGCCCGTGGACGCGCCGCCGTTCGACCGCTCCGGCGTCGACGGCTTCGCCGTGCGCGCGGCGGACCTGGCGCAGGCCTCGGAGGCGGCGCCGGTGACGGTGCGGCTCAACGCGGAGACCATCGCCTGCGGCGTCGCGCCGACGATGCCGGTGGAGCCCGGCCGCGCCACGCCGATCGCCACCGGCGGCCCGATCCCCCGCGGCGCCGACGCGGTCGTGATGATCGAGCACACCCGCCCGGTCGAGACATCCGACGGCGCTGGGATCGCCGTGCGGCGCGCCGCCAATCCGGGCCAGTTCGTCGCCTTCGCCGGCTCCGACATCGCCCGCGGCGAGACCCTGCTGCGAGCTGGCACACCGATCGGTGCGCGCGAGATCGGCATGCTGGCGGCGGTGGGGATCGCACGCGTGCCGGTGTTCGCCAGGCCTCGCGTCGCCGTGCTCTCGACCGGCGACGAGCTCGTCGCCGCCGGCGAGCCGCTCGCGCCGGCGCGAATCTACGACGCCAACGGCCCGGTCGTCGCCGCCGCGGTCGCCGAGAGCGGCTGCGAGCCCGTCGCCTACGGCATCGTCCCCGACGACGCGGCGGCGCTCGAGGCGGCGCTGCGCCGGGCGCACGCGGACTGCGACGTCGTCGTGCTCTCGGGCGGCACCTCGAAGGGGGCGGGGGACCTGACCTACCGCGCCGTGGCCCGGCTCGGTGCGCCGGGCATCGTCGCCCACGGCGTCGCGCTCAAGCCCGGCAAGCCGCTGTGCCTCGCCGTCTGCGACGGCAAGCCGGTGGTGGTGCTGCCGGGCTTCCCGACCTCGGCGATGTTCACCTTCCACGACATGATCGCGCCGGTGCTGCGCACGCTCGCCGGGCTGCCGCCGCGAACCGAGGCGACGGTGCGCGCCCGGGTGCCCGTGCGCATCGCCTCCGAGATCGGGCGCACGGAATACGTCATGAGCGCCCTCGTGGCGGGTGCGGACGGGCTCGTCGCCTACCCGACGGGGAAGGGCTCCGGCTCGGTGACGACCTTCGCCCAGGCCGACGGCTTCCTCGCCGTCGACGCGCTCGCGGACGCGCTGCCGGCGGGGAGCACGGTCGACGTGCGGCTGCTCACGCCGCAGGTGCGGGTGCCCGATCTCGTGATCGCCGGGAGCCATTGCACCGGCCTCGACGCCGTCCTCGCCCGGCTGCCCGGCACCGCCGCGCGGGTGATCGCGCTCGGCAGCCTCGGCGGGCTCGCGGCGGCGAGGTGCGGGGAATGCGATCTCGCGCCGATCCATCTGCTCGACCCGAAGAGCGACACCTACAACGTGCCCTTCCTGACGGAGGGCCTGGAGCTCGTCCCCGGCTGGCGGCGCATGCAGGGCGTCGTCTTCCGCGCCGGCGATCCCCGCTTCGAGGGGCGCGAGGCGCGAGCGGCCGTGGCGGCGGCGCGGGAAGACCCATCCTGCCTGATGGTGGGGCGCAACCAGGGTGCCGGCACGCGCATCCTGCTCGACGGGCTTCTCGCCGGCGCGCGACCGGACGGGTACTGGAACCAACCGCGCTCGCACAACGCGGTGGCCGCCGCGGTGGCGCAGGGGCGGGCGGACTGGGGGCTCGCCATCGCCCCGGTCGCCGCCACCTACGGCCTTCGCTTCCTGCCGCTGGCGCAGGAGCACTACGACTTCGCCCTGGTCGCCGCGCGCCGCGATCGGCCGGGCGTCGCGGCCTTCCTCGCGGCGCTCGCCCTGCCGCAGACGCACGAGGCGCTCGGCGCCCTCGGCTTCACCCCCGCGCCGCGGAGCTGACCCTCGATGCGTGCCCTCGCCTGCCTCGTCCTCATCCTCGCCTTCGCGAGCCCGGCGCGCGCTGAGATGCGCGGACACGGCGGGCCCGTGCGGGCGCTCGCGATCGCCCCGAGCGGGGAGATCGCGGTGTCCGGCTCCTTCGACAACCGCGCCATCCTCTGGGACCTCTCGCGCGGCGCCGCGGCGCAGGTCCTGCGCCATCACGACGGACCGGTGAACGCCGTCGCCGTCCTTCCCGATGGCCGGATCGCCACCGGCGGCGCCGACGGGCGGATCGCGCTGTGGCGCGCCGGTGCGGCGGAGCCGCTGCGCGTCGAGACCGCGCACGACGCGCCGATCGCTGGCCTCGCCGTCTCGCCGGACGGGGCGCTTCTCGCCTCCGCGGGATGGGACGGCGTCGTGCGGCGCGTCCCCGTTGCGGGCGGCGAGCCGGAGCGGCTCTCCGGGCACACGGGACAGGTCAACGCCGTCGCCTTCGCGCCCGACGGCGATCTCGTCAGCGCCGGCTACGACGCGACGCTGCGGATCCATCCGCGCGACGGTGGCCCCGCCCGCGTCGTCGCGATGCCGACGCCGCTCAACGCGCTCGCGATAGCGCCGGACGGTACCATCGCCACGGGCGGCGCCGACGGGGTCGTGCGCCTGCTCTCGCCCGACGGCGAGCGCCTCGACGAGGTCGCGACGCAGCCCCTGCCGATCATCGCCCTCGCCCTCTCTCCCGACGGCTCGCGGCTCGCCGCCGCCACGATCCGCGGGTCGGTGGCGATCGTCGACGTCGCCGCGCGCGCGGTCCTGTTCACCCTGGTGGGGCCGGGCCTCCCGGTCTGGTCGGCAGCCTTCGCGCCGGACGGCGAGACGCTCTATACCGGCGGCGGGGACGCCGTGGTGCGGGCCTGGGATGCGCGCACCGGCGAGCCGATCGGCCCCGCGATCGTCGGCGCCGCCGAGGACCCGCTCGCGCGCTTTTCCGGGTCGCGCGGCGCCGAGGTGTTCCGCGCCTGCGCCGCCTGCCACACGCTCTCCGGAGAGGCGGGAGAGCGCGCCGGGCCGACGCTCGCCGGCATCTTCGGGCGCCGGATCGGCACGGCCGAGGGCTACGACTTCTCGCCCGCCCTCGTCGAGATGGACATCGTCTGGACGCCGGAGACGGTCTCCGCGCTGTTCGAGCACGGCCCCACGGCCTACACGCCGGGCTCGAAGATGCCCGAGCAGCGCGTCCTCGCGGCCGAGGACCGGCAGGCGCTCGTCGAGTTCCTCGCGCAGGCGACGCGCTGATCGCCGCGCCGGCGTTGCGCCGGGCGGCCCGAAGGGCCTAGATCGACCACGCGAGACACTCATTCAGGAGGAACGCCCCCGTGACGACGAGAGAAGAGGTCCTCCAGGCGCTCGCCGCCGTCCGGCTGCCCGGAAGCGGCGAGAGCCTCGTCGCCACCGGGCGCCTCTCCGACGTGGTGGTCGACGGCGGGCGGGTGATGTTCTCCATCGCCATCGACGCCACGGAGGCGCAGGCCATGGAAGGCGTGCGCAAGGCCGCCGAGGAGGCCGCGCGCACGGTCGCGCGGGGCGGCACGGTGCTGGCGACGCTCACCGCCGACCGGCCGGTGCCGAAGGGACCGTCCGCGACGCCGCCCTCCCGCGCGGGCGTCCAGCCCGGCCGCCCGGCGAGCCCGCCGCAGCCGAAGGCGCAGGGCATCCCCGGCGTGAAGCACGTGATCGCCGTGGCGTCCGGCAAGGGCGGGGTGGGCAAGTCCACCACCGCCTGCAACCTCGCGCTCGGCCTGCGCGCGCTCGGTCTCTCGGTGGGCATCCTCGACGCCGACATCTACGGCCCCTCCATGCCCAAGCTCTTCGGCCTGCACGGCAAGCCGCGGGTGCTGTCGGGCCGCACCCTCGAGCCGCTCGACGGCTACGGCGTCAAGGTCATGTCCATCGGCTTCATGGTCGAGGAGGAGACGCCGATGATCTGGCGCGGGCCGATGGTGATGTCGGCCATCACCCAGATGCTGCGCGAGGTCGCCTGGGGCGCGCTCGACGTGCTCGTCGTCGACATGCCGCCGGGCACGGGCGACGCGCAGCTCACCATGGCACAGGCCACCCCGCTCGCCGGCGCCGTCATCGTCTCGACCCCGCAGGACCTCGCGCTGATCGACGCACGGCGCGGCGTCGCCATGTTCCAGCGCACCCAGGTGCCGATCCTCGGCATCGTCGAGAACATGGCGACCTTCGTCTGCCCGCATTGCGGCGAGACGAGCCACATCTTCGGCCACGGCGGCGCCGCGGCGGAGGCCGCGAAGCTCGGCGTGCCGTTCCTCGGCGAGGTGCCGCTCAACATGACCATCCGCGAGACCTCGGACGCGGGCCGCCCGGTGACGGCGCTCGACCCGGACGGGCCGCAGGCGACGACGTATCGCGGCATCGCGGAGAAGGTGTGGGCAGGGCTCGCCGGAGGGCGGGCGCGGGTCGCGCCGAAGATCGTGTGGGAGTGAGGGCGCGTCCGGGGCGGATCGCCGGACCGGCGCGGATGGCATGGGCCTCGGTCGCCTTGTGCGCGGCCGCGGAACAGGACGACCTTGCGGCTCGAGCACGGCCATGCATTGCTTTCATGAAGGCGATTGGACGCGAGGGGGCGACCGGTGCTGCTGCCAGAGATAGCGCGTCAGCGTCGGGACAGGTGGACCGACTTCATGCGTTTCGTCGACACGCATCAGGAGGCGAACTGGATCTTTCGCGGCGTCGCCGATGCAGACAACCACGCGCTGATCCCGAAAGTCGGCCGAGACGCGAAGATATACAAGCGGACGCGCGAGCAGGCCGTGTTTCGCAACTTCAAGCGCCGCGTCCGCCAGTTCGTCGATCCGTCGGGATGGTCCGATTGGGATCTGCTTGCGCTCGGCCAGCATCACAACCTCCCGACCCGCCTTCTCGACTGGACGACCAACCCACTGGTCGCCGCCTACTTTGCGGTGACGAGCACCCCGTCCGGTACGACCGCGCGCGTCTACGCCTCGCATGCGCCGCGGCTCGTCGACATCGAGCGGGAACCGGAGCCGCTCTCCTGCCGTGAGGTCGTTTCCTTCGTTCCGGCGGCCATCGCCCCGCGCATCGTCGCGCAACGCGGCCTCTTCACCATCCATCCGAAACCGACCGAGCCGTGGCGGCCGCTGGTCACCAGCGGCACCGCAGACCACATCTTCGACATTCCAGCGCGATTCAGGCTACATTTCGAGCGAAAGCTGTTCCAGGTCGCGATCGAGGCGAGCTTCATCAAGGCGGACCTGGACGGCGTCTGCGAGACGCTCGCCTGGCAGTTCCGGCGAGGCGTCGCCGTTGGCCCGTTCAATTACTAGGAGTGATCGATGTCCACCAGCACGAAGCGGGACGATCGCAAGATCGATGCGATCGTACGGGCGGCGGAGGGATACGGCATCGTCGACTCGCCCGCCTGGGCTCCGCTGCGGGCGCTCTCGGACGAGACTCGCCTCGATCAGGTGCGCGTCAGCTCCGACGGCATCATCCTCGACGGCGAGCGTTTCACGGGGCTGATGGACGTCTTCGTCGTGCGGCAATACAAGGCACCCACGGCTTTCGCAGAGGGCGACTCGTATCCAGCCGAGTTCGCAGGTCACTTCGAGGGAAGCGAGCCCGTGATCGATGCTGTCGAGGTGGACACCTCGTTCTTCCTCGCAGGTGAGACCGACGCGTGACCCTCCCCCTCCGCATCGCCCCCAACCCCGCCGACCCACGCCTCACCCGCAGGGTGACCGGCGTCGACGAGGCCGGCCGGCCGGTCGAGACCGCCGTCACCGTGGAGCGCGGGCTGACGCTGTACCTGAACGCACAGGAGATCGTCACGATGATGACGATCGGCGACTACCCCGAGTACCTGGCGATCGGCTACCTCCTCAACCAGAACATGCTCCACCCCGACGACGTGGTCACCGAGGTGGAGTACGACGAGGATCTCGAGGTCGTCGTCGTGCGCACCGAGCGCGAGACCGATTTCGAGGACAAGCTGCGGAAGCGCACCCAGACCTCCGGCTGTTCGCAGCGCACCGCCTTCGGCGCCCTGATGGAGGCCCTC
>JBNPEA010000077.1:0-19299 GCA_051117315.1 Salinarimonas sp. | reverse complement strand
CCGAGCGAGTCGCCCATGCCGTCATCGGCCTGCGCGCCTTCTTCCACGACACGCGCCACCGCTCACGGCGCAGAGCCCGCTGAACGCGTCAAGATCACCCCCAAAACGGGGCGCTCGTATCGCTTACATCGAAGCTGTAGCGGTCGCCGAGCAGGACGTCGGCCGCCTCGTAGTCCCCCGACGCGGTCGAGGCGAAGACCTGGACCTCGCAGGCGTGGGCGCCGTAGAGCATCAGCCCCGCCGGGCATTCGATCCCGTAGGACGAGATCATGTCGTCCGGCGCCCCGTCGGCGTTGATGTCGGCGCGCATCAACCCGCCGGGCTCGATCCGCGTCGTGCTGCCGGGCACGTCGCAGATGCCGCGGATCTCGTCGATCGCCGCACGGACTGCCGGCGGCAGGGGCGCCTTGGGATCGACGTCGACCGCGGCCCGGACCGCCTGCGCGACGGCCGGCTCGCCCCATGCCGTCCTGCCCCATGCCGTCCTGCCCCGTGCCGTCCTGCCCCGTGCCGTCCCGCTTCGTGCCCTCCACAAGCCCGCGCATCGATCCAGCGGAGAGCCGCACCGATTGCAATCCGCGGGGCGCCGGCCCACGCTCCCCCGCCGATCGCGACGTCGCTGCCGACGGCCGTCCGCAATCCTGCAAGCATCCGCATGCGCAAGAGACCGCTCCGGCGTGATCCGGATGCGAGCGGCCGCCGTAGACGTGGTTGAAGAGCATGGGGAGAACGCTATGGCCGATATAGCCGGAGTTCGCCGTCAGTTCGTCCGCGCCGCGATGGCCGCGCCGTTCCTGGAGCGCGAGGAGGAGCGGGCGCTCGCCGCACGCTGGAAGGATGCGCGGGACCAGGAGGCGCTGCACAAGCTCACCTCCGCCCACATGCGCCTCGTCATCTCCCTGGCGTCGCGCTTCCGCCATTACGGCCTGCCGATGGCGGACCTGATCCAGGAGGGCCATGTCGGCCTGCTGGAGGCCGCGGCCCGCTTCGAGCCGGAGCGCGAGGTGCGCTTCTCCACCTATGCCACCTGGTGGATCCGCGCCTCGATCCAGGATTACATTCTGCGCAACTGGTCGATCGTGCGCGGCGGCACGTCCTCGGCACAGAAGGCGCTGTTCTTCAACCTGCGCCGCCTGCGCGCCAAGCTCACCCGCGCCGGCGACGACCGGATGTCGGAGGAGGTCTACGGCGAGATCGCCGAGGCGATCGGTGTGTCCCTCAAGGACGTCGCGACCATGGACGCCCGCCTCTCGGGCCCGGACGCCTCGCTCAACGCCCCCGTCGCCGACGCCGACGCGGCGAACCCCACCGAGAAGATGGACTTCCTCGTCGACGACGGCCCGCTGCAGGACGAGACCGTCGGCGAGAGCATCGACGCCGAGCGGCGCATCACCTGGCTGCGCACGGCGCTCTCCTGCCTCAACGAGCGCGAGCTCGACATCGTCAAGGCGCGCCGTCTCGCCGAGGAGCAGTCGACGCTGGAATCGCTCGGCGACCGGCTCGGCATCTCCAAGGAGCGCGTGCGCCAGATCGAGAGCCGCGCGCTCGAGAAGCTGAAGAAGGCGCTGACGGACAATCATCCGGAGATCGCGGCGGGGTGAGGGTTCGAGCGGGAGTGAGGCTCCGGGCCGGCGCGGCTCCCGGCGGCGGCCGCATCACCCCGCGACGATCTTGTACTGCCGCCCCGCCTCGATCCGCGTGTTGTCGAACAGGCCGTTGAGCGTGCGGAAGGTCTCCACCGGCCGCTCCACCTGCATGCGCGCGCCCAACGTCTCCAGGGTGTCGCCCGCGCCCGCCGTCACGACCCGCACCCGCAGGCGCGTGAGCGCCGCGAGCTCGGCCTCGCCGATGCGGCGGATGCTGGCGAGCGTGCGCTGGAAGGCGGCCTCGGCGCCGGCGTCTGCCGGGCGGTAGGCGAAGATCAGGCGGTAGACGGCGTCGCCCGCCCGCACGGCCGCGACGCGAAAGCGCCACTCGTCGCCGCGCGAGCTGGCGACCGCCGCCGGCAGGCCGTTGACCACCGTCTGCTCCACGTCCCCCGTCACCACCGAATCCGTCCAGGTCGCACGCACCACGTCGGCGAGGCCCTGCCCCGCGGCGGGCTCGACCGCGTCGAACATCAGGCGCCTGCCGCCATCGGCCGAGGTGCCGAGCACCGCGCGCGAGGCGTTGTCGAGGGTGAACCCGTCGGGCGCGGTGAAGCCGATCCCCAGCCGGGCGTTGACGTAACGCGAGCCGCGCACCAGCCCGTCGCGCGGGTCCTCGCCCCAGGCGATGCCGTCGATCGCCTCCAGGTAGGCCTGGCGGTCGCCCGCGCCGAGCCCGGGCGCGCCGATGCGCCGTGCGGCGTTGCGCGCCTCGGCGATCCGCTCGGGCGTGGAGGGATGGGTGGCGAGCCGACTCGGCGGTCCGCCGTCGCCGCCCGGCAGGCCGTCGGCGAGCGCCACCCAGCGATCCAGCGCAGTGAGGAAGCGCGCGGCGCCGAACGGGTCGAACCCGGCGCGCGCCAGCGTGCGCACGCTCACCGCGTCGGCCTCGAGCTCCTGGGCTCGGGAGAAGCGGGCGAAATCGTAGCGCGAGGTCTCGCGGATGTCGGCGCTCGCGCGCTGGTCGCGCAGCACGTCGGAGACGACGCGGCTGACGAGCACCGAGCGCGCCTCCAGCTCGCTGCGGGCGGCGGCGTGGGCGAGGGTGACGTGGGCGATCTCGTGCGCCATCACGGCCGCCAGCTCGGACGCGTCGTCGGCGAGCGCGATCAGGCCGCGCGTGACGTAGAGCCGGCCCGAGGGCAGCGCGAAGGCGTTGATCGCGGGCGAGTCGAGGATGGTGACGCGGTAGCGCGCATCCTGCCGCTCGGTCGCCGCGACGAGCCGCGCGGTCATGCTCTCGAGCAGGGCCTGGGTTCTCGGCGCGCGATACTCCCCGCCGAAGCTCGCGACGAGCTGCTCGTGCTCGCTGTCGACGCCCGTGAGGGCGGGCGCCTGCGCCGGTGGGCGCGGGTCGCCGCCGAAGATCATGTTGCAGCCCGACAGGCCGAAGGCCGCCGCAGCGACTGCGGCGAGCCGCACGATGGTCGACGCTCTCGTCATGGAAGGGGACGCCGCGGCTCTGCACTCGTCATGGACAGGATCTCGATCGCCTCCGCCGCCGTGATGCGGACGGCCGGGCCTCGCCACATCTCGATTATACCGCGCACGCGCATTCGTCGACCCTCCAGGGCATCGGAGTCGAGGCCCATGGCCTCGAGCCGGGCCCAGACCGGCTCGGGCACGATCACGGTGAAGCCCCGTGCCCACGAGAAGCCGAAGTCGAGATAGGTGCGCCGCTCGCGCACGCCCACCCGGCGCACCACGCCCTCGACGAGGACGAAACGGCCCGCGCTGGCGGCGAGCGCCTCCTGCTCCCCGGCCTGCAGCACGCGCTCGGCCGGATCGGCCCACAGGCCGAGCCCGTCCCGCCGCGCGCCGGCCTCGAGATCGAGGAGCGCGGGTCGGCAGAGGAGCCCGTCGGGGCCCGGATCGACCCGGGCCAGCCCGCGGGAGACGAGATCGGCGGCGAGATCCGGCGTGCCGCCCGCCTCGCGGGCGAGCTCCACCGCGCCGGCGCGCCGGCCCCAGCGGTCGGGCTCGGGCGCGAGCGCGCGCACCCGGACCTCGGCGCCGATCAGGCCGTCGAGGGCGTCGCGCGCGGCGGCTCCAGCCGGCCCTGCGTCGGCGAGCCGCACCCCCGCGAGACGCAGCGTCTCGCCGCTTTCGAGCAACATCTCGCCGCGCGCCGGAATGGCCGCGATACGGTCCGGAATCGGCGCGGCCCGGCAGTCGAGCGCCGCCGCCGGGCGCATCGCGGCGGCGCTGGCCGCGATCAGGGCGACGAAGACGGCGAACGCGGCACGCGGCATCTGGCTTCGACCCTGCTGCACGAGGTGGTGGCGGGAGCCTAGCCGCAATCGACGGATCATGCACGCGACGTCGCAGGCGCGAACCGTCGGCGCGGTCTCGGGTTGACCGGCGATCTCGCGGCCGTGGCCGCGCACCAAGCTCACGCTGCACAAGCCAGGCATTCGGGGGCGAAACGAGGTTCGCCTTGACCACGAAAGCTCCGCTCGCCGCCTCGGGCCTCGCCCGCACGGCCGCACCCGCACCCCGCATCCGCGTCGCTCTCGTGGCGGCGCTCGGGCTCGTCCTCGCCGGCACGCTGCCGGCGGCGTCGCATTCCTGGTACGATCCGTGGTGCTGCAACGATCGGGACTGCAATCCCTATCCGGCCTCCAAGGTCTCGGTCACCGATACCGGCTACCGGCTCGCCGACGGGACGCTCGTACCCTTCGACGAGGCGCGGACGAGCCGCGACGGCGCCTATCACCGCTGCGTCCTCAACGGCAGGCAGCGCTGCTTCTACGCGCCGCCGATGGGCTTCTGAGCGCGCGGTTGCATCGGCAGGCGCGACGCGCTCTCCTGGCGGCGGAGGACATCGCCATGCCGCTGCAGAACCGCGTGACACCGTTCGGAGAGCTCGTCGCGACGCCCCATCGCGGCACGCTGATGGGCAATCGCGGCTGCCTGCACGACGCCGAGGGCCGGATCGGCTCGGCGCGTTGGCGCACGCGGGCCTGGATCGCCTGCCTCACCGCCTTCGAGGGGCGCCGGCGGGCGTTGATGCAGCCGGGGCGCTACACCGAGCTGTTCTTCCTCGACGAGACCAGCGCCTTCGCCGCCGGCCATCGCCCCTGCGCGGAATGCCGGCGCGCGGACTGGCGCCGCTTCGCGGCCGCCTGGCGCGCCGGCCACGGGCTCGCGCCCGATGCGCCGCTGGCCGCGCCCGCCCTCGACCGCGCCCTGCACGCGGCGCGCGTCGAGCCCCGCACGCGCGACCAGGTCCGCCATCGCGCACGGCTCGGGACGCTTCCGGATGGTGCCATGGTGGCGCTGCCGGACGCTCCCGAGGCCGCCCTTCTGTGGCGGGACGGGCGGCTGTGGCCGTGGTCGCCCGCGGGCTACGACCCGCCAAGGGCGGCCGATCCCCAACTCGCCGTGGACGCGCTCACGCCGGCGCCCGTGCTGCGCGCCTTCGAGGGCGGCTACGCACCCGGCGTTCACCACACCGCCGCGAGCGCGGAAGCCTCCGGATTGCCCCGGGACCCGGCTCCGTTCTAAGCACGCGGTGGACGTGCGGAACGGCGCGGCGGCGTGCCGGACGCGATCCTGGCGGAGGCGGATCGCGCCGGCGCGGCGGGCATGCACTATGTCGACGGCGCGGAGCTGCACCGGTTGGGCGTCGTCGACCGGCTGGTGGAGTGACGGCCGGCGGCCCGCGTCAGTGACCGCGCGCCTTCAGCCACGCCTCCATCTCCGCGATCTCTCGCTCCTGCTCGCGGATCACGGCCTCGGCCAGCGCCCGGATCTCCGGGTCGGTGCCGTGCGCGAGCGCGATGCGAGCCATCTCGATGGCGCCGCGGTGATGCGGGATCATGCCGCGGACGAAGTCGACGTCGGCGTCGCCGCTGAGCGGCACGTCCATCTCGACATGCATGCGCGCGTTCGCGGCGCGGAAGGCGGCGATCGCCGGGCTCTCGACCGCGGCGGCGGCGGGTGCGCCGTGGGCGCCGTGGTGGGGATCCTGGGAGGCGGCGGCGCCGACCGTCGCGAGGACGAGCGCGGCGGTCGCGATCAGAAGCGTCTTCATGGTCGTGGTTGCCCTGAGGGATAGTGGGACGAACCTGGCGATGCGACGGCGGCGAAACGAGGGCGGCGCGCGTCAGCCGGCCGGCGCCTCGGCCGGGGCCGCCGCGTAGCCGCCGCGCGACAGCGCCGCGCGCAGGTCGGCGTCGCTCGCCTGCGAGGCGATCGAGACGCGCTTGGCCGCGACGTCGGCGGAGACCTCGGCGGCCGGATCGACCTTGGCGACGATGCGGGCGATCGCCTTGGCGCAGCCGCCGCAGCTCATGTCGGGAATGGTGTAGACGTGCACGGGAACCTCCTCGCGATGAACGCGTCCCGAGCTTCTGGACCTTCCCACCATGGCAAGGTCAAGCGCATTCTCGCGTCTGGAATCATCGCGCCGCGCATGCTACATACGCCGCCGCGACGGTCCCGTAGCTCAGCAGGACAGAGCAGCGGTTTCCTAAACCGTTGGTCGGAGGTTCGAGTCCTCCCGGGATCGCCACCGGCACCTCGTGTCCGGCCCCGAGTGACGGGTCACGGCTCGTGCCCGCGACATCGGTGACACGCGCGCCGCCTGCCGTCGCCCTCTCAAGGTTAAGCGCCCCTTAACTCCGCCTGCCTACCCTCCGCTCGTCGCCACCAAGCATCGATCGGACCATGCCCGCACGACGCCGCGCCCCCTCACCCGCCGACGAGCTGAAGGACGCCCTGCGCGCCTTCCTGCGCCGTCGGCTCGCCGAGACGACCGGGCTCGTGCTGCTCGCGGCCGCGCTGGCGCTCGCCGTGGCGCTGGCCACCTGGTCCGTCGAGGATCCGAGCCTGAACCACGCGACGGACGGGCCGGTGCGCAACCTGCTCGGCTTTCCCGGCGCGGTGGCGGCGGATCTCGTGATGCAGCTCGTCGGGCTCGGCGCGGTGGCGCTGATCGCGCCGCTGGCGCTGTGGGGCTGGCAATTGCTCCGCGAGGGCGCCCTGCCGCGCCTGTCGCTGCGGATCGGGCTCCTCTTCGTCGGCGCCGGCGCGGCGACGGCGGTGGCCTCGGCGCTGCCGGCGACGGCGCGCTGGCCGCTGCCGACCGGGCTCGGCGGCGTGTGCGGCGATGCGCTGCTCGGCGCGGTGCGCACCGTCACCGGCATCGCCGAGGGCCCCGCCACCGCCTTCGTCGGCTTCGTCTTCGCGGCCATCGCCATCCTGGCGCTGACCGCCGCCTGCGGCTACGGCTTCGCCGAGGACGAGCACGAAGCCGACGACGAGTTCGTGGCGCCGCGCCGCCGCGGGCCGATCGACCTCGAGGATCTCGACGAGCCGGGCCGCGAGGACGATCCCGGCCGGGCACTGGTCTGGCTCGGCGCCGTGGCGCACGGGGTGATGAGCGCCCGCGGCGCCCTGCGCCGGGGCTTCGCGCTGCTGCGCTCGGCCCTCACCGCCTCGCGCGCGGAGGACGACCTCGCCTTCGCCGGCCCGCATCGCCGCGAGCCCGTGCTCGACGACGCCTTCCCGCCCCTCGTCCGTCCCGTGCGCAGTGCACCGGGCCGCCCCGCGCCCCAGCGCGCGGCCGCGCGGCCCGCGCCGGCACGGGTCGACGACGACGGCTACGGCGACGACGATGCGGACGACCTCGTCGACGATCCGGCCGACCCGCGCGATGCGCGGGGTTCCGAGCCGGACGACCCGGACGATCTCGACGAGGCGCCCTGGGAGGCCCCTCGCGAGGAGCCGCCGCGCCCCGCGCCCGCCCGCCTCAAGCCGGTGCGCGCCCGCGCACCCGAGCCGGAGCCCGAGCCCGATTTCGAGGACGACTTCGCCGAGGAGGACGGGCCCGCGCAATCCTCCCGCGTCCAGATGCCGGTGGCGACCCTCAAGCCCGGCAAGCGCATCAAGCGCGAGGCCCAGCCGAACTTCCTCGACGAGAGCGACTACGAGCTCCCGCCGCTGCAGCTGCTGGCCGAGCCCAAGCGCTCGGGCACGCCCGCGGTCTCGGCCGAGGCGCTGGAGCAGAACGCGACGCTGCTCGAATCGACGCTGGAAGACTTCGGCGTGCGCGGCGAGATCATCAACGTGCGCCCCGGCCCGGTGGTCACGCTCTACGAGCTCGAGCCCGCGCCGGGCACCAAGTCGAGCCGCGTGATCTCGCTCGCCGACGACATCGCCCGCTCCATGTCGGCGGTCTCCGCCCGCGTCGCGGTAGTGCCCGGCCGCAACGCGATCGGCATCGAGCTGCCGAACGCCAAGCGCGAGACCGTGTACCTGCGCGAGCTCCTGGCCTCGCACGATTTCGAGGCGACGAAGCACAAGCTGGCTTTGTGCCTCGGCAAGACCATCGGCGGCGAGCCGGTGATCGCCGACCTCGCCAAGATGCCCCACCTGCTGGTCGCAGGCACCACCGGCTCCGGCAAGTCGGTCGCGATCAACACCATGATCCTGTCGCTGCTCTACCGCCACACGCCCGAGCAGTGCCGCCTGATCATGGTCGACCCGAAGATGCTCGAGCTGTCGATATACGACGGCATCCCCCACCTGCTCTCCCCCGTCGTGACGGACCCCAAGAAGGCGGTCGTCGCGCTCAAGTGGGCGGTGCGCGAGATGGAGGACCGCTACAGGAAGATGTCCAAGCTCGGCGTGCGCAACATCGACGGCTTCAACGCCCGCGTCGTCGAGGCCGCCGAGCGCGGCGAGGTGATCACGCGCACGGTGCAGACCGGGTTCGACCGCGAGACCGGCAAGGCGATCCACGAGGAGGAGGAGATGGATCTCCAGCCCCTCCCCTACATCGTCGTCATCGTCGACGAGATGGCCGACCTGATGATGGTGGCCGGCAAGGAGATCGAAGGCGCGATCCAGCGTCTCGCCCAGATGGCGCGCGCGGCGGGCATCCACCTGATCATGGCGACGCAGCGCCCCTCGGTGGACGTCATCACCGGCACGATCAAGGCGAACTTCCCCACCCGCATCTCCTTCCAGGTCACCTCGAAGATCGACTCGCGCACGATCCTGGGCGAGATGGGCGCCGAGCAGCTGCTCGGCCAGGGCGACATGCTGCACATGGCCGGCGGCGGCCGCATCACCCGCGTGCACGGGCCGTTCTGCTCGGACGACGAGGTCGAGCACGTCGTCTCCCACCTCAAGCACCAGGGCCGCCCGGCCTATCTCGAGGCGGTCACCCTGGACGAGGAGGAGGCCGCGGCCGGCGGCGGCGGGGACGACGGCGCGGTGTTCGACAAGGGCGCCTTCGGCGACCCGGGCGGCGACGTCTACGACCAGGCGGTGGCCGTGGTGCTGCGCGACAAGAAGGCCTCCACCTCCTATATCCAGCGCAGGCTGCAGATCGGCTACAACCGCGCCGCCTCGCTGATGGAGCGCATGGAGCGCGAGGGCATCGTCGGCCCCGCGAACCACGCCGGCAAGCGCGAGATCCTGATGGAGAGCGCCGGCCGCGGCGGCGGCGCCGACATGGGCGGCGACGACGACTGAGGCGCACGCCGCGGGTCGAGCCCCGGTTTCGCCACAGCCCGCGGCTATCCGGGCCCACGCAGGACGGTCCGGCCCCGCGGCGGGGTTCCGGACCGGGGAGAGACAGGCAATGATGCGCACCCGCACCACCCGTCACCGCGACGCGAGCGCCCGGAGCACGCGATCACTCGGGATCACGCTGCTCGCCGGCACGATGCTGGCCGCCTCGATCGGCGGGGCCGAGGCCTTCTTCTGGCAGCGCAATCCGGCGCCCGCTCCCGCGCCGCCGCCGGCGGCGATCGCGCCGACGGTCCCCGTGCCGGTCCTGCCTCCCCCGCGCCCGCTGTCGATCGCGAGCGCGACGCCCGCCGCGCCGGCGCCGGCGATCACGCGGGACGGCGCGCCGCTGGCCATCGTGCCGCAGGCCCTGGCGCCGGGTTCGGCGCCCGCCGCTGCGCCCGCCCCGACGATCGCGCGGCTCGACGCCGCGCCCCTGCCGCCGCGCCCGCCGGTCGATCTCGTGCGCGGCCCCGCGCCGGCGGCCGAGGTGCGCGTGGCGGTTGCGGCTCCCGCGGCCGTCCCGACCGCCCCCACCGTGACGGCGAGCGCACCCGTAGCCGCCCCCGCGCCCGTCTCCGCATCGGTCCCGCCGCCGCCGACGGTGTCCGCTCCCGCGCCCGTCCGCGTGGCGGCGGTGGCGCCGGCGAGCGACGCCGAGGTCGTCTCCGCGGCGAACGCCTACTTCAACGGGATCGACGCGCTCACCGGCCGCTTCACCCAGGTGGGCAGTGACGGGCGCTCCTTCTCGGGCGTGCTCTACGTCGACCGTCCGGGCAAGCTGCGCTTCCAGTACGACGCGCCGGCGACCATCGACGTGATCGCCGACGGCCGCTCCGTCGTGGTGCGCGACCGCCGGCTCGGCACCCAGGACATGTACCCGATCTCGCAGACGCCGCTGAAGTTCCTGCTCGGCGACCGCATTCGGCTCGGCCAGGACGTCGAGGTGATCGGCGTCGAGCGCGCCGGGGACGAGATCGACGTGCTGTTGCGCGACCGCTCCACCTTCGCCGGCTCCTCCGACATCCGCCTCACGTTCGACGCCGGGCTCGAGCGCCTGAAGGAGTGGCGCATCGTCGACGCGCAGGGCTTCGAGACGCGGGTGTCGTTGTCGGGAATCGAGCGTCACGCGCGCCTCGACCAGGGCCTGTTCCAGATCAACTACGAGCGTCTCCACCGCGACGATACCTACTGAGGCCCTCAGCGCGCTCCCTCCGGCGACGACGTCGCGGTGAGGGTCCCGCTGGCCTTGCACCCCCGACGTTGCTAAGGCTCGCGGACGCCCCGCCGCTCGCGAGCCCACCCGATGCCCCCTCCCCCGCCGCCGTCCTCGCCCTTCGGCGCGCTGATCGCGCTGGCCGCGGCGAGCTTCTACGGCTCGAGCATCGTCATCGCCCGGCTCGCGGCGGACGCCGGCATCAGCGGCGTGTCGCTGGTGTTCTGGCGCACCCTCGTGGTCGTCGTGGGCGTCGTCGCCTTCGCGCTGCTGACGCGGCGCTCGGTCACGGTGCCGCGGGCGCGCTGGCCGCTGATGACGACGCTCGTCGTCTCGAGCATCACCATCGCCGTGTGCTACATCTCGGCGATCGCCTTCGTTCCCGTCACCGTGGCGGCGGTGATCTTCTACACGTTCCCGGTGCTCATCGTGCTCGCGAGCCCGCTCGTCGAAGGGCGCCGGCTGGGTGCGCCGCTGCTCGCCGTGGCGGCGCTCGCCTTCTTCGGCGTCGCCTGCGTGGTGGGGCCGGCCTTCGCGGCGATCGACTGGCGCGGGATCGCGTTGGCGGGGGTCGCCAGCGTCGGCGCGGCGACGCAGTTCTTCGCGGGAACGCGGGCGCGCGACATTTCGCTCACCACGAAGGTGTTCTGGATGAACACGCTCACGCTGCCCGCGAGCCTCGCCATCGCGCTCTCCTTCGGCGTGATGAACCCTCCGGGTGACCTCCTGCTCGCGCCGGTGATCGTGGCGCTCGGCGTCCTGGCCTTCGTGGCCGCCTTCACGCTCCAGTTCGTGGCGCTCGGCCGCGCCGGTGCGGTGGCGAGCGGGCTCTCGTTCTGCATCGAGCCGGTGGTCGCGGCCTTCGGCGCCGCGCTGCTCGTGGGCGAGCGGCTGTCGGCGGTGCAGATCCTCGGCGTCGCCCTCGTCGTCGTGGCGATCGCCGGCAACGTCGCCATGGAGAGCCGGCGCGCGGCGGCTCAGCGCGCGAACGCGAGCGCCAGCAGCCCGCCGACGAGCGCGTAGGCGAGGCAGGCGCCGGCGGTGAGCCGCATCGCGGGACCTTCGCGCCCGGCGAGGCCCACCGTCGCGCCGCCGGCGACGATGTTGTGCGGGCACACGATGTTGCCCACCGCCGCACCGAAGCTCTGCGCCGCCAGCAGCGGCACCGCCTCGAGCGCCAGCGCCCGCGCGGTGGCGGCCTGGAACTCGCTGAGCAGGATGTTCGACGCCGTCGCCGAGCCGGTGACGAAGGTGCCGAGCACGCCCACCATCGGTGCCGCGACCGGCCAGAGCGGGCCGATCCCCGCTGCCGCCTCCGCCAGCGCGCCGATCATGCCGGCATGGACCATGATCCGCGAGATCGCGAGCATGACGAGCAGCGCCACCACCACCGGCGCCAGCCGGCGTGCCGCCGCGCCCATCGCCACGAGGAGGTCGCGCCCGCCGCCGCTCTGGGCGATTACGCCGGCGAGGAAGCCCATCATCAAGAGCGTGCCTGGGTGGTAGAGCGGCTCGAAACGCCCGGAGAAGCCGCCCGGCAGCGTCCAGGAGACCGCGAGGCCGCGCAGCGCCTCCTGCAGCGGCGGGACGAGGCGCGTCGCGAGGATGAGCGCGAGCAGGACGCCGTAGGGCAGCGCCGCGCGGGCGACGGCGCGCAGGTCGAGCGTGTCAGCGGCGGCTTCGGTACGCGGTGCGATGCGCCGGGCCAGCGGCACGAACAGGAGGAGGCCGACGAGGGCGCCTCCGAGGGTGGGCACTTCCGGCCCGACTAGGATCGCGAGCGCCAGCGAGGGCACGAAGAAGCACGCCGTGGCCAGAGGCGCGAGCACCCAATCCACCCGCCTGAGCGGCCCCTCCGCCGCCAGCCGCAGAACGAAGACGACGAGCACGATGCCGGCGATGGCGTGCATCAGCGCGGTGCGTGCGGCGATGGCGCCGGCATCGACGCCGGTGATCTCCGCCTGGGCGATCACCGGCGTCCCCACCGCACCGAAGCTCACCCCGGCCGCATGCCCGATGAGCGCCAGCGCCACCGCCTTGAGCGGCGAGAAGCCGAGCGAGACGAGGAGCGGCGCGGCGAGCGCCACCGGCGTGCCGAAGCCGGCGGCGCCCTCCATGAACAGCGCGAAGAAGAAGGCGACCAGGAGCGCCAGCGTCCGCGGGTCGTCCGAGACCCGGGCCAGCGCGCTTCGGATCGCGGAGAACGCGCCGGCACGCTCCTGCGCCTCGTAGAGGCACAAGGCCGGGAAGATGATCCACAGGATCGTCGCCGCGGTGAAGGCGGCCTCGACCACGGAGAACCCGACGGCCCGTGTCGGCCCGAGCGCCGGCAGCACCGCCTCGCCGAAGCCGAAGACCAGGAGCGCGACGAGGAGCGCCAGGACGAGGCCCACGGCGCCCGCGCGCGCGGCCGACCAGTGCAGGCCGAGCATCAGGGCGAGGATGGCCGCGAGCGGCAGCCCGGCCGCGAACGCCTGCATGCCGCCCCCTCAGCTCGCCGCGTCGGCGGGGTCTCGCGGCGCGGCCGCGGATGCCGGCGTGCCGGTGTTCGGCGGTGCGGCGGGCGGCGGCGGCATGGCGGGCTGCACGGTCGGCGTCCCGGCGTGGCGGGCCGGGGTCATGTGGGTCGGCCCCGGCATCATCGCCCCACCCGAGACGATGAAGGACATGGCATCGTTGGCCGACCAGTCGAGGTAGACGAGGCGCTCCGTCGGCACCAGCTCGACGTAGCCCGACGTCGGGTTGGGCGTCGTGGGCACGTAGACGGCGGCGATCTCCTGGCCGGTGTCGTCGGCGACGAAGGTGGCCGTGACGAAGCCGAGCGCACGCATGTCGCGGGAGGGGAACTCGATGAGCACGACCCTCTGGCCCGTGGCGTTGCCGGTCTGGAGCGAGTTGAGCAGGGTGCGGGTGGCCGAGTAGATCGTCTTCACAAGCGGCACATAGTCGATCACGCGGTCGACCATGCGCAGGATTCGCCGGCCGATCACGGCGTTGGCCGCCGCGCCGATGACGTAGAGCCCCGCGAGCACGACGAGGAGCGCCAGCGAGGACTGGAACCAGCCCTGGGCCAGCAGATCCGCCAGCACCGCGTAGTCCGAACGCACGTTGCGCGCGAAGGTGAGGACGAAGGGCCGTCCCGTCGCGACCAGGATGTCGATGATGAACGAGACGGCGATGAAGGTCACCCACAGCGGGATGACCACGAAGAGCCCGGAGAGCATGTTGCGCCGGAGGCGGAAGTGGGATTGCGAGCTCATCGATCGACGTCGGGGCTGAAGCGGGCTGGGCTCCCGGAAGGGTGCCGCGACAGGCTACACGCGCTGGCGCGGCGGCGCGACCCCGCCGGGAGTGGCGGACGACGCATCGCGCAGGCAAGTTCGAGGCCGAAACGAACGAAGGCCGGGACGAGCCCGGCCTTCCGACACGCGTGACGATCCGAGCCGCTCACTGGGCCGCGGCAGCGTCCGTCTCGGCGCCCGCCTCAGCGGCGGCCGGCTCCGGCAGCGGCGGCGGGTTCTCGGTGATCGAGGCGAGATAGGCGATGATGTCGGCGCGCTCCTGGCCGGAGCGGATGCCGGCGAAGGCCATCGAGGTGCCGGGAAGATACCCGCGCGGGTTGGCGAGGAAGCCGTAGAGCTCGTCGTAGCCCCAGAGCTCGCCGGCCGCGCCGCGCTCCGCCAGCGCGCCCGAGTAGCCGAAATTGTCGAGATGCGCCTTCTCACCGCCGACGATGTCGTACAGGTTCGGGCCCACGCCGTTGGCACCGCCCTGGTCGAAGCTGTGGCAGGAGGCACACTTGCGCACGGCGGCCTCGCCGCGGGACACGTCCGCGCTCGCCAGCAGGACCGGCAGCGGCACCTCGGCGGGCGGCGCCTCGGCGACCTCGGTCTCGAGTCCCTCCGGCATCGGCAGCGCGTAGCCGGCGACGCCGGCGGGCTCCGGCGTGAAGAGCATGTCCGAGAGGACGCTCATGCCGACCACGAACAAGAGAACGCCCAGCACGGCGCCGAAGATCTTGTTGAGCTCGAACGAGTTCATGCGAAACTCCAAGCCGCCGGACCGGCGGACGCTGTACGGTGTCACGGATGCGGACGCGCGACGCTCCGCACCCTCTCGGCGGCGGTTGCTTAGCCTTATTCCAAGGCGGCGACAACGAAAAACGGCGGGTCGCGTCGT
This sequence comes from Salinarimonas sp., assembly GCA_051117315.1. Classification (GTDB taxonomy): domain Bacteria; phylum Pseudomonadota; class Alphaproteobacteria; order Rhizobiales; family Beijerinckiaceae; genus Salinarimonas. Next base: position 4,737 of record JBNPEA010000077.1, on the reverse strand, counting down.
CGCATCCGAGGCGTGCGACAGGTGCGGGCGCGAGGACGGCGCGATGACAAAGGCTGCGCGGCTTGCTAAAGCCTCGCGCTCCGTAAGCCGGCCGCCCCAAGGATCCCGATGTCGGACCCTCTCGTCCTGATCCCCGCCCGCATGGCCGCAACGCGCCTGCCGGGCAAGCCCCTCGCGCCCATCGCCGGCGAGCCGATGATCGTCCACGTCTGGCGCCGGGCCGTGGAGGCGGGGATCGGCCCCGTCGCCGTCGCCACCGATTCGCCGCAGATCGCCGCCGCGGTCGAGGCCGCCGGCGGCGTCGCCGTGATGACGCGCGCCGACCATCAGTCCGGCTCCGACCGCATCCACGAGGCGGCGGAGACGCTCGACCCGCAGGGGCGCCACGACGTGGTGGTCAATGTGCAGGGCGACTTCCCGACGATCGACCCGCGCGCCATCGCGGCCGCGATCCTGCCGCTCGCCGATCCGGCGGTGGCCATCGGCACCCTCGCCGGCGTGATCACCCGGGACGACGAGCGCGACGACCCCAACGTGGTCAAGGTCGTGGGCACGACGATCGCGCCCGGGCGGATGCGCGCGCTCACCTTCACCCGGGCCACCGCGCCCTGGGGCGAGGGGCCGCTGTATCACCACGTCGGGCTCTACGCCTACCGCCGGCGAGCGCTCGCGCGCTTCGTGGCGCTGCCGCCCTCCCCGCTCGAGACCCGCGAGCGGCTGGAGCAGCTGCGCGCCGTCGAGGACGGCATGCGCATCGACGTGACGATCATCGACGACGTGCCCTTCGGCGTCGACACGCCGGAGACCCTGGCGCGCGCCCGCGCCGCGCTGGGCGGATGAGCCACACGGAAGAGACGAGCAGTCCATGACCAAGACCATCTCCTACCAGGGCGAGCCCGGCGCCAATTCCCACATCGCCTGCCGCGAGGTCTACCCCGGCTGGACGGCGAAGCCCTGCCCCACCTTCGAGGACGCCTTCGCCGCGGTGACTGAGGGCGAGGCGCAGCTCGGCATGATCCCGATCGAGAACTCGGTCGCCGGGAGGGTGGCGGACATCCACCATCTCCTGCCCGAATCGGGGCTCCACATCGTCGGCGAGTTCTTCCTGCCGATCCATCATCAGCTGATGGCGCCCAAGGGCGCGACGCTGGGCACGATCAAGTCCGTGCAGAGCCACGTCCAGGCACTCGGCCAGTGCCGGCGCACCCTGCGCAAGCTCGGGCTCCAGGCCATCGTCGGCGCCGACACCGCGGGCTCCGCCCGCCAGATCGCGGAGGCGAACGATCCGGCCCGCGCGGCCATCGCCTCGCGGCTGGCCGCCGAGGTCTACGGGCTCGACGTGCTGGCGGAGGACGTGGAGGACGAGGCGCACAACACGACGCGCTTCATCATCCTCTCCCCCGAGCCCACGCGCATCGGCCCGGGCGGCGACTGCGTCACGAGCTTCGTCTTCCGCGTGCGCAACATCCCCTCCGCCCTCTACAAGGCGCTGGGCGGCTTCGCCACGAACGGCATCAACATGACGAAGCTCGAGAGCTACATGATCGAAGGCCAGTTCACGGCGACGCAGTTCTACGCCGAGGTCGACGGCCATCCCGAGGAGCCGGGCCTGAAGCGCGCGCTCGAGGAGCTGGCCTTCTTCTCGCGCCAGCTCTCGGTGCTGGGCACCTATCCGGCCCACCCGTTCCGGGCCAACCTCCGGGACCGCGAGCCGGCGGAGTAGCGGGCGGGACCCTCAGCCCGCCTGCGTCGCCACCCAGTCGAGCGTGCGGTCGAGCGCGCGGCCGAGCTTGTCGAACAGCTCGTCGATCTCCGCCTCCGTGATGATCAGCGGCGGGCAGATCGCGATGCGGTCGCCCATCAGGTTGCGCAGGATGAGGCCCTCCTCCTGGCAGAAGCCGATCGCCTTGGCCGCGACCATGGACTTGGTGTCGTACTGCCGCTTCGTCGCCTTGTCGGCGACGAGCTCCAGCCCCGCGATGAGCCCGATGCCGCGCGCCTCTCCCACCAGCGGATGGTCCTCGAGCATCGCCAGCCGGCGCAGGAAGTGCGGCTCCTTGGCGGCGACGCCCTCGACGATCCGGTCGCGCGCGTAGATCTCGAGCGTCTTCAAGGCGACGGCGCAGGTGGTGGGGTGGCCGGAATAGGTGAAGCCGTGCCCGAAGGTGCCGACCTCGCGGCTCCCCTCCAGCATCGCCTGGTACATGGGCTCGTCCAGCATCACCGCGCCGAGCGGCATGTAGGCGGAGGTGATGGCCTTGGCGACCGAGATCGTGTGCGGGCTCATGCCGAGGCGCTGAGAGCCGAACATCGTCCCGAGCCGCCCGAAGCCGCAGATCACCTCGTCGGCGATGAGCCGCACGTCGTGGCGCTCGAGCACCGGCCCGATCGCCTCGAAATAGCCCTTCGGCGGCACCAGCGCCCCGCCGGCGCCCATCACCGGCTCGGCGATGAAGGCGGCGACCGTGTCGGGGTCCTCGCGCAGGATCATCTCCTCGAGCTCGGCGGCGAGCCGCACCGAGAACGCCTCCTCGGTCTCGCCTTCCTCCGCGAAGCGGTAGTGGTGCGGGCAGGAGGTGTGCAGCACGTTCTGGATCGGCAGGTCGAACAGCGCATGATTCGCCGGCAGGCCTGTGAGGGAGGCGGAGGCGACGGTGACGCCGTGGTAGCCCTTGACCCGGGCGATGATCTTCTTCTTCCGCGGCCGGCCGAGCGCGTTGTTCATGTACCAGGCGAGCTTCACCTGCGTGTCGTTCGCCTCCGATCCCGAGGAGCAGAACGTCACCTTCGAGATCGGCACCGGCGCGATCTCCTTGAGCGCCTCGGCGAGCGCGATCGCCGGGTCGTGGCTGCGGCCCGAGAAGATGTGCTGGAAGGGCAGCCTCTCCATCTGCTCGCGCGCGGCCTCGACGAGCTCGCGGTTCGAGTAGCCGAGCGAGGTGCACCACAGCCCGGCCATGCCCTCGAGATAGGGCTTGCCCGCCCCGTCGAAGACGTGGACGCCCTCGCCGCGCTCGATCACGAGCGGGCCGGTCTCCCGGAACTTGTCGAGATGGGTGTAGGGGTGGATCAGGGTTTCGACGTCGCGGGCGGCGAGGTTGGTGAGCACGGGAGGACTCCGTCCGAGGATGTGCCGCGAGCCTAGGCGTCCACGGCCTGCGGGGAAAGCCCGCACGAATCCGCAAGCCGTGCTGCGCGGGTCGCGTCGGTCGGGTCGCGCGCGATGCAAGCGGGGACTTGCGCGCGAGGGCGGATCCCGCGGGTCCCACCGGGTGTTCCCGGCGTCGCGGAAGCGCTAGTGTGCGCCGCCATGGGTCGCCATGGGGGGCCGGCGAGGAGAGGCGTCTTGGGAGGCACGAGCGCGCAGGAGGGTCGTTTCGTCACGGGCTCGACCCTGCGCCACGTCGTCGTGATGACGACGACCGGGGCGATCGGGCTCGTCGCGATCTTCCTCGTGGATCTCGTCTCGCTGCTCTACATCTCCTGGCTCGGCGTCAAGGCGGTGACCGCCGGCGTCGGGCTCGCGACGATCCTGCTGTTCTTCGTCACCTCGATCAACGTGGGGCTGATGATCGCCACGGCCGCCCTGGTCTCGCGCGCGCTCGGCGCCCGCGACCGGGACGCGGCGCGCCGGCTCGCGGCCTCGACGCTGACCTGGTCGGTCCTCGCCGCCACCGTCGCGACCGTCGCGATCTGGCCGCTCGCGCCCACGGTGATGACCTGGCTCGGGGCGACCGGCGAGGCGCACCGGGTGGCGACGAGCTTCGTGCAGATGGTGCTGCCGGCCAACATCGTGATGGCCTTCGGCATGGGCGCCTCCGGCGTGCTGCGGGCGGTCGGCGACGCGCGCCGGGCGATGTACGTCACGCTGTCGGGAGCGATCGTGATCGCCGCGCTCGATCCGATCCTCATCTTCGGGCTGGGGCTCGGCTGGCAGGGGGCGGCGATCGGGATGATCGTCTCGCGGGCGATCTTCGCGCTCGTCGGGCTGCACGGCGTCGCCCGCGTGCACGGGCTCCTCGCCCGCCCGGCCTGGGCGGACCTGCGCCGCCACGCCTTGCCGATGGCGCACATCGCCGGCCCGGCGGTGCTCACCGCCGTCGCGAGCCCCGTCGCCGCCGGCTTCGCGGCCTCCGTCATCGCCCGCTTCGGGGACGAGGCGATCGCCGGCAACGCCATCGTCGAGCGGCTGGTGCCGCTGGCCTTCGGCGGGCTGTTCGCGCTCTCCGGCGCGATCGGGCCGATCCTCGGGCAGAACTGGGGCGCGCTGCGCTACGACCGCATGCGCGCGATCCTGCGCGACTCGATGCTGGTGGCGGGCGTCTACGTGCTCGTCACCTGGGCGCTGCTCGTCGGGTTGCGCCACGAGATCGTGGCGCTGTTCGGCATCGGCGGGGCGGCGGCGGAGCTGGTCTTGTTCTTCTGCCTGATCTCGGGCCCGGTGTGGTTCTTCAACGGGCTCCTGTTCGTGGCCAACGCCTCGTTCAACAACCTCGGCTATCCGCTGTTCTCGACGGCCTTCAATTGGGGCCGCGCCACGCTGGGCACGCTTCCCTTCGCGCTCGCGGGCGCGGCGCTCGCCGGGCCCCAGGGCGTGCTCGCGGGCGTCGGCATCGGCGCCGTCGGCTCCGGCCTCGCCGCGCTGGCGACGGCGTTCTGGACGGTGCGGGAGCTGGGGCGGCCGGCCCGGGGGGGTGCCCCGTCGGCGACCCGACCCTCCCTACCGCCGCCCCCGCG
>JBNPEA010000164.1:0-19398 GCA_051117315.1 Salinarimonas sp. | reverse complement strand
TCCGCACGCGGCGCCGCGGTTCGGCGCTGCGCCTTGGCTTCGTAGAGCGCGAGATCGGCGGCCTTGAGCACGTCCATGCCGCGCGTGCCGTGCTCGGGGAAGAGGGCGCAGCCGAGGCTGACGCGGGGAAACAGCGTGAGCCCGGGCGCCTCCACCGGCTCGCCCAGCCGTGCCAGCACCCGCGCCAGGGCCCGGTCGAGCGCGGCCTCGCCGGCGATGCCCGGCATCAGGATGGCGAACTCGTCGCCGCCGAGCCGGGCGACGACGTCGCCCGGGCGCAACGATGCGGTCAGGCGGTGGCCGATCTCGCGCAGGAGCGCGTCGCCGACATCGTGGCCATAGGTGTCGTTCACGCTCTTGAAGCCGTCGACGTCCAGGATCGCCAGCGCACCGGGCCGGCCGGCGCGGCCGGACCCGGGATCCGCCCCCGTCGGGGACCCGACCTGCCGCTCCAGCCGCTCGCCGAAGGCGGCGCGGTTGTAGAGCCCGGTCAGCGGATCGCGCTCCGCCTTCTCGCGCACGGCGAGCTCGGCCTGCTTGAGCGCGGTCACGTCCGAGCCGATGCTCACGCGGTGGCCGCTCGGGGACCGGCGCTCGCTCACCTGCAGCCAGCGCCCGTCGGCGAGCCGCCGCAGCCGCCGACGGCCGGGGCGGGTGCGATCGCGCATCAATCCGTCGAGCCACGTCTCCACCTCCGCAGGCGTGCGGCCGGCATCTGCGAAGCGCCCCTGCGCCGCCCCGAGCGCGATCACGTCGCGGAAGGCGCGCCCCTCGATCGTGGCGGCGGGCCCGAGCCCGAGCAGGCGACGGAAGGCGCGGTTCGAGAGCACGAGCCGGTCCTGCGGGTCGAAGGCGGCGACGCCGGCCGGGATCGCCTCGATGACCTCGCGCAGCAGCGTCTCGGCGGCGGCGCGCCCGCGCACCTCCTCCGCCAGGGCCGCCTCGGCGCGCTTGCGCTCACTGATGTCGTAGCGCACGGACAGGTAGCCCACGGCTCGCCCTGCGGCGTCGTGCCGTGGCACGATCGTGGTGTCGACCCAGTAGTGCGTGCCGTCCTTGCGCCGATTGCAGATCTCGCCGTGCCAGATCTCGCCGCCCGCGACGGTACGCCAGAGATCGACGAAGAAGCTCCGGGGATGCACGTTCGAATTGAGAACACGGTGGGTCCGGCCCATCAGCTCGTCGGCCGCATAGCCGCTGATGCGGCAGAACGCGGCGTTCACCCGCGTGATGACGCCCCGCGCGTCGGTCTCCGCGACGATCGCCTGACGGTCGAGCGCGGCCATCATGGCGTCCCGCGCGCCGACGGGCGGGGCCGGCGCGCCGACCTCCGTCTCGCCCGCTGCGGCGCCGCAGTCCTCTCCCCCGACCTCGTCCCCACCACCCTCGACAACCGCCCGGATCGTGGCGGCGTCGACGCTCTCCGCTTGCCGCGCGCGGCGCGCCTTCATCGGCGACTCCCTCCCTGCCGTCCGGCGCTCGTTTCGACCTCGGCGCTCGCGACCGGTGCGCAGGATGTCCGAGCCGGCTTTATCAAAGGTGAATCCCCTCTCCGGCGCGCCGACGACGACGCCCTGCTCCGCGGGTCACGCGGCCGGGCGGCGCCACATCCGGCGGAGCGTCGCGTCCCGCAGGATCCAATGGTGGTAGAGCGCGGCGGCGACGTGCAGGACGATCGCCGCCAGGATCAGCCGAGCCGCGATCGCGTGGCCGGCGCGCGGCGGGAGCGCGGCGAGGTCGGGGAGCGGAGCCGGGCCGAACAGCGCATCGGGCAGCCCCGAGAGCGCCGCCATCGCGATGCCGCTCGCCAGGAGCGTCGCGATCGCGACGTAGAGCGCGCGATGCGTCCAGCGCGCCGCCGCGTCCTGCCAGGCGGGCAGGCCGGCGATCGGTGCCGGCCTGGTGTCGAGCCGCCACCACCAGACCACGCGCAGGACCGTGAGCGCCAGGACCATCAGCGCCACGGGCAGGTGGACCCGCAGCGCGGCCGTCTTGACGGCGGCGTCCTCCGAGAAGCCGGAGGCGAAGCCGCTGGCGATCAGCACCAGGATCAGCAGGGCGCTGGCCCAGTGGATGGCCCGCGCCACGGTCCCGAAGCCTTCATCGTCGCTCTTCATCGTGATCCTCCACGCCTTCGGGTCACAGGTCGGGGCGGATGGCCGCGCGCATGGCGACCATGACGAGGAAGCCCTGAATGAACTCGTCGCGCGTGAGAAGGGCATTGTCGTCGAGGTCCGCCCGGCGGAAGTCCGCGGCCATCGCGAACCGCATCTCCGGCGCCGTCAGCCCGCCGTCCCCGTCGCGATCCCAGACGGCGAAGACGATCTTCGATGCGGTGGTGTAGGCGTCCGAGCGACCGACCTCCTCGGCGACGATGGCGAAGCCCGGATCCCAGGCGGCGAACTCGGGGTAGGTGACGACGCCGTCCTCGTCGTGGTCCATTCCGACGAAGACCGAGTCTCGGAAGCGCTCGAGATCTCCCGCGTGGATGGCTTCGCGGCCCTCGGCCGCCATCGTGGAGAAGATCGTCTCGCCGACTGTCCGGCCTTTGGCGCCGGGCTCGGCCACGTCCTGCGCGAGGGCGGCGGCTGGGATCGACACCAGCGCAAACGCGCCGGCCAGTGCACGATGAAGGCGTCTCATGGCTGTCACTCTCCGGTTTCGGTCGATATGATCGGCTTACACAGAATTAACTTACATAGCAATTAGGTTCATGACAACAAAATCCATCTCCGCGCCGCCATCCCTCGGGCGTGCGCTGAACCTGGCGGCGGGCAAGGGCTCGGCGGTCTGCAGCCGCCTGCTGGAGCCGCATGGGCTGAGCCTCGCGCAATGGGCAGTCCTTTCCTGCCTCTGGCGCAACGGGCCGCTCGGCGTGAAGGACATCGCCGAGCTGACGGGCAACGAGCCGTCCGCCGCGTCGCGCATCGTCGAGCGGATGATCGCGGGCGGGCTCGTGGTCCGGCGGCCGGACGAGCAGGACCGCCGGGCGGTGATCGTCGACCTCGGGCCCCGGGGCGAGGCGCTCCGGCCGCTGCGGACGATCTACGAGGAGGTCAACGCCGTCCTGACGGCGGACCTGTCCGAGCAGGAGGCGCAGCTGCTGTTCGACCTGCTGGAGCGGGTCGAGCGGGCGGGGCGGGACTGGCTCGCGGATCGGGGGCGCGCGCCGGAGAAGCGCAACGAGAGATGATTCTCACACGCAGCCGCACACGCGCTTGACGCCGCCCGGGACGCTGGCGCATACATCTCGGCGGGACACCTCTCCCCACCGAGAGGCGCCCATCTGGAAGGATGGATACCGCGATGACACTCGACCACGCCCCCGAGGCGCGCCCGCGCGCGCCCTTCTTCTCCTCCGGCCCCTGCGCCAAGCGCCCCGGCTGGAGCCTCGACGCCCTGTCGGACGCGGCGCTCGGCCGCTCGCACCGCGCCAAGCTCGGCAAGGCCAAGCTCGCCCGCGCCATCGACCTCACCCGCTCCGTGCTGCGGGTTCCCGACGACTACCGGATCGGCATCGTCCCGGCCTCCGACACCGGCGCCGTCGAGATGGCGATGTGGACCATGCTCGGCGCCCGCGGCGTCGACCTGCTCGCCTGGGAGAGCTTCGGCGAGGGCTGGGTAACCGATGCGGTCAAGCAGCTCGCGCTCGCGGACGCGCGGGTGATCACGGCGGACTACGGCTTTCTTCCCGATCTCGCCCAGGTCGACGCCGCCACCCGCGACGTGGTCTTCACCTGGAACGGCACGACCTCGGGCGTGCGCGTGCCGAACGCCGACTGGATTCCGGCCGAGCGCGAGGGCGTCGTGATCTGCGACGCGACCTCGGCGGCCTTCGCGCAGGCGCTCGACTGGGAGAAGCTCGACGTCGTCACCTTCTCCTGGCAGAAGGTGCTCGGCGGCGAGGCCGCCCACGGCATGCTGATCCTCTCGCCGCGTGCCGTGGCGCGCCTCGAGAGCTTCAAGCCGCCGCGCCCGCTGCCGAAGATCTTCCGCCTGACCAAGGGCGGCAAGCTGATCGAGGGCATCTTCAAGGGCGAGACCATCAACACGCCCTCCATGCTCGCGGTCGAGGACTATCTCGACGCGCTCGCCTGGGCCGAGGCGATCGGCGGCCTCGACGGGCTCGTCGCCCGCGCCGACGCCAATGCCGGGACGATCCACGACTGGGTGGCGCGTACGGACTGGGTGGCGAACCTCGCCCGTGACCCGGCGACCGCCTCGAACACCTCCGTGTGCCTGATGATCGACGATCCCGAGATCGTCGCGCTGGGCCAGGAGGCGGTCGGCAAGCTCGCCAAGGCGATGGTCTCGCGGCTGGAGAAGGAGGGCGTCGCCTACGACATCGGCGCCTATCGCGACGCGCCCCCGGGCCTGCGCATCTGGTGCGGCGCCACCGTCGAGCGCGCCGACCTCGAGGCGCTCACCGCCTGGCTCGACTGGGCCTTCGAGGAAGAGAAGGCGGCCCTTCTGGGCTGATCTCCATCCCTCCCCTTTGGGGAGGGGACGGTTCGCGCAGCGAACCAGGGGTGGGGTCCGTCCCACGCATCCGCTTCGCGGATCGCGCCTGCGGCGCGCCCCATCCGTCTCGCCGCTGCGCGGCGAGCCACCTTACCCTACAGGGAAGGAGAGGCTTCTCCGCCGCGCCCGCATTCCGACAGACGTCCTTTCCGCAGGAGCGCCGACCCATGTCCGCACCTTCGTCCGCCCCGCGCGTCCTCGTTTCCGACGCCCTCTCGCCCGCCGCCGTGAAGATCTTCGAGGATCGCGGCGTCGACGTCGATTTCCGTCCCGAGCTCGGGAAGGACAAGGAGGCGCTGGCCGAGGCCATCGCCGAGTACGACGGCCTCGCCATCCGCTCGGCCACCAAGGTCACGCCCAAGCTGCTCGAGCGTGCGACGCGCCTTCGGGTGATCGGCCGCGCCGGCATCGGCGTCGACAACGTCGACATCCCCGCCGCCACGGCGCGGGGCGTGATCGTGATGAACACGCCCTTCGGCAACTCGATCACCACCGCCGAGCACGCCATCGCGATGATGTTCGCGCTCGCCCGCCAGATCCCGCAGGCGGACGCCTCCACGCAGGGCGGCAAGTGGGAGAAGAACCGCTTCATGGGCGTCGAGATCACCTCGAAGACGCTCGGCGTGATCGGCTGCGGCAACATCGGCTCGATCGTGGCAGATCGCGCCATCGGCCTGCGCATGCGCGTCGTCGCCTACGACCCGTTCCTGTCGCCCGAGCGGGCGATCGAGCTCGGCGTCGAGAAGGTCGATCTCGACGAGCTGCTCGCGCGCGCCGACGTCATCACGCTGCACGTGCCGCTCACGGACAAGACCCGCAACGTCCTCTCCCGCGAGGCGCTGGCCAGGACGAAGCCCGGCGTGCGGGTGATCAACTGCGCCCGCGGCGGGCTCGTCGACGAGGCCGCCTTGCGCGAGATGCTCGACGAGGGCCGGGTCGCCGGGGCCGCCTTCGACGTGTTCGCCGTCGAGCCGGCCACCGAGAACCCGCTCTTCGGCCATCCGAACGTGGTCTGCACGCCGCATCTGGGCGCCTCCACCACGGAGGCGCAGGAGAACGTGGCGCTGCAGGTGGCCGAGCAGATGGCGACCTATCTCCTCACCGGGGGCGTCGAGAACGCGGTGAACTTCCCCTCGATCTCGGCGGAGGAGGCCCCGCGGCTCAAGCCCTTCGTCGCGCTCGCCGAGAAGCTCGGCTCGTTCCTGGGCCAGCTCACCGAGGCGCCGATCAGGGGCGTGCGCATCGAGTACGAGGGCGCGGTCGCCGGCATGAACACCCGCGCGCTCACCGCCGCCGCGGTGACGGGGGCGTTGAAGCCGATGCTCCAGGACGTCAACATGGTCTCGGCGCCGATCGTCGCCCGCGAGCGCGGCATCGTCATCGAGGAGATGACCCGCGAGAACCCGCAGCGCGACTACGAGAGCCTGGTGCGCATCACCATCGACGCCGAGGACATGCCGCGCTACGCGAGCGGAACCGTGTTCCACGACGGCAAGCCGCGGGTGGTCGAGATCCGCGATATCGACGTCGACGCCGAGTTCGCGCCGCACATGATCTACGTGCGCAACGCCGACGAGCCGGGCTTCATCGGCGCCTTCGGCATGGCGCTCGGCGAGGCGGGGGTGAACATCGCCACCTTCTCGCTGGGCCGCGACGCGCCCGGCGGCGACGCGATCTGCTTCGTCTCCGTGGACCAGAAGCCCTCGCCGGAGCTGCTCGACCGGATCGAGGCGATCCCGCAGGTGAAGCGCGCGCGGGCGATCGCCTTCTGATCTACCCTCGCGGCGCGAAGCCGTATAAGGGTCGGCGCCGCCAAGCGCTCACGGAGCGCCGACCCCGACGAGATCATGAGCCAGAAGACCCGCGACGCCGACACGAGCGAGACCGCCGACGCCCGCGAGGCTCCCGCGAGCGCCTTCTTCGGCCGGCGCAAGGGCAAGCGCCTGCGTCCCGGCCAGGAGGCGCGGCTCGCCTCCCTCCTGCCCGAGCGCCTGCTGCCGGACCCGCGCGCCGACCGCGAAGCCTATGCCGATCCCGCCGCGCTGTTCCCGCATCGCCCGCATCGGATCGTGCTGGAGATCGGCTTCGGCGGCGGCGAGCACCTGGCGCACAGGGCGCGGGAGGATCGTGCCGCCGGCTTCATCGGCGTCGAGCCCTTCGTCAACGGCATGGCCAAGATGCTCGCCGCCATCGACGAGGACGACCTCGCCAACGTCCGGCTCTTCGACCAGGACGCCGCCCTGCTCCTGCCGGCCCTGCCCGATGCGTCCCTCGACGCGGTCTACCTGCTCTACCCCGACCCGTGGCCGAAGCGGCGCACACGCAAGCGCCGCTTCGTCTCGCCGGAGACGCTCTCCGAGATCGCCCGCGTGCTGAAGCCCGGCGGGATCTTCCGCTTCGCCAGCGACATCGACGACTACGTCGGCTGGACGCTGGTGCGCGCCGCCGCCGAGCCGCGTCTTTCCTGGACCGCGTGCCGCGCCGAGGACTGGCGCACGCCCTATCCGGGCTGGCCCGGCACGCGCTACGAGGCCAAGGCGATCCGCGAGGGGCGGGTGCCGAGCTACCTGACCTTCGAGCGGCTCGCGGCTTGAGGATCGCCGCCGCCCTGCGTGCCGTCCTCGCGCGGCTCGCCGTCGCGGCGGGCCTCCTCGGCGTATGGGAGCTCGCCGTGCGCCTCCTCGCGGTGCCCGCCTTCGTGCTGCCGGCGCCGAGCCGCATCGCGGCGACGCTCGCCGCGCGGGCGGGGCTGATCCTGGAGAACGCCCTCGTCACCGCGGCGGAGACCCTCGCCGGGCTCCTGGTGGGCGTGAGCGTCGGCGTCGTCGCGGCGCTCGCGATCGCGGCCTCCGCGCGCACCCGGGCGGTGATCGGCCCGGTCCTGCCGATGGCGCAGGCGATCCCGGTCTTCGCCATCGCGCCGCTCCTCGTCACCTGGCTCGGCTTCGGGCTGGCGCCCAAGGTGGTAATGGCGGCGCTGATCATCTTCTTTCCCGTGGCGAGCGCCTTCTACGACGGCCTGCGCCGCGCCGACGAGAACCTGGTCGCGCTGGCGCGGCTCTACGGCGCGGGGCCGCTTCGCATCCTCTTCCTGATCCGCGCCCCGGCGGCGCTGCCCTCGCTCGGCGCGGGGCTGCGGGTCGCCGCCGGTGTCGCGCCGATCGGGGCCATCGTCGGCGAGTGGGTCGGCAGCGCCGCCGGCCTCGGGCATCTGATGCTCCACGCCAACGCGCGCGCGCAGACCGATCTCGTCTTCGCCTGCCTGATCGTGCTGATGCTCTTCGCGCTCGCGCTCTGGAAGGCTATGGATCTCGCCGTCGCCCGCGCCCTGCACTGGGCGCCCGAGACCCTCCCGGGCTGATCGCGCGTGCGCGCAGCCCGGCAAGAAAGGACTCTCCCGATGCAACACCCACTTGCTCTCGCCCTCGCCGCCTCGCTCGGCCTCGCGGCCTCTCTCGGCCTCGCCGCCGAGAGCCGCGCCCAGGCGCCCGAGCCGCTGACCGTGCTCCTCGACTGGTTCGTCAATCCCGACCATGCGCCCCTCGTCGTGGCCCGCGAGATGGGGTTCTTCGAGGAGGCGGGGCTCGACGTCACGCTGATCGAGCCCGCCGACCCGTCCGCGCCGCCGCGCCTCGTCGCCGCCGGCCAGGGCGACATCGCCGTCTCCTACCAGCCGAGCCTCTACCTGCACGTCGCCGAGGAGCTGCCCCTGCTGCGCATCGGCACGCTCGTCTCGACGCCGCTCAACAGCCTCGTCGTGCTGGCACAGGGCCCGATCGAGACCCTGGCCGACCTCGAGGGCAAGACCATCGGCTATTCCGTGGCCGGCTTCGAGGAGGCGCTGCTCGCGACCATGCTCGACGAGGCGGGGCTCACGCTGGACGACGTCTCCCTCGTCAACGTCAACTTCGCCCTGTCGCCGGCGCTGATGGCCGGGCGGGTCGACGCCGTGATCGGCGCCTTCCGCAATTTCGAGCTCACCGAGCTCGAGCTCCAGGGCTCGCAGGGCCGCGCCTTCTTCCCCGAGGAGCACGGCGTGCCGCCCTACGACGAGCTGATCTACGTGGTGCGGGCGGACCGGGCCGGCGAGCCGGTCTTCGCGCGCTTCCTCGAGGCGGTCGAGCGCGCCACGGTGCACCTGCTCAACCACCCCGACGAGAGCTGGGAGGCCTTCGCCGCCGCCTATCCGAAGGCGGACGACGCGCTCAACCGCGCGGCCTGGGACGACACGCTGCGCCGCTTCCAGGCGAGCCCGGCGGCGCTCGACCCGGCGCGCTACCTCCGATTCGCCGAGTTCATGCGCGCGCGCGGGCTGATCGAGGAGGTCGCGCCGCTGTCGGGCTACGTGGCGCAGCCGGCGGCGGGGGAGGCAGCGGCCCAGTAACGTTCATGTCCCGTTAAACCGCCACAATCTATCCCTCTTGAGGAGGTCCGCACACGGGGCGCGAGGCAGCGGGCGAGGAGCCCGCGGGGAGCGAGGGCGGCATGGACGGTAACGACCGAGGACGGCGCGGACGGCGCGAGCCGACCTTCGACGCGCCGGCACCGGACGATCTCGACATCCGCCTGTCCCCGCGCGACCGCGCCGGAGGAGGCAGCGAGATGGCCCGCAAGCCGGCCCGCGGCCGCGGCGGCGCCGCCAAGGCGCCCGCCGCGAAGACGAGCCCCCCGCGCCGCGGCGCGGCGGCTCCCGGCCGCGGCGGCGGTCGCAATGCCCCGCGCGGCGGGTCGGGCGGCGGACGGGGCCGGCGCCCGCGCCGGCGGCGCTCGTTCCTCGGCCATCTCGTCTACTCGACCTTCGTGCTCGGCATCTGGGCGACGATCGCGGTGGCGGGCGTCGTCGCCTACCACGCCACCCAGCTGCCGCCGATCGACCAGCTCGAGGTCCCCAAGCGCCCGCCGAACATCGCCGTTCTCGCCGCCGACGGCTCGCTGCTCGCCAACCGCGGCGAGACCGGCGGCTCGAACGTCCCCTTCCGCGAGCTGCCGGACCACCTGCCCGCCGCCTTCGTCGCCATCGAGGACCGGCGCTTCTGGTCGCACTGGGGCGTGGACCCGCAGGGCATCGCCCGCGCGCTCGTCACCAACCTGCGCGGCGACAGCGGCCTGCACGGCGGCTCGACGCTGACCCAGCAGCTCGCCAAGAACCTGTTCCTCACCCAGGAACGCACGATCTCGCGCAAGATCCAGGAGGCGATCCTCGCCCTCTGGCTGGAGCGGACCTATTCCAAGGCCGAGATCCTCGAGCTGTACATGAACCGCGTCTATTTCGGAGCCGGCGCCTACGGCGTCGAGGCCGCCGCGCGGCGCTACTTCGACAAGTCCGCCCGCGACGTCACGGTGTCCGAGGCCGCCATGCTGGCGGGGCTGGTGCAGCAGCCCTCGCGGCTCGCCCCCACCCGCAACCCGTCGGGCGCCAAGGCGCGCGCCGAGGTGGTGCTGCGCGCCATGCGCGAGGAGGGCCTGATCGACGAGACCCGCCTCGTCACCGCGCTCTCGCGCCCCGCCGAGGCGGTGCGCCAGGAGGGCAGCGGCACGGCGAACTACGCGGCCGACTACATCATGGACGTCCTCGACGACTTCGTCGGCACGGTGGAGGAGGACATCGTGGTGATGACCACGATCGCGCCCGACGTGCAGGCGGCCGCCGAGCAGGCGCTCACCGCGACGCTGGCCGAGGAGGGCGGCACCTACGGCGTCTCCCAGGGTGCGGTCGTGACGATGCGGCCGGACGGCGCCATCGTCGCGCTCGTCGGCGGCAGGGACTACCGGGCGAGCCAGTTCAACCGCGCCACCCAGGCGCGCCGCCAGCCGGGCTCGTCCTTCAAGCCCTTCGTCTACCTCGCGGCGCTGGAGGCGGGGCTCACCCCCGACACGATCCGCGAGGACCGTCCGGTGACGATCGGCAACTGGTCGCCGGAGAACTACTCGCGCGACTTCCGCGGTCCGGTGACCCTGCGCGAGGCGCTGGCGCTCTCGCTCAACACGATCGCGGCGCAGCTCGCCGCCGAGGTCGGCCCGCGCGAGGTGGTGCGGGTGGCCCAGCGGCTCGGCATCGCCTCGCCGATGGACCCCAACGCCTCGATCGCGCTCGGCACGTCCGAGGTGACGCCGCTCGAGCTCACCGGCGCCTTCGCCGCCTTCGCCAACGGCGGGGAGGGGGTGATCCCCTACGTCATCGCCGAGATCCACGCCGCCGACGGCCCGGTGCTCTACCGCCGCGGTGACCTCTCGCTGGGGCAGGTGATCGAGCCCGAGCACGTGGCGATGATGAACGCCATGATGCACGAGACCTTCACCATGGGCACCGCCCGGCGCGCCGAGCTGCCGGGCTGGGCCGGCGCCGGCAAGACCGGCACGAGCCAGGAATTCCGCGACGCCTGGTTCGTCGGCTACACCGGCGCGCTCGTCACCGGCGTCTGGGTCGGCAACGACGACGGCACGCCGACGCGCCGGGCCTCGGGCGGGAACCTGCCCCTGATGATCTGGAGCCGCACGATGGAGGCGGCGCTCGCCGGCGAGACGCCGGTGGCGCTCCCCGGCGGTGGCGTCTGGCAGGGGCCGACGCCGCTCTGGGACGCGCCCGTGGCGCAGGGCCCGGTGGCGCCGCCGGCCAACGAGAACTCGGACTGGGTGCGCCCGACCGAGCCCGGCTTCATCGAGCGGATCTTCGGGATCTACTGAGGCGCGGCCCGCCGCACGCCGCGCGAGAGCACGAACACGCCGCAGCCCAGCGCGCCGAGCGCCGCGATCGCGCCCGGCAGGGCGAGCGGCGTCGTCGCCACCGCCGCGCCGAGCCCGATGCCGACGATCGCCGCGACCGACATCTGGCAGATGCCCATCAGGGAGGACGCGGCGCCGGCCCGCGCGGGAAAGGGCTGCATCGCCGCCGCCATCGACTGCGGCATGGTGAGCCCGACGCCCAGCGCGTAGAGCGCCATCGGCAGGGTGATCTCGAGGGACGAGCCCGTGCCGACGAGCGCGAGCGCCAGCATCGCCGCCCCGCCGGCGGCCTGGGCGGCGAGGCCGACGACGATCGTGCCGTCGAGCCCGCGGCCAGGAACGAGCCGCTGCGCCAGCAGCGTGCCGCCGATATAGCCGACCACCATGATCGCGAAGGAGAAGGCGAAGGCGAGTTCCGAGAGGCCGTAGACGCCCTGCAGCACGAAGCTCGAGCCGGAGATGAAAGCGAACAGGCCGGAATAGGTCAGCGTGTTCAGCGCCACGTAGACCCGATAGGTCGGGTGGCGCAGGAGGTCGCGGAAGCCGCGCAGGATCGAGACCACGGAGAGCGGCGTCGGGTCGCGCGCGCGCAGCGTCTCCGGCAGGGCGAGCGCCACCACGGCGGCCAGCGCCAGCGCGCCGAGCGCGCTCGCCCCGAAGATCGCCCGCCAGCCGAGGACGGCGAAGATCAGGCCGCCCAGGATCGGCGCGATCGCCGGCACGAGCCCCATGATCGAGCCCATGCGCGAGAGCTCCCGCCCCGCCCGCGGCCCGTCGTAGAGGTCGCGCACGATGGCGCGCGCGAGCACGATCGGCCCGGACGCACCCAACGCCTGGACGAAGCGCGCGGCCGAGAGTGCCTCGATCGTGGGCGCCAGCGCGCAGGCGAGTGTCGCCACGAGGAAGAGAGCGAGGCCGATGCCGAGGAGCGGCCGTCTTCCCATCCGGTCCGACAGCGGCCCGTAGAGGAACTGC
Organism: Salinarimonas sp.; assembly: GCA_051117315.1. Lineage (GTDB taxonomy): Bacteria > Pseudomonadota > Alphaproteobacteria > Rhizobiales > Beijerinckiaceae > Salinarimonas. Next base: position 7,179 of record JBNPEA010000164.1, on the reverse strand, counting down.
CCGCAGGCGAAGCCGACGAGGAAAGCCGACAGCGTCGCCTGGGTCTGCGGCGTCGTGGCCTCGAGCGCCTGCGCGATCGCCGGCAGCGCCGGCAGGTACATGTCGGTCGACAGCGGCCCGAGCGAGGTCAGCATCGCCAGCGTGGCGGTGAGGCCGAGCGTGTCGGGGCGCAGGAGGAAACGGGCGGGACGCATGCCCTCGCTCTACAGCCTCGCGACGCGCCTGTCTCGCGCACAGACGGCGGGGGCGTCAGGGGCGGTGCGCACGCAGGGCGGCGGCGAAGGACGGCAGCCCAAGGAGCGTGAGTGCGCGCGTCATACGCGCAGCCGGCGCATGTTCACGGCCCGGCTGCGCCTACGATAGCGACGGCCACACACGCAAGCAAGGGCGGCGCTTTCCCGCTATCGCGCAATCGACAGCGCCGAGCTCGGCAGCCGGCTTTCGATCGCGCGCATGCGCTCCTGGTGGCGGCGCCACAGCGCGCCGTCGTGCCCGCCTGCCCGTCCGCCGCGGCGGGCGACGGCGACGGCGCGCGGTACCTCGGCCTCGGCCAGCGGCGAGCCGATCTCCTTCAGGTGGGCGATGGCGCGGACGCAATAGGCCACCGAGCGCGCGCTCATGCGCGTCTCGCCGTGGCCGGCGCGATACTTCATCAGGGCGGTGCACAGGTCGCCGTCGGCGAGGCGCCAGGCCTGGGCGAGGTAGCGCACGCCGTAGCGTACGTTGAGCGCCGGCAGCCGCAGGGCCTCGACGGTGCCGGCGAAGCCGAGCATGGCGGCGGTGCCGGGGCGCACCTGCATCAGGCCGACCTCGTCCAGTGCGCCGAGCGCCGCCGGGTCCCAGGCGCTCTCCACGGTCACGACCGCCTCGGCGAGGGCGAGGGGGATGCCGTTGCGGTCCGCCTCCACGCCGACGAGCGCGAGGTGGGCGTCGCGCCCCTTCAAGGCGAGCGCCTCGTCGAGCGTCGCATCCACGACATCCCAGGTCGAGGGCGGCGGTGCCGCTTCGGGCGGCGGAGGCAGGTCGAGCGCCGCGGCCGGCAGCGTCGTGAACGCGGCGCAGAGCGCGAGGCTCGCGACGCCGAGGAGCAGGCACGCGGACCGCATGAGGAACCCTCCCGAAAGCGAACGGACTTCGGGAGGGTGGGGCGGGAATGCGGGCGGTTCAAGGCCGCCGGGCACCGATCAATCGAGGGAGGAATAGCCCGAAGACGGCCAGAGCGGCTGCGTACCGGGGGCGACGGACGCGCCGCGCTGCGGCGGCACCGGCGCCGCGACCGGGTCGCGCTCTACGGGCGCACCGCCGAGCGGCAGGGTCGAGAACAGGCCGCCGAGCATTCGCGCATAGAACGGCTCGCGAGCCTCGTCCGGAGCCTGCGGCTGAGCGGCCGGAACGCTCGCCGTCGCGACGGGAGCGGCGGCGGGCGCGGCGGGGCGCGTCTGCGCGGCGATCGCCGTCGGTGTCGCCGACTCGATCGGCTGGCCGCGGGAATCGACCGGCACCAGCCTCGGCCCGGCGGCGAGCGCCTCCGGGCGGCTGACGATGCCGAGGCGGTCGTCGTTGCGGTTGCGCCCGGCGTCGAGGGCGGCGAACGCGGTCGCGCTGGAGACGTCCGTCCGGGTGGCGTTGGCGAGGCCGAAGGAGGGATGGCCGCCGCCGTCGTCGTAGACCACGCGCACCGCCGGCTTGCCGTCCTCGATCAGCCGGGCGACCGCGATCTCGTCCGCCTGCGCGCGGGCGCGCACCATGGCAGTGACCGTCGGGTCGATCGGCGTGCAGTCCTGCGTACCGAAGGAGTAGCGCCCGCCGCAGACCTCGACCGGCGGCTCGAGCCGCGTCACCTCGAAGTGATCCCAGCCTTCCTTGAGGTTGCGCCAGAAGGCGATGTTGGGGTCGTAGCGCGACTGGGCCAGGTTCTCCGGCGTCATGCGGAAGGGGTAGGACTGGAACTGGAAGGCGCGCTGGCCGCCCTCGAAGGCCTCGCGGGCGAGCGCATAGACCTCGGCGATCGCCTCGTCCGTCATGGCGAAGCAGCCGCGCGAGGTGCACGAGCCGTGCACCATCAGGAACGACCCGGTGCGGCCGTTCGCACGGTCGAACGCGTTCGGGAAGCCGGTGTTGAAGGAGAGATAGAAGCTCGAGTTCGGGTTCATCAGCGCCGGGGACACGGCGTAGAACCCTTCCGGCGCCTGGCGGTCGCCTTCGCGCATCTTCGGGCCGAGCTGGCCCGACCAGCGGCAGATCGGGTAGGTGTCGAGGAGGGCGTAGCGGCCGTCCCCGCCCTTCTTCCAGACCTCGAGCTCGGATTCCATCTTGAAGACCCGCACCAGGATCGGGTCGTCCTGGTCCATGCCCTTGGACGCCATCAGCGCGAGCGTCTGCGGCGGGATCGGCTGCAGGTGCTTGTTGGATGAGACGGTGCGATCCTGGCAGGCGGTCAAGGCCAGGGCCAGCGTGGCCACGAGTGCGGCTCTTCTCACCATGGGGTCCCCACTTCCTCGCGCCCGTCGGCGCCCGTTGCCGGCGGCGCATGGTGCGCCGCACGTCCCCCTAGTCCTAGGATCGTTAGCCTTACGCGAGCCTTACCGCAAGACCACCCCCCGTGGTCGCGGCCTTCACATATGGTGAACGGTTCGTTACCCGAGCTTCAGCTTGCGGCCGATGGCCAGGAACTTGTCCGCCCGTGCCGCCCGCATCGCGTCCGGCGAGAGCGGCGCGAGCTCGGCCAGCGCCGCCGCGACCGCGTTGCCCGTGGCCGCGATCACGGCGTCTGTGTCGCGATGCGCGCCGCCGACCGGCTCGCGCACGATGGCGTCGACGACGCCGAGCCGCAGCAGGTCCTGCGCGGTGATCTTCATGGCGGTCGCCGCGTCCTGCGCCCGGCCGGCGTCGCGCCACAGGATCGAGGCGGCGCCTTCCGGCGAGATCACGGAATAGATCGCGTGCTCGAGCATCAGCACCCGGCTCGCCGTGGCGAGCGCGATCGCCCCGCCGGAGCCGCCCTCGCCGATCACGACAGCGACGTTGGCGACGCCGAGCGCGAGGCAGGCCTCGGTGGAGCGCGCGATCGCCTCCGCCTGGCCGCGCTCCTCGGCGTCGATGCCGGGATAGGCGCCGGCCGTGTCGACGAAGGCGATGACCGGCAGGCCGAAGCGGTCGGCGAGCTCCATCACGCGCACGGCCTTGCGGTAGCCCTCCGGGCGGGCCATGCCGAAATTGTGCCGGATCCGCGAGCGCGTGTCCGAGCCCTTCTCCTGCCCGAGCACGCAGACCGGCGCGCCGCGGAAGCGGCCGAAGCCGGCGACGATCGCCTCGTCCTCGGCGAACTTGCGGTCGCCGGCGATCGGCGTGAACTCGTCGACGAGCCCGCGTATGTAGTCCGAGAAGTGCGGGCGCTGGGGATGCCGGGCGACGAGCGTCTTCTGCCAGGGCGTGAGCGCGGCGTAGAGCCCGGCGAGCGCCTCCGCGGCCTTGGCCTCGAGCCGCGCGATGTCGTCGGAGATGGCGACGGCGTCGCGTTCCGCGCCGAGCGCGCGCAGCTCCTCGAGCTTGGCCTCGAGCTCGGCGACGGGCTTTTCGAAATCGAGATAGGTACGCATGTATCCGCGCGAATGGGACGGGCGGGCGCGGGCCGGAGAGGCCCCGCCGCGAAGCGCGCGGACACTGCTCGCAACGCCGGGGGAAGTCAAGGTTCGCCGCCCCCGCCGCGAGAAGGACATAAAGACATGTTTATATGTTGATTGCCATTGGGCGCGGGGTCTGCTATGGCATCGCCGAACCACGACACCGAAGGGACTCTCACGATGGCGCAGGACTATATCGTCAAGGACATCTCGCTCGCCGATTGGGGCCGCAAGGAGATCTCGATCGCCGAGACCGAGATGCCGGGCCTCATGGCCACGCGCGAGGAATACGGCCCGTCGCAGCCGCTCAAGGGCGCGCGCATCGCCGGCTCGCTGCACATGACCATCCAGACCGCCGTGCTGATCGAGACGCTGAAGGCGCTCGGCGCGGACGTGCGCTGGGTGTCGTGTAACATCTACTCCACGCAGGATCACGCCGCCGCCGCCATCGCGGCCGCCGGCACGCCGGTTTTCGCCTGGAAGGGCGAGAGCCTGAAGGACTACTGGGACTACACCGCCATGCTGTTCGACTGGCACGGCGGCGGCATGCCCAACATGATCCTCGACGACGGCGGCGACGCCACCATGCTCGTCCATCTCGGCAAGCGCGCCGAGGACGGGGACACCGGCTTCCTCGCCAAGCCCGGCTCGGAGGAGGAGGAGGTCCTCTTCGCGCTGATCCACCGCCTGCTCGGCGAGAAGCCGAAGGGCTGGTTCAACGAGCTCGCCGCCTCGATCAAGGGCGTCTCCGAGGAGACGACGACGGGCGTGCACCGGCTCTACATCATGGCGAAGGAAGGCAAGCTGCTCTTCCCGGCCATCAACGTGAACGACTCGGTCACCAAGTCGAAGTTCGACAACCTGTACGGCTGCCGCGAGTCGCTCGTCGACGGCATCCGCCGCGGCACCGACGTGATGATGGCCGGCAAGCTCGCCATGGTCGCCGGCTACGGCGACGTCGGCAAGGGCTCGGCCGCCTCGCTGCGCCAGGCCGGCTGCCGCGTCATGGTCTCCGAGGTCGACCCGATCTGCGCCCTGCAGGCGGCGATGGAGGGCTACGAGGTCGTGACGATGGAGGACGCCGCCCCGCGCGCCGACATCTTCGTCACCGCCACCGGCAACAAGGACGTGATCACCGCCGATCACATGCGGGCCATGAAGGACCGCGCCATCGTCTGCAACATCGGCCACTTCGACAACGAGATCCAGGTCCAGTCGCTGCGGAACTACAAGTGGAACAACATCAAGCCGCAGGTCGACGAGATCGAGTTCCCCGACGGCAAGCGCATGATCCTGCTCTCCGAGGGCCGTCTGGTGAACCTCGGCAACGCCATGGGCCACCCGTCCTTCGTCATGTCCGCCTCGTTCACCAACCAGACGCTCGCCCAGATCGAGCTGTGGCAGAACACCGGCAAGTACGAGAAGCAGGTCTACGTCCTGCCCAAGCACCTCGACGAGAAGGTCGCCATGCTCCACCTGGAGAAGATCGGCGCCAAGCTCTCCAAGCTGCGCGCGGACCAGGCCGAGTACATCGGCGTGAAGGACACCGGCCCGTTCAAGCCGGAGCACTACCGCTACTGAGGCGACGCCTCGCTCGGTAAGGAATGCCAGGAGCCCGGCGGACGCGCAGTCCGCCGGGCTCTTTCGTATCGCCTCGGCCTCACCCCTTCAGCAACGCCGCCAGCTCCCGATACGGGTCCTCGCTCTTCGGCGAGGTCGGGTCCTGCCTGAGGGCGTCGTAGAGCTTGGGCACGATCGCCACGGCGCGGTCGAGGTCGGGGTCGGCGCCGGCCTGGTAGGCGCCCATCAGGCGCAGGTCGCGGGTCTCCTCGAAGCGGGCGATCAGGGCGCAGAAGGAGCGCACCAGCGTCTGCTCCTCGGGCGACCACACGGTGCGGGCGAGCCGGGAGATCGAGGCCAGCGGGTTCATCGCCGGGTAGCGGCCGCGGTCGGCGATCCAGCGCTCGAGCACGATGTGGCCGTCGAGCGTGCCGCGGATCGCGTCGGCGACGGGGTCGTTGTGGTCGTCGCCGTCGACCAGCACCGAGAAGACGCCGGTGATCGTGCCGCCCGTCCCCTCCCAGCCCGGCCCGGCGCGCTCCAGCAGCCGCGGCAGGTCCGAGAACACGCTCGGCGGATAGCCGCGCGAGACCGCGGGCTCGCCGGCGGCGAGGGCCACGTCGCGGGCGGCGTGGGCGTAGCGGGTGACCGAATCGGCGATGAGCAGCACGTGCTCGCCCCGGTCGCGGAAGTACTCCGCGATCGCCAGCGCGGTATTGGGTGCGAGCCGGCGCATCATCGGGCTCTCGTCGCCGGTGGAGACCACCATCACCGCCTTCTCGCGGCGCTCGCCGAGCGTCTCCTCCAGGAACTCGCGCACCTCGCGCCCGCGCTCGCCGACGAGGGCGATCACCACCGTGTCGACCGCGTGCGCGGCGGCGAGCATGGAGATCAGGGTGGACTTGCCCACCCCCGAACCGGCGAAGACGCCGATGCGCTGGCCGGCGCACAGCGGCGTGAACAGGTCGATCGCCCGCACGCCGGTGCGGAAGTGCCCGCCGACGCGGGCGCGGCGCATGGCCGGCGGCGGCTCCCGGAACGGGTGGACGACCCCCGTGCCGAGCCTCAGCGCCCCGCGGCCGTCGATCGGGCGCCCGAGCGCGTCGACGACGCGGCCCTTCCAGGAGGGGGCCGGCTGCAGCGAGACCGGCTCCATGCGCCAGGCGCGGGTCCCGAGCCGCGCGTCGATGGCGCCCTCGAAGGGCTTGACCGTGGCCCCCTGCGCCTCGATGCGCACCACCTCGCCGATCTGCGGGCCCTCGGGGCCGGGGATCGAGACCCGCTCGCCGAGCTTGAGGAAGGGCGAGAGCCCGCCGACGCGGTAGTGCCCGGGCGCCACGGCGGCGACGACGCCGCCCTCGGCGACGAGCGGCACCTCGCGCGCGGTGCGGCCGATGGCGTCCGCGAGGCGGTCGAGGGCGGTGGCGGGAGGGCTCACGGCGTGCGGTTCCCGTCCCCGGTCGCGGCCGCGGCGTCGACCGCGGGCGCGCGCAGCGGCATGTCGCCGAGATGCCGCGCCCTGAGCGCCTCGATCACCTCGGCCGGGAAGACGCTGCGCGGGTCGGCGGCGAGACGGCCGGCATCGACGACGACGGGCGCCGGCGGAGGCTCCTCCGGCGCCGGCCGCCAGGCGTCGCGCGGATCGACGGCGGCGGCGGCCACGGCATCGACGGTCGGTGCGGCTGCGCCCCGGATCGCCGGCACGTCCTCGCTCGCCCACAGGTCCACCGACGCATCGGCGGGCGTCTGCGGCGGCGGGGCGAGCGGGGGCGGCGGAGGGGCGTTGGCGGCGGCGTGGGCCGCCCGGGCGATCAGCGCCTCCTCGAAGGAGGGCGGGATCGGCACGTTCGCGCTCGGCATCGGCGGCGGCGGGGTGCGCGCCAGCCGCAGCGCCTCGCGGGCGGCCTCCAGCCGGGCCATGCGCCCGGGCGCCTGCGGGCCCCTGGCGCACCCGGCCGGCGGCCCGGCGCGCGGCCCGCCCGTCTCCCCCATCACG
>JBNPEA010000003.1:0-19866 GCA_051117315.1 Salinarimonas sp. | reverse complement strand
CGCCCGAGAACGACAAGATGGAGGCGATGGGCCTGATGGCCGTGATCGGCGAGCGGATGCGCTCCGTGCCGATCTCCTCCAACAAGTCGATGATCGGCCACACCCTCACCGCCGCCGGCGCGGTGGAGGCGGTGGTCTCGCTGATGACGATCCACGAGGGCGTGATCCCGCCCACCATCAACTACCACGTCCCGGACCCGGCGATCCCGCTGGACGTGGTGCCGAACGCGGCGCGGGAAGCCAAGCCGAGGCGGATCCTCTCCAACTCCTTCGGCTTCGGCGGCCAGAACACCTGCCTCGTGCTCTCGGCCGAGCCGGGCTGACGCGGCCCGTCACCGCCCCCCGGGGCGGTCGGCGAGCGGAGCGAGACGGGTGGGGGCGAGACGGCCGGCGGCGATCCTCCGCCGTTCACCCCCTCCGCACCGCTAGGCGGCCCACCTCCCCGAGGGGAGGTCAAGGTCGCGGAGAGACATGCAAGAGGAGCTCGAGCCATGACCGACCGCACCCGCATCCTCGTCACCGGCGGCGCCAAGGGCGTCGGGGCGGCGATCGTGCGCGCCATGGCCGCCCAGGGGCACGACGTCGTCTTCACCTACCGCTCCTCCGCCGACGAGGCGCGGGCGCTCGCCGACGCGGTCGCGGCCGACCATCCCGGCACGACCATCGAGCCCCGCGCTCTCGATCTCTCCGACCGGGAGGCGGTGGAGGCCTTCTGCGGCACGACCGAGGGCGAGACCTACTACGGCTTCGTCCACAATGCCGGCCAGTCCTACGACGCGCTCGCCGCGATGATGGCCCAGGACAAGGCGGAAGCCGCGATGCAGGTGAACTTCTTCGCCTTCACCCGGCTGTGCAAGGCGCTCATGCGCCCGATGCTGCGCGCCCGCGCCGGGCGCATCGTCGCCATCGGCTCCGTCGCCGCGATCCAGGCGAACGCGGGCAACGCCGCCTATGCCGCGACCAAGGGCGCGCTCGCCGCCTATGCCCGCACGCTCGCCATGGAGACGGCCAAGCGCGGCGTCACCGTCAACGTCATCGCGCCCGGCTTCGTCGACACCGAGATGCTCGCGCCCTACGCGCCCTTCCGCGAGAGCATGGAGAAGCAGATCCCGGCGGGCCGCTTCTGCCGGCCCGAGGAGGTCGCCGGCCTCGCCGCCTTCCTGATGACGCCGCCCGCGGCCTACGTCACCGGCGCGACGCTGCCCATCGACGGCGGCCTCACCGCCATGCTCGGCATCCACCGCTGAGGTCCGCCGTCTGGAGCGGCGGCGCGCGACCTGATAGCCTCCGCGGCCCCCAACGCGTCATCGAGGCCCGGTCATGACCCCCTTCGCTCTCACCGAGGACCACGTCGCCATCCGCGACATGGCCCGCGCCTTCGCCGCCGACAAGCTGGCGCCGGACGCGGTGCGCTGGGACGAGGAGAAGCACTTCCCCGTCGAGGTGATGCGCGAGGCCGCCGAGCTCGGCATGGGCGGCGTCACCATCGCCGAGGACGTCGGCGGCTCGGGCCTCGGGCGGCTCGAGGCGGCGCTGATCTTCGAGGCGCTGGCCACCGGCTGCCCCACGGTCTCGGCCTACATCTCGATCCACAACATGGCCGCCTGGATGATCGACCGCTGGGGCTCGGACGCCCAGCGCCGGCGCTGGCTGCCCGGGCTCGTGATGATGGAGAGCCTCGCCAGCTACTGCCTCACCGAGCCCGGCGCGGGCTCCGACGCCGCCGCGCTGAAGACCCGCGCGCGCCGCGACGGCGACCACTACGTCGTCGACGGGGTGAAGCAGTTCATCTCCGGCGCCGGCGTCGCCGACCTCTACGTGACGATGGTGCGCACCGGCGAGGAGGGCGCGGCGGGCATCTCCACCCTCGTCATCGAGAAGGACACGCCCGGCCTCTCCTTCGGCGCCAACGAGCGCAAGATGGGCTGGAACGCCCAGCCGACGCGCCAGGTGATCCTGGAGGGCGCGCGCGTGCCGGTGGAGAACCGCCTGTCGGACGAGGGCATGGGCTTCAGGATCGCCATGGCCGGGCTCGACGGCGGGCGGCTCAACATCGGCGCCTGCTCGCTCGGCGGCGCCGACGCCGCGCTCGAGAAGTCCCTCGCCTACGTCCGCGAGCGCCGGGCCTTCGGCAAGGCGCTCGCCGAGTTCCAGGCGCTGCAGTTCAAGCTCGCCGACATGGCGACCGAGCTCGAGGCCTCGCGCAGCATCCTCTGGCGCGCCGCCGCCGCGCTCGACGCCGGCGCGCCCGACGCCGGCAAGCTGTGCGCCATGGCCAAGCGCATCGCCACCGACCGCGGCTTCGAGATCGCCAACGAGGCGCTCCAGATCCACGGCGGCTACGGCTACCTCGCCGATTACGGCATCGAGAAGATCGTGCGGGACCTCAGGGTGCACCAGATCCTGGAGGGGACGAACGAGATCATGCGGGTGATCGTGGCGCGGGGGCTGATGGGGCGGTGAGCATGCCGATGAGCGAGCCGAGGAAGCCATGGCCATCGTTGCCGAGTGACGAGGCCGCCGAGCGGTTCGTCGCCGAGGCGGACCTGAGCGCGTACGATTGGAGCCTTTCGGAGGTGGTCGCCCACGAACTCGCCTCGGCCGGCGACCCGCTCGTCCCGCCGACCGAGACGCTCTCCGCCCGCGGCGAGTCTTGAAGTCGGATATTGACGTAAATTACAACTTTGCCTACGTTCCTGAGGCGCCGAAACGGGGACTGTCATGGCCAAGCTGGAGATCGACGACGTCGACGACGCGCTGCTGCTCAGGCTCAAGGAGCGAGCCGACCTCGAAGGGAAGCCACTCGACGCGCTCCTCCGCGACGCTCTCGCCGCGGCGGCGCCGCAGCGCCGCTCCATGGCGGAGAAGCAGGCGAGCATCCGCGAGCTGCACCGCCGCTTCGGCCCGTTCCCGGAGTTGCCGCCTCCAGCCGATCTCATCCGCGAGAGCCGCGAGGAGCGATGATCGTCCTCGATGCAAGCGCGGCGGTTCAGTGGGCCTCGGATACCCGGGCGCCGGAGATCGCACCGCCGCGAACGGGCTTCGTCGCACCCGACCTCTTCGTCTCCGAGGTGCAGAATGCCGGCTTCAAGTACCTGCGGGGCAGATACCTGTCGCGGATCCAGGCCGACTCGCTTGTCACCACTGCTCTGAGGATGGTCGACCGCCACTTTCCGGCACAGGCGCTCGCCCGAGAAGCCTGGGCGCTGGCGATAGAATACGATCACTCCCCCTACGACATGCTCTACCTGGCACTGGCGGTCGAGCTCGACACCGAGGTCCTGACGGCGGATGTGCGCTTCGCGCGCAAGCTCCGCGAGACGATACGTGCGCGGCACGTCCGCCTCGTCGGACCAGCAGCGCCACACCACTGACCCCCGCCCCACCCATCCGCCCGCATGACAGCCGCCCCCCGCGATGCTATCCAATTCCGCATGGCTGCGCGGCGTGACCAGGACGAGGGGGATGCGGCGGCGGGCGAGGGCGTCGCCCCCGCGCCGTCGACGCGCGAGGCGCGCGTGCGCGCGGCGCTCGCCGGCCGGCCGCTCGTGCTCGTCGGCCTGATGGGCGCCGGCAAGAGCACGGTGGGGCGCCGGCTCGCGATGCGGCTCGGCCTGCCCTTCCGCGATGCCGACACCGAGATCGAGGAAGCCGCCGGCATGTCGATCCCGGACATCTTCGAGATCTATGGCGAGGCGCATTTCCGCGACGGGGAGCGGCGCGTCATCGACCGGCTCCTGCGCGAGGGCGGGATCGTGCTCGCCACCGGCGGCGGCGCCTTCATGGACGCCGCCACCCGCAGCGCCGTCGCCGAGACCGGCGTCTCGGTCTGGCTGTCGGCCGATCTCGACACGTTGATGCGCCGGGTGCGCAAGCGCGCCACCCGCCCGCTGCTGCAGACTCCCGATCCGGAAGGCACGATGCGCGGCTTGATGGAGCGGCGCTATCCGGTCTACGCCACGGCGGACGTCGTCGTGGAGAGCCACGACGGTGCCCACGAGGAGGTCGTCGAGGCGGTGGTCGCGGCGCTCGAGGCCCACCTCGGCGCGCGCGCGGCCCCCGCGAGCGACACCCGAGCAGGAGACGCGCCGTGAGCGCCACCATCGATGCGCCCGCGCGCGAGACCGTCCGCGTCGCGCTGGGAGACCGGTCCTACGAGATCGTCATCGGCCGCGGCGTCGCCGCCGAGGCGGGTGCACGCGCCGCCGCGCTCGGTGCCCGCGCCGTCGCCCTCGTCACCGACGACACCGTCGCCGGCCTGCATGGCGAGGCCCTGCGCGAGCGCCTCGGCGCGGCGGGCCTGCGCTGCGAGGCCGTCACCGTTCCCGCCGGCGAGGGGTCGAAGGGCTACGCCACCCTCGCGCGGGTCTGCGACGCGATCCTCGCCTCGCGGATCGAGCGCGGGGACCTGGTAATGGCGCTCGGCGGCGGCGTCGTGGGCGATCTCGCCGGCTTCGCGGCGGCGATCGTGCGGCGCGGCGTGCGCTTCGTGCAGGTGCCGACCACGCTGCTGGCCCAGGTCGATAGCTCGGTCGGCGGCAAGACCGGGATCAACTCCGCCCACGGCAAGAACCTGGTCGGCGCCTTCCACCAGCCGAGCCTCGTCCTCGCCGACACCGCGCTCCTCGACACGCTGCCGGAGCGCGAGCTGCGCGCCGGCTACGCCGAGGTGGCCAAGTACGGGCTCATCGACGACGCGCCCTTCTTCGCCTGGTGCGAGGCCAACGCCCCGGCCGTCCTCGCCGGCGGCCCGGAACGGGAGCGGGCGGTCGCGCATTCCTGCCGCGCCAAGGCCGCCATCGTGGCGCGCGACGAGCGCGAGGAGGGCGATCGCGCGCTGCTCAACCTCGGCCACACCTTCGCCCACGCGCTCGAGCGTATCGCCCGCTACGACCCGGCGATCCTGGTCCATGGCGAGGCGGTGGCGGCGGGGCTCGCGGCCGCCTTCCGATTCTCGGTCGCGCTCGGCCTGTGCGCACCGGCCGAGGCGGAGCGCGTCGCGCGCCATCTCGCGGCGATGGGCCTGCCGACGTCGCTGCGGGCGTTCCCCGGCCTCGCGCCGGACCCGGAGCGCCTGCTGGACGCCATGGCGCAGGACAAGAAGGTCGTGGCCGGGCAGTTGACCTTCATCCTGGCCCGCGGCATCGGCGAGAGCTTCGTCGCCAAGGGCGTCGACGTCGCCGCGGTGCGGGCCTTCCTCGCCGGCGAATGCGCCGCGCCCGCGCCGGGCTGACGGCGCATCGGATCACACGAGGAGAAACATGGACGGCTCGATCTGGGTCTCGATCCTGGCGGTACTCGCCTGCTTCGTCTTCTCGGGCTTCTTCTCCGGATCGGAGACGGCGCTCACCGCCTCGTCGCGCGCGCGCATGCACACGCTGGAGAAGGGTGGCGACAAGCGCGCGGCGCTCGTCAACCGCCTGCTTTCGGCGCGCGAGCGGCTGATCGGCGGCATCCTCATCGGCAACAACGTGGTCAACACGCTGGCAGCCTCGCTGACTACGGGCATCCTCTTGTCGATCTTCGGCGAGGTCGGCATCGTCTACGCCACGATCGTGGTGTCGGTGTTCGTGATCGTGTTCTCCGAGATCCTGCCCAAGACGGTGGCGATCAACTATCCCGACAAGGTGGCGCTGATCGTGGCCAAGCCCATCTCCTGGATCGTGGCGCTGTTCGGCCCCATCACGCTCGCGATCGAGGCCTTCATCCGGGGGCTGGTCAGCCTGTTCGGCCTCAAGCTCGGCGAGGACACGAACGTGCTCTCCGCCACCGAGGAGCTGCGCGGCCAGGTCGACCTGCTGCACAAGGAGGGCGGCGTCGCCAAGGCCGAGCGCGACATGCTGGGCGGCCTCCTCGACCTGCGCGAGCTGGCGGTGGAGGACGTCATGGTCCACCGCACGCGCATGCGCATGATCGACGCCGACCTGCCGCCGGACGCGATCGTGCGCGAGGTGCTGACCTCGCCCCACACGCGCCTGCCCCTCTGGCGCGGGCGCCACGAGAACATCGTGGGCATCCTCCACGCCAAGGACCTCTTGCGCGCGCTCGATGCGGTGGGCGGCGAGGCGGCGCGGCTCGACATCGACACGATCGCGCTCGAGCCCTGGTTCGTGCCCGACCGCACCTCGCTGCGCGACCAGCTGCGCGCCTTCCTGACGAAGAAGACCCACTTCGCCCTCGTCGTCGACGAGTACGGCGAGGTGCAGGGGCTCGTGACCCTCGAGGACATCATCGAGGAGATCGTCGGCGACATCAAGGACGAGCACGACATCGCCGTCTCTGGCGTGCGGGTGCAGGTCGACGGCTCGGTCAACGTCGACGGCTCGGTGCCGATCCGCGACCTCAACCGCGTCATGGACTGGACCCTGCCCGACGAGGAGGCCACCACCATCGCCGGCCTCGTCATCCACGAGGCGCAGCTCATCCCGGAGACCGGCCAGGCCTTCACCTTCCACGGCTTCCGCTTCCAGGTGCTGCGCAAGACACGAAATCGCATCACGCTCCTGCGGATCAGCCCGCTCGAGCTGCTCAAGCCCCGGCGCAGCTCGGCCGCCGCGGCCGAATAGGGCGGTCGCGCAGGGCGGTCGAGCGGGCGGCCGCGCCGCCTCACTCAGCCGGCGGTGAGCCTCTCGAAGCGCCAGGCCAGCGCGGGGACGGCGCCCGTGTCGAAGGCGACCACGATCTGGCTCGCCTTGCGCGCGCCGTCGGTGGCGGAGAGGTAGAGGCTCTCCTCCAGCCGCGCCTCGAGCCCCGTGGCCTCGGTTTCCAGCACGAATTGCCAGGTCTCGCCGTTGGCGAGGCCGAGCAGGACGACCCGCCCGGCCTGGGCGCGACGGGCGCGCACGCTCGGGTGCAGGTGGAAGCGCAGGGCCGCCGGCACGCCGGCCGCACCCGCGCCCGCCGGCATCAGCCGATCCTCGCCCGACAGCGCGTCGCCCGCCTCGGACAGCGCGAGCCGGCGCTCGTGCACGAGGCCGAAGGCACGGGCATAGCCGTCGTGGCGGGTCTCGAGCACGAGCGGATCGGGCCGCTTGGCCTGGACTGCGCCCGGCCCGTCGACGAGGAGGGTGCCGAAGCGGCGCGCGAGATACGCGGCCGCGAGCCGGGCCGGGCCGCGGGCATCGTCCGAGAACCGCGCGGAGGACGCCCGGTCGAGGGCGATCGTCGAATGCGCCGGGGTGCCCCGCGCCGCCCGGGCCAGAGGATCGGAGCGCTCGCGCGGCGCGCCGAGGTTGACGACGAGGCGCGCCTCGCCGGAGGTCAGCTCGAACGACAGGCACCCGGCCGCGGCCTCCCCGGCGACGACGGGCGGCGGCGGGGCGCCGACGTCGGCGACGACGACGAGCCCGCCCGCCTGCAGCCGCTCGTAGCCGGAGATCAGGCCCCGCTGCAGCGGGCTCGCCCGTCCCTCGTCGTAGAAGAGCAGCGTGGTGAGGTGGTCGACCGGGGTCGAGCCGGCGCCGTTGAAATGGCTGAGCGTGCCGTCGCCGTGGCGCAGGAGCCGCAGCATCGGCGGCATCCGGTCGATCGCCCGGATCAGGGCCGCGGGCGGATCCACGCCGCGGGCGAGGTAGACCTGCTTGAGCGGCAGGAGATCGAGCAGGAGGTCGAGCACCGTGCGGGGATTGCGCCCGACATGGCCGCCGTCGGCGAGCACCTGCCGATCGAGCTCGCGGGCGAGCACCTTCGTCGCGCCGCGCCCGAGCCGCTCGCAGCCCTCGCAGCACAGGCCGGCATAGGCGAGCGCGATCGCGGCGCGCAGGCGGTCGATCGGCTGCGGCGCCGCCCGGGCGGCGCGGGCGCAGATCGCGAGATCCCGCGCGAGCCCGCGCAGGAAGCGCTGGTAGAAGGCGTGATCGGCGCCCTCCACGATCAGCGGCGACTGGCTGAGGAACGAGATGGCCCGGCGCGCCGCCACCGGCGGCTTGCGCAGGATCGGCCCATGCGCCTCGCGCAGGTACTCGTCGACGAGCGCGCGGGCGTTGGCGCGGGAGAGCGCCGTGTCCGCGGCGCGCAGGTGCCGCAGCCAGGAGAAGCCGTGCAGGATGTCCGCCCAGCCCGCGGACGGCGGATCCAGCGCGAAGGGAGAGCGCCCGCCGGTGGCGAGCGCCCGCCCGCCGAAGACGAAGTAGCCGGCATAGATGTCGTCGGCGATCGTGGCGTCGCAGGTGCGCATGTCCGGCGGCACGATCACGAGGCGCCGAGGCGCGCGGGCGCGCAGCCCGCCGAGCCCCAGGAGGCTGGTGGTCTCGGCGCGCACGGTGCGCGCGGCTTCGCGCAAGGCGAGCCCCGTCAGTCGCCAGCGATCGGGCGCGTCGGTCACCTCGTCCCCCGAAAAGGGTGCCTTCGAGGAGGGAACGCGCTCAGGGTTAATCCGGCGTTACCGAAATCGGGCGATTCGTCACGATCCCCGACCGACGAGCCCATCGGCCACCGCCTCCCCGAGGGACAGCGCCGAAGTCAGGCCGGGGCTCTCGATGCCGAACAGGGCGACGTGGCGCGGCAGGCCGTGCTCGGCCTCCCCCGCGACGACGAAGTCCGCCGCGGGCTCGCCGGGACCCGAGAGCTTCGGCCGGATGCCGCAATAGTCGGCGGTCAGCGTGCCGTCGGGCAGGCCCGGCCAGTAGCGGCGGATGGCCGCATAGAATCCGTCGGCCCGGCGCGGGTCGGCGTCGTAGTCCTCGGCCTCGATCCATTCCACGTCCGGGCCGAAGCGCATCCGCCCGGCGAGATCGAGCGTGAGGTGCACGCCCAGCCCGCCGTCGACGGGCGCGGGATAGATCAGCCGCGAGAAGGCCGGGCGCCCGGCACAGGCGAAATAGGTGCCCTTGGCGAGGCGCAGGCGCGGGATCGCCGGCGCGGGAAAGCCCTCCGTGGCCTGCGCGATCGCCTGCGCGCCCAGCGCGGCGGCGTTGACGACGGCGTCGAAGCGATGCGCCTCGCCGGCCACGGTCACCGCCCAGGCGCCGTCGCGCAGGGCGAGGCGCTCGATCGGCGTGAGCAGGGCGAGCGCCCCGCCGTGGTCCTCGATCTCGCCCTGGAGGGCGAGCATCAGCGCGTGGCTGTCGACGATGCCGGTCTGGGACGAGTGGAGCGCCGCCGTGCAGGCGAGTGCCGGCTCCATGGCCCGCGCCGCATCGCCCGGGACGAGCGCGAGGTCCTCGACCCCGTTCGCCTCCCCCTGCGCGTGGATCGCGGCGAGCTTCTCGGCCTCGGCCGCGCTGGTGGCGACCACGAGCTTGCCGAGCCGGCGCGCCGGCACGCCGCGCTCGGCGCAATACGCGTACAGCATCCGCCGTCCGGCGACACAATGGCGTGCCTTGAGCGAGCCGGTGGGGTAATACAGCCCGGCGTGGATCACCTCGCTGTTGCGCGAGGAGATGCCCGAGCCGATGCCGGCCGTGCGCTCGGCGACGATGACGGCGTGGCCGCGGCGGGCGAGGGAGCGGGCGATGGCGAGGCCGACGATGCCGGCGCCGATGACGAGGATGTCCATGGCGCTCCTTCAAGCGCAGCCTTCGCGACGATGCAAGCGCCCGGCTGCCGTGGGAGCGTGCGGCATGGCACGCGCCGACGCCGGAACGCCCGGCGCGCGTGCGCCGTTGCCGCGCATGGACGCCCTCGCTCGAAGCTCCTGGCGCACTGTCGCGCTCCGCGCCGCCTTCCACGCCGCCCTCTGTGCGCTCCTCCTCGGCGCGGCCGCAGCGCCGGCCGCGGGCCAGGAGGACGCCGGCGGCTGCGGCGCCGAGCGCGTCGTGGCGATCGGCGACACCCTGACCAACGTCGCCGCCCGCTGCGGCGTGACGCCGGAGGCGCTGCTCGCCGCCAACCCGCAGATCCGCGACCCGGACATCCTGCCCCTGGGCACGACGCTGACGATCCCGGGCGGCGGCGCGCCGGCGGCGGACGCGCCGGCGGAGCCCGCGGCGATCGGCGCCGGGACGCCGTCGAGCGTGGCGCCGCTGCGGGTCCTGCCCGTCGGCGGGCCGCTCGACGGGCGCGTGCGCCTCTTCGCCCGCGGCCTGCCGCCCGGCGCCCCGGCGCTGATCGGCGCGGGCTCGCGCCCGGACGCGCCGCTGTTCTTCGCGCGCATCCGCGTGGAGGCCACGGGCGTGCTCTCCCACGTCCTCGTCCTGCCCGACTGGGCGGCCGGCGAGGTCGTGCACCTCGTCGTCGAGACCCCGATCGGCGGGCCCTGGCTGCGGGCGGAGCCCTGGCGCGCGCCGCAGGTGCGCCCTTGAGGGCGTCGCGCGAGCCGGACGTTGCGCGAGGCCGCCACGGGACGCTACAAGCGCGGGCACGGTCCAACGACATGCCCGAGACGGCGCGACCCGGAGTGAGATCATGGCCTCGAAGCTCGCGCGGCTGCGCGACATGACGGTGGTCGTCGCCGATACCGGCGACATCGAGGCGGTCCGCCGCCTCGCCCCGCAGGACTGCACGACCAACCCGACACTCCTCTTCAAGGCGGTGAAGGACCCCGCCTACGCCCACATCGTCGAGGAGGCGCTGGGCTGGGGCCGCGCCCACGGCGGGGCGCGCGAGGCCGTGGTCGCAGGCGTCTGCGACCGGCTGGCCGTCTCCTTCGGCACCGAGCTCGCCGGGATCGTGCCGGGCCGGGTCTCGACCGAGGTGGACGCCGATCTCTCCTTCGACACCG
Organism: Salinarimonas sp.; assembly: GCA_051117315.1. Taxonomy (GTDB): domain Bacteria; phylum Pseudomonadota; class Alphaproteobacteria; order Rhizobiales; family Beijerinckiaceae; genus Salinarimonas. The sequence continues at coordinate 9,206 of JBNPEA010000003.1, read as the reverse complement.
CAGCGAGCGTCGCCAAGGCGCGGGCGCTCATCGCGGACTACGCCGCCCGCGGCGTTCCCCGCGAGAAGGTGCTGATCAAGCTCGCCGCGACCTGGGAAGGTATCCGTGCCGCCGAGGTCCTCCAGGGCGAGGGGATCGACTGCAACCTCACGCTCCTGTTCTCGCTCGTGCAGGCGGCGGCCTGCGCGGATGCGGGCGTATTCCTGATCTCGCCTTTCGTCGGGCGCATCCTCGACTGGCACGTGAAGGCCGGTGGCGGTCCCTACGAGGCCGAGACCGATCCCGGCGTCCTCTCGGTCCGGCGCATCTACGCCTACTACAAGGCGCACGGCATCGAGACCGTGGTGATGGGCGCCTCCTTCCGAAACGTCGGCGAGATCGAGGCGCTCGCCGGCTGCGACCGGCTGACGATCTCCCCCGCCCTGCTGGAGGCGCTCGCCGCCGACGAGGACGACCTGCCCCGGCGCCTGTCGCCGGACACGATCGGCGAGGCGCCGGCCCGCATGAGGCTCGACGAGCCGGGCTTCCGCCGCGCGCTGAACGAGGACGCGATGGCGACCGAGAAGCTGGCGGAAGGCATCCGCGGCTTCGTCGCCGACATCCGCTCGCTGAGGACCCTCGTCGCCGGCCGGCTCGGCTGAGGCAGCGCGCGCCGTCCGTCGCTCACATCCGCAGCACGACGCGCCCCTCGATCTCGCCGCGCTCCATGCGGGCGAACACGTCGTTGACGTCCTCGAGGGCGGCCCACTCGAAATCGGCGACGACCTGGCCCTGGCCGGCGAAGTCGAGGGCCTCCGTCATGTCCTGGCGGGTGCCGACGATGGAGCCGCGCACCGTGATGCGCTTGAGCACGGTGTCGAAGATGGGCATGGCGAAGCGCCCGGGCGGCAGGCCGCACAGGACCATCGTGCCCTTGCGTCGCAGCATGCCGTAGGCTTGCTCGAAGGCCTGCGGCGCCACGGCCGTGACGAGCGCACCGTGCGCTCCGCCTTCGCCGATGCCCTCGACCACCTGCTCGATCGCGTCCGCGGCGCGGGCGTCCACCACGAGATCCGCCCCGAGCCGCGTCGCCTGGGCGAGCTTCGCCTCCGAGACGTCGACCGCGGCGACCCGCAGCCCCATCGCCTTGGCGTATTGCACGGCCATGTGGCCGAGCCCGCCGATGCCGGAGATCACCACCCATTCCCCGGGGCGCGTGTCCGTCTCCTTGAGGCCCTTGTAGACCGTCACCCCGGCGCACAGGACCGGAGCCGCCGGGCCGAACGCGAGGCCGGCGGGCAGGTGCGCCACGTAGTTCGCGTCGGCGAGCGCGTATTCCGCGAAGCCGCCGTCGACGGAGTAGCCGGTGTTCGTCTGCTGCCGGCAGAGCGTCTCCCAGCCGGAGACGCAGAACTGGCAATGCGCGCAGGCGGAGCCGAGCCAGGGCACGCCGACCCGGTCGCCCTCCTTCAGATGCGTGACGCCCGAGCCGACGGCGGTGACGACGCCGACGCCCTCGTGGCCCGGGATGAAGGGAGGCGCGGGCTTCACCGGCCAATCCCCATGCGCGGCGTGGAGATCGGTGTGGCAGACGCCGCAGGCCTCGATCTTGACCAGCGCCCGCCCGGCGCTCACCTCCGGGATCGCCACCTCCTCGATGGAGAGCGGCGCGCCGAACGCCCGCACCACAGCCGCCTTCATCGTCCCGACCATCCCGCGCCTCCTCTTCGTCCCGCCCCGTGGTCGACGAGACACGAAAGGTGGCGCTCGCGCCAGTCGCGCAACCCCCATCCGGGTCACGCCGGAGATTCCACCGACCGCGAGAGGGGATGTGCGCACGAGGGTATTCGCACCTGCGTGGCGCGATGCTCGGCGACGTCTGCCGGCTTGCTCCCGGCGCCCGCGCGAGGCAGGCTCCGCCGCCGATGCACGGACCATCGCCCGGAGAGCGCCATGACCCCCTTCACCGTCTCGACGACCCCGACCATCGTCTTCGGCGCGGGCGCCATCGCCCGGCTCGGGAGCCTCGCCTCCGGGCGGCTCGGCCCGCGCGTCCTCGTCGTGTCCGATGCGGGGCTCGTCGCCGCAGGCCTCGTCGCGCCGGCGATCGCGGCGCTGGAGGAGGCCGGGATCGCGGTCGCGCTCTTCACCGACGTCGTCGCCGACCCGCCCGAGAGCGTCGTCGAGGCCGCAGCCGCGGCGGCGCGGGCGCACCGGGCGAGCGGCGTGGTCGGCATCGGGGGCGGATCGTCCCTCGACGTCGCCAAGCTGGCGGCGCTGCTGGCGGGATCGGGAGAACCGCTGGCGGACGCCTACGGCGTCGGGAAGGCCGCAGGCCCGCGGCTGCCGCTGCTGCTCGCACCCACGACGGCGGGGACCGGCTCGGAGGTGACGCCGATCTCGATCGTCACCACCGGCGCCCACACCAAGATGGGCGTCGTCTCCCCCCTCCTCCTGCCGGACATCGCGCTGCTCGACCCCGACCTGACGCTCGGCCTCCCCGCCCCGGTCACCGCGGCGACGGGGGTCGACGCCATGGTCCACGCCATCGAGGCCTTCACCTCCGCCTCGCCGAACGCCAACGCGGTCTCGAAGGCGCTCGCCCGCGAGGCGCTGCGGCTCCTCGGCGGCGCGATCGCGGACGCCTGCCGCGACGGCGCGGACCGCGCGGCCCGCGGGGCGATGCTGCTCGGCTCGATGCTGGCGGGCCAGGCCTTCGCCAACGCGCCCGTCGCCGCCGTGCACGCGCTGGCCTACCCGCTCGGCGGCCGCTTCGGCATCCCGCACGGGCTCTCGAACGCGCTCGTGCTGACGCAGGTGATGCGCTTCAACCTGCCCGCCGCCGAGGCCGCCTACGCCGCGCTCGGCCCCTGCACCTTCACCGATTGCCCGCCGGACGCCGAGGCCTTCATCGCCCGGCTCGAGACGCTCTGCGCCGAGATCGGCCTCGCGCGGCGCCTGCGCGACGTCGGCGTGCCGGAGGACGCGCTCGACCTCCTCGCCGACGACGCGATGGGCCAGACGCGGCTCCTCGTCAACAATCCGCGGGAGGTGGGACGCGCGGATGCGCTGGCGATCTATCGCGCGGCTTGGTGAGCGAGAATCGACGCGATCGGGCTGGCGCATACACACGAAAGTGTGTATAAAACTCGCGCAGGGGAGCACGATCGGATGCGAAGCGGCGTGGTTCTCGACGCCTTGAGGGCGGCCGGATGGCGAGAGGTCGCCCGGAAGGGCAGCCACGTTCAGCTGAAGCACCCGGATCGTGCCGGTCGCGTCACCGTTCCGCACCCGAAGCGGGACATACCGGTCGGCACGTTGAAGAGCATCGAGCGGCAATCCGGATTGAAGCTGAGGTAACCATGCGCCAGTACATCGGCCTAATTCACAAGGAAGACACGAGCGATTTCGGCGTCTCCTTTCCCGATCTTCCCGGCTGCATCACCGCCGGGCGTACGCTGGACGAAGCCCGAGCCATGGCCGAGGAAGCGCTCGCCCTGCATCTCGAAGGCCTGGAGGAGGACGGCGAGGTTCCCCCCGAGCCCGCGTCCCTGACCGAGATCATGGCAACGGCGGCGAACCGCGACGCCGTCGCCGTTCTCGTGCGTGCGCCGAGCCGAGCCAAGAAGGCGGTCCGTGTGAACGTGACGCTTCCGGAGGACGTGCTCGAGATGATCGACCGTCATGCCACCGAACGCGGCCTCACCCGCTCGGGGTTCCTCCTGCAGGCGGCCGAGCGCGCGATGGTCGACGAGGCGGCCTGAGCGCAAGCGTCGTGCCCGCGCCTCACCCCGCGCCTCCGGTGATCGCCCGCCCCAGCAGCCCGACGCCGTAGGCCACCGATCCCGCCGCGGCGCCGATGGCGAGCATCTCGAGGCCCGCCTGCAGCCAGGCGCGGTCCGAGAACAGCGCCCGCCCGGCACCGACGCCGAACAGCGTGAGCGCGGACAGGCCGCAGGCCCAGGCGAAGGACGAGCCGCCCGGAAACGGCAGCAGGTAGGCCAGCAGCGGCACGATTCCGGCCACGAGGAAGCCGCCGAAGGTCGCGAGCCCGTTGCGGGAGGCCTCGCGCAGGGACGGGCGCTCGGCCTCGTTCGGCGTCGAGCGCACGGAGAGCACGTTGCTCGCCCCCATCGAGACGCCGTCGGCGAAGAGGTTGGCGAAGCCCAGGATGAGGATGACGTTGGTCGAGAGCTGCGCGCCGGTGACGCCGGAGACCACCGCGAGCGTCGTCACCACGCCGTCGTTGGCGCCGTAGACGAGCTCGGGCAGGTAGGCCCGCATCCAGCCCGAGAGGCCCTGCTTTCCTCCGGCTCGCGTACCGCCGGCTTCTCCCCCGTCGCTGCCGCCCTCGTCGCCCATCTCGCGCATGCCGCTCCTCCGTTCCGCGGAGCAACGCCGAGCGCCTGGAGAAGGATGCGCGGCGCCGCTGCGCAGCGACACGTGGACGATCGCGCGCGCGGCCTTTCCCGCGCCCCGTTCGCCGCCCTACATTCTCCGCCGAGGCCCGAATCACGCCATGACCGTCTCCGACGCCCGCACCGCCGACCCGACCGCCCGTCCGCCCGGCGACGCCGCACCGTCGCGCGCGGCGGTGCGCCGGCTCGACCCGATCCTCGTCGACCGCATCGCCGCGGGCGAGGTGGTGGAGCGGCCCGCGGCGGCCGTGAAGGAGCTCGTCGAGAACGCCGTCGACGCCGGCGCCGCGGCGATCTCGGTCGAGATCGAGGCCGGCGGGCGCCGGCTGATCCGCGTCGTCGACGACGGGCGGGGCATGAGCGAGGCCGACCTCGCGCTCGCGGTGGAGCGCCACGCCACCTCGAAGCTCCCCGACGGCGATCTCGGCGCCATCGCCACGCTCGGCTTTCGCGGCGAGGCGCTGCCCTCGATCGGCGCGGTGAGCCGGCTGTCGATCACGACCCGGACCGACGACGCCGAGACCGGGCTCGCGCTCCTGGTCGAGGCCGGCCGCAAGGGGCCGATCCGCCCGGCGCCGGCACGGCCGGGCACCCGGATCGAGGTGGCCGAGCTGTTCGCGGCGACGCCGGCGCGGCTGAAGTTCCTCAAGTCGGATCGCGCCGAGGCGCTCGCCGTCTCCGAGGTGATCAAGCGCCTCGCCGTGGCGCATCCGCAGATCCGCTTCTCGCTCTCGGGCGAGGGCGTCGGCGCGCTGACCTGCCCGCCCGAGCCGCCCGGCCCCGAGGGGCTGGCGCGGCGCATCGCCCGCATCGTCGGCCGCGACTTCGCCGAGAACGCCGCGCAGGTGGACGCCGCCCGCGAGGGCTTCGCGCTGTCGGGCCTCGTCGGCCTGCCGACCTACCATCGCGGCACGGGCCAGGCGATCCACTTCGTGGTCAACGGCCGGCCGGTGCGCGACAAGCTGCTGCTCGGCGCCGTGCGCGGCGCCTATGCCGACGTGATGGCCTCGGACCGCCACCCGGCGCTGGCGCTGTTCATCACCTGCGACCCGCGCATGGTCGACGTCAACGTCCACCCGGCCAAGACCGAGGTGCGCTTCCGCGACCCGGGCCTCGTGCGCGCGCTCGTCGTCTCCGCCATCCGCGAGGCGCTGGCCCGGGCCGGGCACCGGGCCTCGACCACCGGCGGGGACCGCACCCTCGCCGCCCTGCGCACGCACGGCGGCGCGAGCGCCTACGCCCGCCACGCCCCGACGCCGGTGCGCCCGCAGCCGCTCGCGCGCTCCTGGCAGGCACCGGAGGGCTTCGCGGGTCCCGGCCTCGGCGAAGGCCCGCAGCCCGGCTACGACACGGGCGCCCAGCCGGCCTTCGGCTTCGCGCCCTCGGCCGACGCCCGCGCCGCGGCGCAGCCGGCCGACGCCCCCGCCGCCGAGGACCATCCCCTCGGCGCCGCCCGCGCCCAGCTGCACGAGACCTACATCCTCGCCCAGACCCGCGACGGCATCGTCCTCGTCGACATGCACGCGGCCCACGAGCGGCTCGTCTACGAGCGGCTCAAGCGCGAGCGCGAGGGCCGCGGCGGAGACGTGATCGGCATCGCCCGCCAGATGCTGCTCGTGCCGGAGATCGTCGAGCTCGACCCCGACGACGCCGCCCGCCTCGCGGACGCCGCGCCGGCGCTGGAGGCGCTCGGGCTCGGGCTCGAGGGTTTCGGCGCGGGCGCCGTGTGCGTGCGCGAGACCCCCGCCGCGCTGGGGCGCCCCGACGTGCGGGCGCTGGTGCGCGACCTCGCCGACGCGCTCGCCGAGAGCGACGACGCCGGCGACGGCCACGCCGGCGCCGACCTGCTGGCGCGCCGGCGCGACGTGCTGCTCTCGCGCATGGCCTGTCACGGCTCGATCCGCTCCGGGCGGCGCCTCAAGCCCGAGGAGATGGACGCGCTGCTCCGCGAGATGGAGGCGACCCCGCTCTCGGGCCAGTGCAACCACGGCCGCCCGACCTACGTGTCGCTGAGCCTCCCGGACATCGAGAAGCTGTTCGGGCGGCGGTGACGGGGCATGCGCGGGCGCGCCCTGGCGGATTCTCGCCGCGCGCCTATCTCGCACCCCGGGGGCACGAACCATCACCGCCACGAACGATCACCCCGAGGAGACGCATCATGAAACGCACCGCCACGGCCGTCTGGAACGGCGCTCTCAAGGACGGCACCGGCACGCTCGACAGCCAGAGCGGCGTCCTCGCCGGGCAGCCCTATTCCTTCAAGACGCGCTTCGAGGACGAGAGCGGGCGCTCCGGGACCAACCCGGAGGAGCTGATCGCGGCCGCGCATGCCGGCTGCTTCGCCATGCAGCTCTCCCACTTCCTCGCCGAGAACGGCAGGCCGGCCGAGCGGCTCGAGGCGCGCGCGGCGGTGGAGCTGATCCCCGGCACCGGCATCACCGGCTCGGCGCTCACCCTGGAGGCCAAGATTCCGGGGATCGACGAGGCGACCTTCCAGTCCCTCGCCACCAAGGCCAAGGAGAACTGCCCCGTCTCCAAGGCGCTCGGCGCGATCGCGATCACCCTCGACGCCCGCCTCGCCTGAGGCGGCCGGCGCCGCGGCGGGCCTTCGCGCCCGCCGTATTCCCCTTCCCTTTCGTGCGTTTCCCGGTACGCTCCCGCCGACTCGAACGGGGAAGCGCTACCATGGAATGGATCATCCTCGGCGTCGTCGCCGTCGTCGTCGTCTACGGCATCGTCACCTACAACGGCCTCGTCGCCATGCGCCAGCGGGTGGACCAGGCCTATGCCGACATCGACGTGCAGCTGCACCAGCGCCACGACCTGATCCCCAACCTCGTCGAGACGGTGAAGGGCTACGCCGCGCACGAGCGCGAGACGCTCGATGCCGTGATCACGGCCCGCAACCGCGCCACGCAGGCGAGCGGCCCCGCCGACCAGGCCGCCGCCGAGGGCCTGCTCACCGGCGCCCTCGGACGGCTGTTCGCGCTGGCCGAGGCCTACCCGGACCTCAAGGCCAACACGAACTTCCTGTCCTTGCAGAGCGAGCTCTCCAACGTCGAGGACAAGCTCGCCGCCGCCCGGCGCTTCTTCAACAACGCCGTGAGCGAGTTCAATGCGGCGATCCAGTCCTTTCCGGCGGTGCTGTTCGCGCGCCAGCTCGGCTTCTCGGAGCGCGAGTTCTTCGACGTCGGCGAGGACCGGCGCGCCGAGATGAGCGTGGCGCCGCAGGTGAAGTTCTGACGCTGCGGGAGAGACCGAGCCGGACGAGGGAGAGGCGGCCATGACGCCCGTGTTCGGGCTCTACACCCAGATCCGCGCCAACCGCATCCGCTCGGTGCTGCTCGTCGCGGGGCTGTTCGTCCTCGTCCTCCTCGTCGGCTACGCGGTTGCGCTGGCGATGCTCGCGGCCGGTGACGGCGCGGGCGCGCCGCCCGACATCCTCGCCGCGGACGCGCTCGCCTTCGCCCTGCCGTGGAGCCCCTTCCTGGTGGCGGGTACCCTCGCCTGGGTCGGCATCGCCGTGGCGCTCAACACCCGCATCGTCGCGGCGACCACGGGCGCGCGCGCGCTCTCGCGCGAGGACGATCCGCGGCTCTACCGCATGCTGGAGACGCTGTGCATCTCCCGCGGCATGCCCACGCCGCGCCTGCAGATCGTCGAGACCGACGCGCTCAACGCCTACGCCTCCGGGCTCACGCAGAAGCAGTACGCCGTGACGCTCACCCGCGGCCTGGTCGAGCGGCTCGAGGACGCCGAGATCGAGGCGGTGATGGCGCACGAGCTCACCCACATCCGCAACGAGGACGTGAGGCTGATGGTCGTCGCCGTGGTGATCGCCGGCGTGATCGCGCTCGTCGGCGAGATGGTCTTCCGCTCCTTGCGCTTCGGCATGTGGCGGCGCGGCGGCAGCCGCTCGCGCAGCGGGGGCGGGAGCGGCGGCGGGCGGGGCGCCGTGATCGCCATCGCGATCGCGGTCGTGATCATCCTCGTCGCCTGGCTCGCCTCGCTGACGATCCGCTTCGCGCTGTCGCGGGCGCGGGAATACATGGCCGACGCCGGCGCGGTGGAGCTGACCAAGAACCCCGACGCGATGATCTCCGCCCTCCTCAAGATCAAGGGCAACGCCGATCTGGCGCGGGCGCCGGCGAGCGTCATGGAGATGTGCGTCGAGAACCCGCGGCGCGGCTTCACGGCGCTGCTCTCGACCCACCCCTCGATCGAGGACCGGGTCGAGGCGCTGGTGCGCACCGCCGGCGGGCGACTGCCCCCGCCGACGCCGCAGGCACCGCAGGCGGAGGCGGCGCCGCGCGCGCCCTGGTGAAGGGCCGCGGGAGCCGCCGGGGTCAGGCCAAGCCGAGGAACAGGGCGAGCGATCTCGTTACGGAAACCATCGTTTCGTCGTCCACGCGGCCGATGGCCGGCCCTACCTTGCCTCGTTTGATGGACATGGGCTTGTCGACCATGACCTGAGAGACCTTGCGCAGACCATTGGTCGACGTCGGTTGAACCGTCACCCTGATCAGAGGTGCGTTCTCGAGCGCGCTCGTCAGGAGCAGAACCGTGACCGATCCGGTGTCGTCGAAGAAGTCAGATTGCACGACGAGGGCGGGACGCGGCTTGCCGAAGTCGCCCGACATCGCGACCGTCACCACGTCCCCGCGCGTCACGCCTCTGTCTCGTTGATCGTAAGCGATACGAGCGCCCCGTTTTGGGGGTGATCTTGACGCGTTCAGCGGGCTCTGCGCCGTGAGCGGTGGCGCGTGTCGTGGAAGAAGGCGCGCAGGCCGATGACGGCATGGGCGACTC
>JBNPEA010000101.1:7744-20055 GCA_051117315.1 Salinarimonas sp. | reverse complement strand
TGACGCGTCCCGGCGGCTCGGCGGAGCCCGGCGCTCTGATCATCCAGGTCCCGCCGCGGCAGGGCGGGGCTCCCGCACCCGACGGCACCGCGCCGGGCGGCGTCCTCGCGCCCGCGCCGGACCCGCGCCTCGTCGAGCGCACCCGCTACGGCCTCCTGCCGCGCATCGGCGAGGACGGCGCGACGGCCGCGCGGGTCTACGCCAGGCCGCCGACCCCGATGAGCATGTCCGAGACCGTGCGCGTCGCCATCCTGGTCACCGGCCTCGGTATCAGCCAGTCGGGCACGACCCGGGCGGTCGACCGCCTGCCGCCGGACGTGAGCCTCGCCTTCGCGCCCTACGGCGGCGATCTCGATCGCCACGTCTCCCGCGCCCGCGAGAACGGGCACGAGGTGTTCCTGCAGGTGCCGATGGAGCCGTTCGACTATCCTCGCAGCGACCCCGGCCCGCACACCCTCACGACGGAGGCCTCGGTCGAGGACAATCGCGACCGGCTGCACTGGGTGATGGGCCGCTTCACCGGCTATGTCGGCGTCGTCAACTTCATGGGTGCGAAGCTCACCGGGGACGCGGCGAGCCTGCAGCCGCTGATGGCCGAGATCGGCGGTCGCGGCCTCGCCTACGTGGACGACGGCACCTCCTCGCGCAGCCGCGCCCCGGCGCTGGCGGCGGAGGCCGGGATGCCGGTGGCCGTCGGCGACGTCGTGCTCGACACGGTTCCCGACCCCGATCGCATCGACGCGGAGCTGGTCCGGCTCGAGCGCGTCGCCCGCGAGCGCGGCATCGCGGTGGCGACCGCGAGCGCCCTGCCGATGACGGTGGATCGCATCGCGGCATGGGCGGTCGAGGCCGAGCGGCGGGGCGTTCGGCTCGTGCCGGTCTCGGCGCTCCTCGCGACGCCGGGAGGTTGAGATGCGGGTGGTCGACGTGACGAACGAGAAGCCGCCCTACCGCCCCTGCGTCGGCGTCGCGCTGTTCAACCGCGAGGGCCTCGTCTTCGTCGGCAAGCGCGTGCCCGACTCGGGTCCCGAGCACGTCGACGGCCCCTACGTCTGGCAGATGCCGCAGGGCGGCATCGATCCCGGCGAGGACCCGCTCGCGGCGGCGCGGCGCGAGCTTCACGAGGAGACCAACGTCACCAGCACGACCCTGCTCGGCGAGGCGTCGGACTGGTACGCCTACGACCTCCCCGACACGGTCGCAGCCCAGGCCTGGAAGGGCAAGTGGCGCGGCCAGACGCAGCGCTGGTTCGCCTTCCGCTTCGAGGGGGACGAGAGCGAGATCGACATCGCCAGCCCCGCCGGCCACGCGCCCGAGTTCGAGGCCTGGCGCTGGGAGCGGCTGGAGCGGCTGCCGGAGCTGATCATCCCGTTCAAGCGCGGCGTCTACGAGCGTGTGGTGGCGGATTTCGCCCGATTCGCCGCCCCGTGACCTGGCCTTGACCTTCCCGCAGGGGAGGTGGTCCGAGCGCAGCGAGGACCGGTGGGGGCGACGGTTCGAGCGTCACGGGGCCCTCTCGCCTGTCTCGCCCCCACCCGTCTCCCTTCGGTCGCCGACGGCCCCGGGGGGCGGTGCAGAGGGGCGGTGCAGGGTCGCGGCCGCTCGTCATCTCACCGTCACGCGAATGCCTCATCCGGACCCGATGAGCGATGCCATAGACCGTCTCCACCGCGCGATCCTCGCCGCCCGCGACGAGGACGTCGCCACGTCCAAGACCGCGCGCCTCCTCGCGGCCGGCCTGCCGAAGATGGGCAAGAAGCTCGCCGAGGAGGCCCTCGAGACGGCGCTCGACGCGCAGAGCGGGGATCGCGGCCGCATCGTCGCCGAGAGCGCCGACTTGATCTATCATCTCGCCGTGCTCTGGGCCGGCGCCGGCATCGAGCCGCGCCAGGTGTGGGAGGAGATGGAGCGGCGCGAGCGCCTCTACGGCATCGCAGCCAAGATCCCCAAGGCCAAGATCCCCAAGGCCAAGATCCCCGAGGCCAAGGTCCCCGAGGCCAAGGTCCCCGAGGCAGGGCGCCACCGCGACGTCGTCTCCTCCCGCTCGCGCTGACGCCACCCCTCGACGGAGCACGCGCACGATGGACGACCTCACCGCCGAGACCGAGCCGCGCCGTGCGCGGGAGCGCGCCCATCCGACCCTCGGCGAGGCGTTCGGCGTCTGGGCGCGCGTCGCCGCTCTCTCCTTCGGCGGGCCGGCGGGGCAGATCGCGGTGATGCATCGCATCGTCGTCGAAGAGAAGCGCTGGGTCTCCGAGGGCCGCTTCCTGCACGCCCTGAACTACTGCATGCTCCTGCCCGGACCCGAGGCGCAGCAGCTCGCGACCTATCTCGGCTGGCTCACCCACCGCACGCTGGGTGGCGCGATGGCCGGCCTCCTGTTCATCCTGCCGGGTGCCGTGTCGATCATGGCGCTGTCGATCGTCTACGCCGTCTACGGCGACGTGGGCTTCGTCGCGGCGCTGTTCTTCGGCCTCAAGGCGGCGGTGCTCGCCATCGTGCTGCAGGCGCTGGTTCGCCTCTCCGGGCGGGCCCTGCGGAACGGGCCGATGCTGGCGCTGGCGGGCGCGGCCTTCGTCGGCATCTTCTTCTTCGGCGTGCCGTTCCCGATCATCGTGATCGGCGCGGGCCTGATCGGGTTCGTCGCCGCGCGGGCGGGGCTCGCCGCCTTCCTTCCGGCCGAGCGCAAGCCGGAGAGCGCGGACGGCGGCACGGGTGACTATCTCGTGGGCGACGACCTGCCGCCGCACGCGCGGCCGAGCCGCGCCACGACGCTGCGGACGGCGGGCGTGTGCCTCGCGCTGTGGCTCGTCCCCGTCGCGGCGCTCCTCCTGGTGCGCGGCCCGGCGGACACGTTCACGCAGATCGCGCTGTTCTTCTCGCAGATGGCGATGGTGACCTTCGGCGGGGCCTATGCCGTCCTCGCCTACGTCGCCCAGCAGGCGGTGGAGGCCTACGGCTGGCTCGCGCCGGGCGAGATGCTCGACGGGCTCGGGCTCGCCGAGACGGCCCCCGGTCCGCTGATCATGGTCCTGCAATACGTCGGTTTCCTCGCCGCCTTCCGGGACCCCGGGACGCTCGATCCGATCACGGCCGGCGTGCTCGGCGGGCTCCTCGCCACCTGGGTCACCTTCGCGCCCTGCTTTTTGTGGATCTTCCTCGGCGCGCCCTGGATCGAGCGGCTGCGCGAGAACAAGCCGCTGGCCGGCGCGCTCTCGGCGATCACGGCGGCGGTGGTGGGCGTGATCCTGAACCTCGCCCTCTGGTTCGCGATCCACGTGCTCTTCCGCGAGACCGTGCCGATCACCGCCCTGGGGCTCGACGTCGACGCGCCGATCCTGCCCAGCCTCGATCCGTGGGCCGCGCTCCTGTCGGCGGGAGCGCTCGTCGCCGTGTTCGCGCTCAAGGCCGGCATCCTGCCGGTCCTCGGCGGCGCCGCGGCCGCGGGCATCGTGCTCCACCTCGCCGGCATCGTCGGCTGATCCAAATCGGCCCCCGTCGATCCCCGCCGATCCCGGCCGCGCGGATGAAGCGCAGCTGAACGGGCCGTTCGGGCAGGGTTCCGGTGGGCGCGGCTAGACAGGACCTCGTTCCAGGAGGTCCCGCCATGTTCAAGCGTCCGTTCGCCCTCGTCGCCGCCACGCTCTACGTCTCGACCATGATCGGGCTCGTCGGCGGCATCGGGGTGATGGCCTCCGGTGCGCCGACGCCGCACGAGACGCCCGGCCACGAGGTCGGCTTCGCGCTGATCATGATCCTGAGCAAGTGAGCCCGCCGCCCCGAGCCGGCCTCCTCGCCGGCCCGCGGCCTGAGTCGGATCGCCGCATCCCGCGCTATCCCGCATACATTGCCTGGGGAAAACGGAGAGCCGTCCACAGCGGGCGGCCTTGGCGACTCTTGCGCCCGAGTCAACGCATCTAGTACGTTCGCCCCTGTCGAACACGACATCTGGTGCGGCAACCTTCAAGACCATCTGCGCGCGACGGGCACGCGGTCGAGCAATCGATCGTCCGCGAACGGAGAGGGATTCCGCGAATCAGCGTCCGCGAGGAGGCGGCGATGACCGATGCAACCCTGACGTGGACCGAGGAACGCGTCGAGCGCCTCAAGACGCTCTGGCAGGAGGGTCGCAGCGCGAGCACCATCGCCGCCGAGCTCGGTGGCGTGACGCGCAACGCGGTGATCGGCAAGGTCCACCGGCTCGGGCTCTCCGGCCGTGGCAAGACGCCGGAGAAGGCGGCCCCGCCGCGCCAGCGCCCGAAGCCTGTCGCGGAGGCCGATGCCGCCGCGCCGCCGCGGCCCGTCAGCGTCGGCGCCAACGCCCTCGCCACGGCCCTCGCGCCGACGCCGCAGACGGCGGCGCAGCCACGCCCTCAGCCGCAGCCCCAGCCACATAGCCAGCCCCTGGCGCAGGCCCTCGCGCGGCCCGCGCAGCAGCCGCCGGGCGAGATCGTCGTGCCGCTCAGCGAGCGGGTGACGATCATGGACCTGCGCGAGAGCATGTGCCGCTGGCCGATGGGCGACCCCAGCTCGCCGGACTTCCGCTTCTGCGGCGCGCGTGCGCACACGGGCGTGCCCTATTGCGAGCACCATGCGCAGATCGCCTACCAGCCCTCCGCCGACCGCCGGCGCGACCGCAAGGCGCTCGCCGGCTGAGCGGCCGGTCTCAGCCGAGCCTCGCGAGGAGCGCGAGGAAGCTGCGCGCCTCCTCCTCCGACAGCGGCGCCAGCGTGCGCGTCGAGACCTCCTGCGCGGCGGCGCGCATGGCTCGCGCCGCCGCCTCGCCCTCCGGCGTCAGGCTCACGGCGACGAGCCGCGCGTCCGCCGAGACGGGGCTCTGGCGCACGTAGCCGCGCTTCATCAGGCGCCCGACGACGCCGAAGATCGTCGCCGGGTCCATGGCGGTGAGCCGCCCCAGCCGGTTCTGAGGGGTGGCGCCGCGATCGAGCAGGGTGACGAGGGCGGCGAACTGCGTCGGCGTCACCGCGAAGCGGCCCATCATCGTGTTGAAGATCTCGGTGTTGCGCTGGTGCGCGCGGCGGATCAGGTGGCCCACCTGGGTGTCGAGCCGGAAGCCCGGATCGTCGGCGGCCCCCGCCGGCAGCGGCGCCGGCCCCGACAATTCATCGCTGCGGACTTCGCCGCGTGTCCCGCCCTCGGCGACATCCACCCGTCTCGTCATGCTCTGGTGCGCTCCGTTGGTCGCTCGCGCGAACCTTAGGCGGCGCGCGGCCGGCACGCCAGCGCCCAGGCCACGGGGCTCGAGAGCGCGTCGCTCGAGACCGCGCGGCTCAAGGCCGCTGCGGCAGGGCGATCGCCGGCAGCTCCGAGGGCGGCAGCGCGTTCGTCGCCGTCGGCTGGCGCATGCCGGACAGCATCGCGCCCTGGGCGCGCATGGCGAGCGCGATCGTCAGGCGCTCGGCCGCCTCCGGCGACATCTGCGACATCACCTCCGCCATCCGGCGCGGGCTCATCTTCTCGGCGAGCGGCACCAGCACCTCGAGCGCGAGCCGCTCGAAGACGCGCGCGGCGTCCTTGGGGCGCATCGCCTCGTACATCGACACGAGCCGCCCCATGGCTTCCGCATCGGCCGCGGCGGCCTCCACGGGCTGTGGCGCGGCGCCCGGGCCGCGGGCCGCGGAGGGTGCCGCGCCGCCGCCGCCCACGACCCGCTCCTCGAGCCGCGCTTCCGCCGCGGCGACCAGCTCCTCGCGCATGTCGAGCTCGCGCAGCCGCCGTTCCAGCTCGGCCCGCTGCTCGGCCATCCGTGCGCGCAGCACATTCTCGGAGGAGGTCGCGGGACTGCGCAGGTTCGGCAGGAGATCGGCGGAGAGGCCGCTCGCATCGTCGGCGGGGGCGGCGCCGTCGGCGTCGGCCGCCGCGTCCGCCCCGGCGTCCTCCGGGTTGGAGCCGGTGGTCACGACCTCGCGGGGCGGCGTGTCGGAGCGGGCGAAGGCCAGCACGCGGGCGAAGGCGGGCAGATCCGGCTGCAGGGCGACCACGCTCGGGCCGGCCCCGAGCGCCGGCATCGGCCCCGCGGGCGCCGGCTCGCGGGCGACGAAGGCGACGCTCTTCAGCAGCAGCAGCGCGGCCGCGGCGATCACCACCGCATCCGTCAGCCTCATCCGCGTCTCGGAGATGCGGCGCAGCGCCTCGCCTGGCCTCATGGAGCGATCCTCATGTCAGCCGTCACCCCCGGCCGAGGCGGCGGGCGGCGCGCTCCGCGAGGAGCTCGGCGGCGGCGCTGATGCGGGCGCTGGTGGGCGCTTCCCCGGCGCGGACGCCCGGTCGTTCCGGCGCGCGCGGAGCGGGCTGCGCCGCGACGACGATGGGCTCGGGGCGCGGCTGCGCCCGGGCCGGCGCGGGCTCGTGCCGCGGCGCGGGACGCTCAGGCTGCCGGTCGAGGGCCGGCTCGCGCCGCGGCGCGATCTCGGCTCGGGGCGCCGCGGCGGCGCGGCGGGAGGATTCCGCGATCTGCATGATGCGCCCCATCATGCTCTCCCCCGCCTCGACCTGGCTCGCGAGATCGGCGGCGTAGCGCTCGGCCGTGCGCAGGCGCTCGGCCAGCGTGCGGTCGCACTCACCGAGCGTGGCGCGCAGGCCCGCGATGGCGCGCTCGGCATTGTCCGTCGCCGTGACGAGCTCCCCGATCGTGCGTCGCATCGAGGCCTCGTCCGCCTGCAGGCGGGCGATGCGCCGCCCCAGCCGCGCGCAGGTGACCATGCACGCCACCAGCAGCACGGCGACCAGGATCTCGGCGACGAGCATGAGCACCGATGTCATCCGCGCATCACTCCTTATGGCCCTTGAGGCTCGCCTCGAAACCGGCGAGCGTGGTGCGCGAGCGCCGCAGCGGGCGCGCCACCTGGATGGCGATCCGGTCGTCGACGCGCCCGACCCGGCCCTGCGTGAGCCGCCAGTCGCCGCAGCGCAGGGTGACGAGGTCCGAGGGCTTGGCGTCGAGCATCAGCGTGTCGCCGACCTCGAGATTCATCACCTTCTTGAGCGGCAGCCGCATCTCGTGGAGCACGGCCTGGATCTCGAAGTCCGCCTGCCAGATCTCGGTGGCGAGGTGACCTTCCCAGACCGAATCGCGCCCGAGCTTCTCGCCCATGAAGCTCTGCAGCAGAAGCTCGCGGATCGGCTCGATCGTGGCGTAGGGCAGGAGGATCTGGAACGTGCCGCCGCGCCCTTCCATGTCGAGCTTGAGCTCGATCAGGATGGCGGCGTTGGCGGGGCGGGTGATCGTGGCGAAGCGCGGGTTGGTCTCGATCCGGTCGACGGAGAAGTTCACCTTCGAGAGCACGCCGAAGCAGGTCTCCGCATCGGCGAGCACGATCTCGACCATGCGCTTGACGAGCTGCATCTCGATCGTGGTGAAGGGCCGCCCGTCGAGCCGGGTGCCCTGGTTGCCGCGCTTGCCGCCGAGCAGCAGGTCGAGCGTGGCGTAGGCGAGGTTCGACTCGATCGTCACCAGCCCGGACCCGTCCCAGCCGTCCGCGTGGAAGACGGCGAGCTGCACCGGCAGCGGGATCGAGTTCAGGTAGTCGCCGAAGCGCACCGAGGAGATGTTGTCGAGCTGGACCTCGACGTTGTCGTTGAAGAAGTTGCGCAGGCTCGTCGACAGGAGGCGGACCATCCTGTCGAAGATGATCTCGAGCATCGGCAGGCGCTCGTACGAGACGACGCCCGAATCGACGATGGCGCGGATGCCGCCCGCGCCCGACGCCGACATCTCGTGCAGAGAGAAGCCGAGGAGCTGGTCGATCTCCTCCTGGATCAGGATGCGGTCCGCGCCGGCGAGCTCGGGGGAGGAATCGTCCTCCGCCTCGTCGATCATGGTCGCCCACTCGGCCGCCATGTCCGAGGCGGCCGCGGCGGTGCCCTGCTCGGCGAGCGCCTGGCCCCATTCGTCCGCGAGGCTGGCGTCGGCCTCCTCGCCCGCCTTCTGCTCCATCAGGGCGGCGGCCCAGTCGTCGTCCATCTCCTCCGGTTCGTCGGCCATGGTGCGCTCCCTACTGGACCACGACCTCGCCGAAGAGCACCGCGTCCACCTTGGCGGGGTGGACGGCGATGTTCACGCGGCGCAGGAGCTCCTCGCGCAGGCGGTAGACGCCCGCCGAGCCGTGCAGGTCGGAGGCGCGCAGCTCGCGCACGTAGGTCTGGAACGCGTCCTCGACGCGTGGCATCAGCGGCTCGATCTCGGGCACGGCCAGCGGATCGGAGACCTCGAGCCGGGCCGTGAAGCGCAGGAAGCGCGGACGCTCCTCGTTCGGCTCGGGGGCGAGGTTCACCGTCATCTGCGGCACCTCGACGAAGGCGGCAGGGCGCGTCGGCACGGCCTCGGCCTGCGCGGCGACCTCTTCCTCCGCG
The DNA here is from genome assembly GCA_051117315.1 of Salinarimonas sp. Taxonomy (GTDB): domain Bacteria; phylum Pseudomonadota; class Alphaproteobacteria; order Rhizobiales; family Beijerinckiaceae; genus Salinarimonas. The sequence goes on along the minus strand of JBNPEA010000101.1, from coordinate 11,682 downwards.
GCCTCGTCGGAGCCGAACAGGAAGAAGTAGGCGCCCGCGCCGCCGCCGAGCAGCAGCACGGCGGCCACCGCGCCCGCGATGATCAGCTTCTTCTTGCCGAAGCGGCCTCCGGTCTCGGTGCCCTCGCCCTCGACCTCGCCGTCCTCGCCCTTGCCCGGTGTCTTCGCCATGAGCCCCTCGCGCCCGAAACGATCGGCACGTGCCCGAACATCGGCGACGCGTGGTTAATGCCCCGTTAAGGCGGCAAAAGCTGCCGGGTGCTTCTTGCCGCCCGGCGGGCGGCGACCGTTGCGAGGGTGAACGCCCGGTGAAGCGAAAGCCTTGCCGAGCTTGGTGTCGCGGCGCTTCCGAGCAGCTGGCACGGCTCTCGCAACGAGGATGCTGCCGGGCTCGGCGCTGGGGAGCGCATCGGGGCCGGCGGGGACAATCGGGGACAAGGAGCGTCTCTCATGGAGAATACGCTTCTCATCGGCCTGTCGCGCCAGGTGGCGCTGGCCCGTGAGCTCGACGTGATCGCCAACAACATGGCGAACGTCAACACCAACGGATTCAAGGCGCGCTCGTCGCGCTTCGAGGAATATCTCGAGCCGGACGCGTCCGCCGAGACCTTCCCGTGGGCCGACCGCAAGCTCTCCTTCGTCATCGACGCGGGCAGCCCGATCGACCTGTCCGACGGCGCCGCGGAGCCGACCGGCAACCCGCTCGACGTCGCCATCCGCGGCGACGCCTTCTTCGTCGTCGAGACGCCGGCAGGCGAGCGCTACACCCGCAACGGCGCCTTCCAGGTGGACCCGCAGGGCCGCCTCGTCACCTCCGACGGATTTCCTGTGATGGGCGACGGCGGCGCGATCCAGCTCGAGCCGAACGACACCGGCGTCGTCATCGCCGGCGACGGCACGATCTCCACCGATGGCGGCCAGCGCGGCCGCATCGCCCTGGTGAGCTTCGACGCGCCGCACATGCTCTCCAACATGGGTGCCAACCTGTTCGCGGCGGTGGAGCCGGCGCAGCAGCCCCAGCCCGCCGGCGAGCGCGCCCGGATGGAGCAGGGCTTCGTCGAGCGCTCCAACGTGCGCGCCGTCTACGAGATGACCCGCCTCATGGAGGTGAGCCGCGCCTACACCCGCGTCGCCTCGACCCTGTCGAGCCTGACCGACCTGCAACGCACCGCCATCCGCACGCTCGGCGAAGCGGCGTAACGGCCAGCAAGGAGACGCCCCCATGCGCGCCCTCTACTCCGCCGCGACCGGCATGATGGCCCAGGAGCTGAACGTCCAGGTCATCTCCAACAACATCGCCAACATGCGCACCACCGGCTACAAGCGCCAGCAGGCCCACTTCCAGGATCTGCTCTACCAGACCATGCGCCGGGCCGGTGCGACGACGTCCGCGCAGGACACGCAGACCCCCTCCGCCATCGAGATCGGCTCGGGCGTCAAGGCGGTCTCGACCGCCCGCGCCATGACCCAGGGCAACCTCACCCCGACCGAGCGCGACTTCGACCTCGCGGTGCGCGGCGAGGGCTTCTTCCAGATCCGCATGCCGGACGGCCGCGCCGCCTTCACCCGCGACGGCGGCTTCGACCTCGACGCCCAGGGGCGGCTCGTCACCAAGGACGGGTTCGAGGTCGAGCCGGGCATCGTCGTCCCGCAGAACGTCCAGAGCGTCTCGATCAGCGCGGCGGGCCTCGTCGAGGTCACCACGCCGGACGCGCCGGAGTCGCAGGAGATCGGCCAAATTCAGCTCACCCGCTTCGTCAACAAGGTCGGCCTCGAATCGATCGGCGACAACCTCTTCCTGCAGACGGCGGCGTCCGGCGACCCGGTCCAGGGCAACCCGGGCGAGGAGGGCTACGGCTCGCTGCAGCAGGGCTACCTCGAGGAGGCGAACGTCAACGCGGTGACCGAGATCTCCGCGCTGATCTCGGCGCAGCGCGCCTACGAGATGAACTCGCGCGTCATCTCCGCCGCAGACCAGATGCTCCAGTCCGCCAGCCAGATGTTCAGAGGGTGACGACAATGACGCCGCGCCTCGATCCCATCCGCCCGCGCACCGGCCGCCTGCCGTTCGCCGTCCTCGCCCGCGTCGCGGCGATGCTCGCTCTCGTCCTCACCGTCGCGCTCGCCGCGCGACCCGGGCTGGCGCAGGAGCCCTCCGCCGCGCCGAGCCTGCGCGGGGACGTCATCGTCTCCGGGGACGTCATCCGCTTCGGCGACCTCGTCGCCGGCGCTCCCGCCGAGATCGCCGCGACGCCGGTCTTCCACGCCCCGGCGCTGGGCGAGCTCGGCACGATCCAGGTCGCGCGCCTGCTCCTCGCCGCGCACGGGCTCGGCGTCACGGACGTTTCCACCGGCGGGCGCGAGCAGGTGACGGTGACTCGCGCCGCGCGCCGCATCGGCCAGGACGCCGTCGCCGCCGCGCTCGCCGCACAGGTCGCGGAGGCCGCGATGCTGCCGGCCGAGGAGATCGAGATCGCCTTCGACGGCACGCCGCCGGCGCTCCTCGTCTCGCCCGAGGCGACCGAGCCCGTGGGGATCGCCGATCTCGCCTACGACCCCTCGACCCGCCGCTTCACCGCGACCGCCTTCGTCGGGCCGAGCGCGGCCGAGCGCCGGGCCCAGGCGGCGGTGAGCGGCGTCGCGCGGCAGGTGGTGTCCGTCGCCGTGCTCGCCCGGCCGATCGCCCGCGGCGAGGCCATCCGCGCGGACGACTACCGGGTCGAGCGCCGGGCCGTCGAGCGCGTGCCCGCCGACACGCGGCTCGACGCCATCGAGGTCGCCGGCCGCGTCGCGCGGCGCTCGCTGGTGGCCGGGGCGCTGCTGCGCCAGGGCGACCTCGAGCGCCCGATGCTGGTCGATCGCAATGGCACGGTGCTGATGGTCTACGAGAGCGGCTCGCTCACCCTCACGCTGCGCGGCAAGTCGCGGCAGGCCGGCGCCGAGGGCGACATGGTCGACGTCGAGAACCCGGTGTCCGGGCGGATCGTGCAGGGCACCGTCATCGGCCCGGGCACGGTGCGCGTCGGCAACGCCTTCCACGGCCGCGTCGCGGCCCTCGCCCGCTGACCCCCGGAGGACGCGCCATGCTCAGCCCGCTTCCCCGCCGCGCGCTCCGCGCCGTCACCCTCGTCGTCCTCGCGGCGACGCTGTCGGCCTGCGGCACCGCCGACCGGCTCGCCAACATCGGCCGCGCCCCGGCGCTCACCGCCATCGAGGATCCGACGGCGCAGGCGGGCTACGTCCCGGTGCGCATGCCGATGCCGGACCCGGAGGTCGTCTCCTTCGCCTCGAACTCGCTCTGGCGCCAGGGCGCGCGCGGCTTCTTCAAGGACCAGCGCGCCGCGCAGGTCGGCGATCTCGTCACGGTGCGCGTGCGCATCACCGACCGTGCCCAGTTCGACAACCAGACCCGCCGCTCGCGCGCCAACTCGGAGGCGCTCGGCGCCGGCGGCCTGTTCGGGCTCGAGACGCAGTACGGCGAGGTCTTCGGCGACGACGTCCAGGCGGACGCCCTCGTCGACGCGCAGTCGGATTCCTCCAGCCGCGGCGCGGGCTCGATCCGCCGCTCCGAGCAGCTGACGACGAACGTCGCCGCGGTGGTCACCCAGGCCCTGCCCAACGGCAACCTGGTGATCGAGGGCAAGCAGGAGGTGCGTGTGAACTTCGAGGTCCGCGAGCTCATCGTCGCGGGCATCGTGCGGCCGGAGGACATCGAGAACGACAACACCATCGATTCGACCAAGATCGCCCAGGCGCGCATCGCCTATGGCGGTCGCGGCCAGATCACCGACGTGCAGCAGCCGCGCTACGGCCAGCAGGTGCTCGACGTGCTGCTGCCCTTCTGACGCTCCCCCCCAGTCCCCCCCGTTCCCTTGGGCCTTCCCCGCTCCTTGGGGCTTCCCCTCCCCCCGACTCGCCCGCCCCCCCCCCCCCAACCCC
>JBNPEA010000101.1:0-7734 GCA_051117315.1 Salinarimonas sp. | reverse complement strand
CCGGCTCGCGCTGCGGCTCTCGCGTGCGGCTCAACGGCACCAGCGTCGCGGCGCCGCAGGTCCCGCGCTGGGTGGCCGACGCGTTTGCCGCCGGCGAGGATCCCGACCGCTCGGCGCTGGCCGCGGAGGCTCAGCCGCTGGATCCGCACCGCCCCTTACCGCCGCCCGGCGCCTCCCAGCGTCCAGTCCCTCCTTTTCCCCCCCCCCCGCCTGCCCCCCCCCTTCTCTGGCCCCTCCCCGTTCCCTTGGCCCCCCCCCTCCCCCCGGCCCGCCGGCCCCCCCCCACCCCCCCGGGGGCGCCGCGCCGGCGCCCCCCCCCCCCCCCCCCCCCGGGGGGGGGGCCGCGCGGGCGGGGGCGGGGGGGGGGCGAGCCGTTTGTGACAGTCACGAACATTCGCCCCCACCCGTCGCCCTGCGGGCGCCGACCTCCCCCTCGGGGAGGTACAGGTCACCGGCGCTTCCGCCTCGGCAGCGCCTGCTTCATGTCGGCCATCCCCGCCCACGGGTCGCGCTTCAGGTGGGCGAGGCGGATCGGCAGGTCGAGCACCTTGAAATGGTCGGGCGCGATCTCGGGCCCGAGCTCGTCCCAGCCGAGCGGCGTCGCGACGGGTGCGCCCGGCCGGGCGCGGGTGGAGTAGGCGGCGACCGCGGTGGCGCCGCGCCCGTTGCGCAGGTAGTCGACGAAGATGCGGCCCTGCCGCGCCTTCTTGGCGAGCGTGTCGGTGTAGCGCGCCGGCTCGTCCTTCGCCATGGCGGTCGCGAGCCCCGACGCGTAGGCCTTCGCCTCCTCCCAGCCCGCCTTCGGCACGAGCGGCACGACCACGTGCAGCCCCTTGCCGCCGGTGGTCTTGACGACGCTCTCGAGCCCATCGGCGGAGAGCCGCTCGCGCACGGCCCGAGCCGCCTCGATCACCTCGGGAAAGCCGACGCCCTCGCCGGGGTCGAGGTCGAAGACGAGGCGGTCGGGCTTCTCGGGGTCGTCCAGGGTCGAGCCCCAGGGGTGGAGCTCCAGCACGCCGAACTGGACGAGGCTGATGAGCCCGCGCAGGTCGCGCACGGCGACGAGGCGATCGTCGCCCACGTTCGGCGTCAGCACCGCGCGGTCGAGGCCGGCCCACGGATGCTTGGCGAAGAAGCACTCCTTCTGCGCCCCCGCGGGGCAGCGGATCACGGCGAGGGGGCGGTTCTCGATCTGCGGCAGGACCCAGTCCGCCACCTCGACATAGTAGTCCGCGAGCCCCTGCTTGGTGATCCCCTGGCCTTCCCAGAGGATGCGGTCGGGGCTCGTGAGCCTGATGCCGGCATAGGCCTCCTCGTCCGTGCCCATCGTCTTCCTCGTGTTGGCCTTGCTCGTCCTGCCCGCAGGCGGGTCCGGCGTCGCGCCGACGGGGGGCGGCGCGGGCGTCTCGCGGGCGACCTCGCGCGGGTCCTTGTCCTCGCGCAGGCCCTTGTAGGATGCGTGCCGCAGGAGCCCGTCCGCCGTCCAGCCCCGCAGCTCGATCTCGGCGACGAGCTCGGGCCGGGCCCAGCGCACCTTCGCGGCCGCGGCGCGGGGGAGGGGGGCGGCGAAGGGCGGCGCGTCGGCATGCACCGCCTCGATCGCCTCGTAGAGCGCCTTCGCGTCCGCCTCCGTGAAGCCGGTACCGACGCGGCCCACGTGAACGAGCTCCTCGCCCTCGTAGACGCCGAGCACGAGCGAGCCCACCGCCTTGCGCCGGCTCGTCGCGGGGACGTAGCCGGCGATGACGAATTCCTGCCTCGCCGAGCACTTGGTCTTGCGCCAGTCCTCGCCGCGGCCGGAGCGATACGGGCGATCGGCACGCTTGGAGATCACGCCCTCGATCCCGATCCGGCAGGCGTGGCGGACCATCGCCGCGCCGTCCCCGGCGATGTGGTCGGACAGGCGCACGCGCCCCCCCGCCGGCGCATCGTCGAGGAGGAGGGCGAGCCGGCGCTTTCGTTCGGCGAGCGGCGCGCCGGTCAGGTCGACGCCGTCGAGATGCAGGAGGTCGAAGGCCTGGTAGACGATGGCCGACGTGTCGCCGGCCTTCAGCGCCGCCTGCAGCGCGCCGAAGTCGGAGACGCCGCGGACGTCCTCGACGACGGCCTCGCCGTCGATCAGCGCCGTACCGAGGTCGAGCGCGGCGAGCGCCTCCGCCAGCGCCCCGAACCGCGCCGTCCAGTCGAGCCCCTTGCGGGTGAGGAGCGCCACCGTCCGGCCGTCGATGCGCGCCTGCAGGCGGTAGCCGTCGAACTTGATCTCGTGCACCCAGCGCTCGCCCGAGGGCGCCACGTCCGAGAGGCTCGCGAGGCACGGCGGCACGAAGGCGGAGAGCTTCGCCCGCTTCGCGCCGGGGATGTCGGCGAGGCCGGAGGCGGGCGCGGTCTCCCGCTTCGTTCGGGTTGACGGCTTCGTCGCCCGAGCCTTCTTGCCAGGTGCCGTCTTCGCGGACGGCTTCGCCTGCGGGTCGGCCAGCTTGGCGTCCCAGTCGGCCCGGCGCACGTCGTCGGTCTTCAGGTCCTCGATCGTCCGCCCGGAGCGGATCGAGGTCTCCTCCTCCGCCAGGATGTCGCCCGTGCCCGCGGGACGGGCGGCCTCGTCGTCGGACTTGATCAGGAGCCAGTTCTCTTTCGTGCTCGTGCGCCGCGCCTTGCCCGCGCCGGTGCGCACCAGGTGCCAGCGCCCGCCGAGCCGCGCGCCCGCCAGGGTGAAGCTGAGGCGCCCGCGCTCCATGCCGACGCGCGCGTCGCCCTCGGGCTCCCAGGTGCCCTCGTCCCAGACGATCATCGCGCCGCCGCCGTAGGAGCCCTCCGGGATCAGGCCCTCGAAGTCGATGTAGTCGAGCGGGTGGTCCTCGGTGTGGACGGCGAGACGCTTGTCGCCGGGAACGAGGCTCGGGCCGCGGGTCACCGCCCAGGACAGCAGCACCCCGTCGAGCTCGAGCCGCAGGTCGTAGTGCAGCCGGCGCGCGGCGTGCTTCTGCACGCAGAAGCGCAGCCGCTCGGCTGTCCGGCGCGGCGTGGGGCGGCCGCGCGGCTCGGGGGTCGCGGCGAAGTCGCGCTTGTCGCGGTAGCGCCCGAGCGGATCGTCCGCAGCGCGCGCCGCCTGCGTGGCTCGGCGGGCCGTCGCCATGCGTCCTCAGCTCGCCTTGCGCTGCCGGGCCGCGGGCTTGCGGGCCGTGGACCGGCCACCGGCGGATTTCGCGGAAGAAGGCTTCGTGGCGGTCTTCGTGGAAGCCGACGCCTTCGACGACGACGCCTTGGCTGGCTTGGATGCCTTCGCCGCCGGCTTCCCCGCCTTGCCGGACGCGCCGGCCTCCTCGTCGGCGGCCCCGGGCACGGTCCGCGCCTTCGCCTTGGTGCGGCTCGGCGGCGCCTTCCTCGCGGGGTCGCCGCCCTCCTCGGCGGCGAGCGAGCGCTTCAGCGCGTCCATCAGGTTGACGACGTTCGAGGGCTGCGGCGCCTTCGGCTTCGGCACTTCCGCGGAGCCGGCCTGCTTGGCGCGGATCATCTCGACCAGCGCGGTCTCGTAGCGGTCCTCGAACGTCTCCGGCTCGAAATGGCCGGTCTTGGTCTCGACGATGTGCAGCGCGAGATCCTTCACCTCGTCGGGGTAGTCCACGTCCGGGATGTCCTCGAACACCTCCGTCTCGCCGCGGATCTCGTAGGCGTAGTGCAGGGTGGTGCCCATCAGCCCGTCGTCGAGGGGCTCGAGCAGGATCAGCCGCTCGCGCCGCGCCATCACCACGCGCCCGATCGCTGCCATGCCTTTCTCGCGGATGGCGTCGCGGATCACGGCGAAGGCCTCCTGCGCCACCTTGTCGTCGGGAACGAGGTAGTAGGGGCTGTCGAGGTAGCGCTCGTCCACCTCCGTGCGCGGGACGAAGGTCTCGATGTCGATCGTGTGGGTCGATTCGAGCTTGAGCGCCTCGATCTCCTCGTCCTCGACCTGGATGTACTCGTTCTTGCCGACCTTGTAGCCCTTGACCTGGTCCTCGGGCTCCACCGGGTCGCCGGTCTCGGCGTCGACGAAGACCCGCTTCACCCGGTTCCCGGTCTCGCGGTTCAGGGTGTTGAAGCGCACCTTGGCGGAGGACGTCGCAGCGGGGTAGAGCGCCACGGCGCAGGAAACCAGCGAGAGCTTCAAGTAGCCTTTCCAGATCGCGCGCGCGGCCATGCGGTAATCTCCCCGTCTCGACCCGCATTCGCGAGTCGAGACGACTCGCGTGCGGAGTCGTTCGACTCGACGAGCGAATCGAACGTGACTCTGCGCGAGTCGTTCCGGAGGCGCGAAGACTCTCGGCGACTTGGAAAAGCGTGCAGGCCGCTCAGATCCGCCAGAGGCGCGCGGGATAGTCGATCACGAAGCGGTCCGGGTCGGCGCCGACCGCGGCCATGGCGCGCAGGATCACGTCGTCGGAGGGCAGACGCATCAGGGGCACGGCGCGGGCGAGGGCGTCCACCGGCGGCTTCTCCTCGAACAGCGACCGGAACCGCGCCTCGTCGAGGAGCGGCGCCAGCGAGGCGATCACGCCGCCGCGGATGACCACGCCGCCGGTCGCCGCGAAGACGATGCCCATGTCGCCCGAGAAGCGGGCGAGGTGCTTGAGGAAGGCGTCCACCGTGGCCCGCGCGTGCGCGCTCCCGCCCGAGACCGCCAGCTCGGCGACGCGCGGAGGCTCGCTCTCGACCGCCGCTGGGTCGCGACCGAAATCGGGCGCCATCGCCCGGTGCAGGCGCACCAGCCCCGGCCCGGACAGGATCGCCTCCGGGGTGATGCGCCCGAAATGCCGCTCGAGCCGCGGAAACACGCGGAAGTCCTCGTCGTCGAGGGGGCCGAAGCCGATGTGACCGGCCTCGCCGGGCAGCGGCGCGGCGCGCCCGGCGACGGTGACGAGCGCGGCCATGCCGAGCCCCGTGCCCGGCCCGAGCACGAGCTTGGGCCCGCCTCCGGGCGGGACGGGCGTGCCGATCGGCACCGCATCCGACGGCTCGAGCACCGCGAGCGCCAGCGCCGCCGCCTCGAAATCGTTGAGCAGCAGCCCCTGGGCGAGGCCGAAATGGCGGGCGAGATCGGCCCCGTCGAAGGTCCATTGGGCATTGGTCAGCCGCGCCTCGCGCCCGAGCACCGGCCCCGCCGCGCACAGGACGAGGCTCCGCGCCCCCGACGGCGTCGCGGCGATCGCCTGCTCCACCGCGTCGTAGGCGGTCGGCGTCTCCTTCGTCCGCAGCCGGCAGACGGGGACGAGCGGCGCGCCCGGCGTCTCGGCGAGCGAGAAGCGGGCGTTGGTGCCGCCGACGTCGGCGACGAGGAGGGGATGGGGTAGAGGGGTCATGACCTCTCAACGCGCGAGGAGCGGAAGGGGTGGCGTCGACCGTGATAGGCGACGGGGACGGGGCGGGGCAACCGCGCCGGTCGTGGAATGCGCGCGACGCGCCTCGGCGCGGGATGTCTGGTCAAGGCAGCTCGGGATACGGCGTCGGCCGGAAGACCCCCTTGATGCAGGACGGCTCGACGACGGCGATCTGGGTGTGCGTCCGCTCGTAGAAGGTCGCGCCCGGATACGCCGGCTCGCCTTCGACGAAAAGGCCGCGGACGGTATCGAACGGAGCGAGCTGGGGACCTCCGACCTGCTCTTCGACGGCCTGGTGCACCATCTTGATGACGGCACAGTCGAGAAAGCGAAGCAGCTTGTCGCGATTGCCGACGCCGGACGGATCGCGGTTGCGCGGCATCTCCAGGCCCGCCTGCTCGTGGCGTCCGACGAGATTGGCGTGAGCCAGCTTCAGAAGCCCGATGTTCTCTCGTTCGAGAAGGTTCAGGCAATTGCCGAGGTCGATGATGGCGCCCACCACGAACGGCTCCCGGTAGTCGCCGCGCTCGACCTTCCAGCGGGCCCATTCGAGCGCGCGCAAGGGATCGGCCTCCCAGAAGTAGATGCCCGGCCCGAGCCAATCGTGTGCCTTGTCGCTCCGGACCAGATCGAGCTCGCCGTCCAGCGCCCAGCGTCCCACCTCGGCATCGCAGCCGTGAAAGCCTAGAACGAACGATGCGGCGAGCCGGCTCACCGGCGAGGCGGCTCTTTGGCGGGGGCGCCCCCGTACTCCGGGGTGAGCCGACCCTCGCGGTCGTGTGTGCCGGCTCGGACGAGGGAGGCGCGGGCCTTCTCCGCCGTCTCGGAGTTACGGGCGCCGTGCTCGCGCAGGAGCTGCTTGTAGGCCTCGAGCTGCTGGTCGGTCATGGCGCTCTCCTCGCTCGTGAATATAGCGTGCCCATGCCGACCTGCAAACCGAGGTGGCGCGACCGGCGCGACCCCCCGCCCCCTTCACAAGCCCGGTCCGCTGCCGTAAGCCTCCGGGCATGATCTCCCCCGGCCTCGTCAAGATCTGCGGCCTGAAGACGCCCGAGACGCTGGATGCGGCGCTCGCGGCGGGTGCCGACATGGTCGGGCTGGTGCATTTCGAAAAGAGCCCCCGCCACGTCGACCTCGACGCCGGCGCCGCGCTGGCCGAGCGGGCCCGCGGGCGCGCGCAGGTCGTCGCGCTCGTGGTCGACCCCGACGACGACCTCCTCGCCGCCCTCGTCCCGCGGCTGCGCCCCGATCTCCTCCAGCTCCACGGCAAGGAGACGCCCGAGCGGGTCGCGGCGATCCGGGAGCGCTTCGGCGTGCCCGTGATGAAGGCGATCGGCATCGCCGAGGAGGCTGACCTCGTCGGGGTGCCGGCCTACGCGGCGGTATGCGACCGGCTGCTGTTCGACGCCAAGCCGCCGAAGGATCCCGCCGCCCTCCCGGGCGGCAACGGGCTCGCCTTCGACTGGCGGCTCGTCGCCGCGCTTGACCCGGGCCGCCCGGCCATGCTGTCAGGAGGGCTCGGGTCGCGCAGCGTCGGCGAGGCGATCGCGGCGACGCGGATGCGTGCCGTCGACGTCTCCTCCGGCGTCGAGCTCGCGCCGGGGCTCAAGGACCCGATCGCCATCGCGGCCTTCACGGCCGCCGCCCGCGCCGCCTGGCGCGCACAGGACGAGGCACACACGCCGTGACCGCTCCGCAGAAGCCCAACTCCTTCCGCAACGGACCCGACGAGACCGGCCATTTCGGCATCTACGGCGGCCGCTTCGTGGCCGAGACCCTGATGCCGAACATCCTGGAGCTGGAGGCGGCCTACGCGGCCGCCAAGGCGGACCCGGAGTTCGAGCGGCAGCTGCGCTCGTTCGCGACCCACTATGTCGGGCGCCCGAGCCCGCTCTACTACGCCGAGCGGCTGACCGAGCACGTGCGCGAGACGGCGGGCCCGGACAAGGGCGCGAAGATCTACTTCAAGCGCGACGAGCTCAACCATACCGGCGCGCACAAGGTGAACAACGTGCTCGGGCAGATCCTGCTCGCCCGGCGCATGGGCAAGACGCGCATCATCGCCGAGACCGGCGCCGGCCAGCACGGCGTCGCCACGGCGACGCTGTGCGCACGCTTCGGGCTCGAGTGCATCGTCTACATGGGCGCCGTCGACGTCGAGCGGCAGAAGCCCAACGTCTTCCGCATGGAGATGCTCGGCGCCACCGTCGTGCCCTGCCAGTCCGGCTCGAAGACGCTCAAGGACGCGATGAACGAGGCGCTGCGCGACTGGGTGACGAACGTCGAGACGACGTTCTACTGCATCGGCACGGCCCCCGTCCCGCACCCCTATCCCGCCATGGTGCGCGACTTCCAGTGCGTCCTCGGCGAGGCGGTGCGC